>CACZYF010000029.1 GCA_902785355.1 uncultured Ruminococcus sp. | reverse complement strand
TTATTTCGATTATACACATCGTCGTTTGGCGCTTTCTTCTGAACCGTTTTTGGCGATTTTTGCTGAGCCCGATTTGGTCGTTTCTACCGGGCGCTAACAGGACAAAGAAAAACGCTTAAAACCGCTCCGAAACGATACAATTCAGAGAGGTTTTAGGCGTTATTTTATTGCGCGTTTTTGGGTAATATAAAACGCCGACCGAGAGGTCGAGCACATTTTCAGGAGGTGGCTGAATGCCGCGAATGTCAAAAAAGCAAAAGTTGGAATGGTCGTTCTTTCTGAACGACAAAGGACGCAGAACGTATAACACACTGTGTCGCAAATGCGAGCACGACTGCAAACAAAGCTTTCGTGCTATTGTCATCGAATGTCCGCTATATTTATCAAAAAGGAGAAAGAAGTATTGAGACAAAATCAAACTATGGAAGAACAGAAGACAGAACTGGAGCTCGTCAAGGCGAGCGAGATCACGCCGAAGTCAGTGGAATGGCTATGGTACCCGTACATTCCATTCGGCAAGGTCACGCTGTTACAGGGTGATCCGGGCGACGGCAAAAGTCAGCTGATGCTGGCGCTGTCGGCTCTTGCCTCAAAGGGCAAGCCATTTCCTTTTGCCGATGACGAAGAAACACACGAACCCATGACGGTCATTTATCAGACGACCGAGGATGACGCGGACGATACTGTAGTCCCACGCTTTATTGCCTCAGACGGCGACCGGGATAAGCTGCTGTTCATCCGTGAGACTGAGAAAAGCCTAACCTTCGATGATGACCGTATCCGATCAGCTATCGAAAAGTCGGGAGCAAGGTTATTGATCCTCGACCCTCTGAGTTCGTATATCGGCGAAGGCTGTTCTCTGAACGCTGCCAATGAAATGCGCAGCAAGTTCAATCACCTGATTGCGGTAGCTAAAGATACAGGCTGCGCGATCGTGGTCATTGCTCACATGAACAAAATGCGGGAGACTTCTCCTCTCTATAGGACGTCCGGCTCGATAGATATTGCCGGCGTCGCTCGAAGTATTCTGGCGATCACAAGAACGCCGAATAAAGAGAATCCGAACGAGCGCGTGATGGTACAGGTGAAATCCAATCTTGCACCGACAGGCTCGGCGATCCTCTTTGAGGTCGGAGAAAAAGGAATCGCCTTCATTGACGAGATCGAGATGACAGCGGAGCAAGCCTTTTCCTCAATCGCTCCGAAGCTCGGCAGACCGAGCGCTGAGTGTGAAGCGGCTACAGCCTTCATCTTGGATTTGATGAAAGCCGGTAAGCTGAATGCTACTGCGTGCGAGGGATTTCTGAGAGACAAAGGCTTCAAGAAATCGACGATCAAAAAGGCAAAGAAAAACGCAGGCGTTGTGTCCGTAAAGGAAGGTATGATCTGGTACTGGACTTTGCCGACAGCCAATCAAAAAAAGCACAACAAAGCATCTTATACAGACCCGGAATTCAAAACAAACTGAGCGGAGGGTCAAGGGAGGAAAGCCCTTGCCCACGACATCTTTACAGCAGCGCTGAAAGTGTCATAGTGGGTTATACAGATTCAACGAATCTTGTATAAGGCTACCATACATGCGCATTTATACAAAATGAATGGAGTGAAATCACATATCTAAAACAAAAATCAATATGAGCTGTGCCAGAGTGCAGACCTATACGGCTGCTAAAATCAGCGCGGCAGAAAAGCATAACGAAAGAAAGAACAGCGACTACAGCAACATCAATGTTGTACCCGAAAGGATCCCGATGAACGTTCATTTCAAGAGTCCCGGGGATAAAGCCTATATGCAGATTCTCAAAGATATGGAGGCTGAGGGTAAGGTCTCACGCCGTGGGCTGAGAGCTGACGCGGTGCTGTTCGACGAAATCATCTTCGATGTGAACACCATGTACTTTGAGGAGCACGGCGGCTATGAATACGCAAAAGAATTCTTTGCCGAGGCATACCGTTATGCCTGTGAAAAATACGGTGAGGAAAATATCATTTCTGCCGTTATGCACGCGGATGAGATCAACAAGGCTGTCAGCGACGAGCTGGGACATCCGGTCTATCACTACCATATGCATCTGATCGCCCTGCCGGTGGTTGAGAAAGAGATCCGATGGAGCAAACGGTGTAAAGATCCTACGTTGGTCGGAACAGTCAAAGAGGTCATCCGGCAGATCAGCCACTCAAAGAAGTGGGAATCTCGCGAGCCGCTATTGACCAAAAGCGGTGAGACGGTCATGCGAAAGAACGGCAAGCCGAAGTTCCGACCGTCCTACAGTATCTTACAGGATGAATTCTTCCGACATATGACCGATCACGGATTCACGGGCTTTGACCGTGGCAGAGAGGGCAGCACCGCGGAACATCTGACCTCTTTGCAACACCAGATCAACATGGATAAAGAACGCCTCGCTAAAATCGAAAGCAATATTCAGAAAGCTAAAATAGAATATGAACCTGTAAAGGGTATCTCAAAAACTTTTCAGGAAATTGAAACTGCCGGCAAGAAGAATCCTCTTACCGGCAATTATTCTGTTACGAAAGATGATTACGGTCAGCTGATTGCGCTCGCTAAAGAAGGAATAACAAGCAGAGTAAAAATCCATGATCTTCGCAAAAAGGCAAAACACTTACAGGATCAAGCGAATCAATACCGAAGTGCTTTCAATCGATTGCAAGAGCGCTATGATAAGCTGACAGAGAAGTGCCGTCCGTTCTTGCGAGGGATAGAACATTTCCCTGATGTAGTCCAACGATTCATTGAGCGTATCAGTTCACTGTTCAACGAAAAAAAGAACAACGTCGTCGTTTACCTAAAGCAAGAAGTGATCAGGATAGATGACCCTTCGACCGCCCTCTGTACTTATTGACTTCTTGATCTCTTTATCGTTTACGGTATGCCCATGACCTGCCACTGCGGAAGCGGATGATCAATCCCTTTTCTACCATCGTGTTGAGGATTCGATTTGCGGTCGCAACAGAAACATTCAAAAGTTCGCGAACGTCGCTGTTAGTTATCTCGCCATTCTCGTGCAGATAATTCATCACGGTATTTTCCCGAGCAGCCGCTTTCTCCGACTTGCTGTGTTTCACAGAAACAGAACCGTCGATCACTTCGAGCATCGTATCACGGATCGCCTCCAACATAAAGGTGACGAATACGGTTGAGTCTACGGCAACATTCGCGGCATTGAAGGCGCGGTAGTATTCCTCCTGCCTGTCATGTATCATCGACTCGATAGGGAGCCACGCAAAGATCGGGTTCCATTTTGACAGCAGGAGCGTATGCCACAGTCTGCCGATCCTGCCGTTACCGTCCGCAAAGGGATGGATCAGCTCAAATTCATAATGGAACACACAGCTTTTGATCAGGATATGGCGCGGATCATTTTTGACCCAGTCAAGCAACTCCGAGACTAACCCGGGGACATACGCCGGAAGTGTACCGACATGAAGCACATTGCCGTGGTTATCGACGACGCCGACGGAGCCGGAGCGAAACTCTCCCGATTCATTGACCAATCCGCGTGTCATTACCTCGTGAGCAAGCAAAAGATCGTCCACGGAGTAAGGATCCAGCGTATCAAGGCGGTCATAGATCTCATACGCGTTCTGCACCTCTGCGATATCTTTCGGCGGCGCAAGGACTCGCTTGCCGGAGATAACAGCGGTGACTTGATCGAGCGTCAAGGTGTTCTGCTCTATCGCCAGAGAGGAATAGATTGTTTTGATACGTAATCTGAAAAGGATATTTCTGCATCATATCACCATCCGGTCATTGATGATGATATTATACCACTTCATCTATCAAAAATCAATTCATCTATCATTTTTATTATGATTAATGATAGATGAAGTAATTCGACAAATATTCTTTTTATGGTTTACAAAAACGGACAATAAAGTGAAAATACCCATCTTCATCCGCCGGAAGCGCTCGGTCAAAACGCTCACGCCGCGCGACACAAGTGTTCGCGGCTCTCGGCTCGAATCTTTCCCACGGCAAGAGAAAACAGGCTCACGCCGATGCGTAAGCCTGTTTTCTGGCGGAGGACAAGAGATTCGAAATAATCCAAACAGCCTGTCATTTTATTTCAGTTTGGTGCAAAAACCGCATAATCAAGCCGTTTTTGAAAAATTAGCATTTCAAATCGTTTCAGTTTACTTCATTTTTACTCATAAAATTATGAGCAAGTTATGAGCAAGAATATGATTAAGCACCAACAGTAGAACAAAATAAGTGTAATTGAGCAGTTCGATGATAAGCTGATGAATTACGATGATGACCCAGATCAAACGATCGTGGGTCATTTTTATTAAACGTGTTATACTCGGCTTCTCAATGCAAAAAATCTAAACAACAAGGCTGTACAAACGCAAAGGAAGATGCTATAATAATTATGTTTAGGCACTTTCAGTTGATATAAAGCGTTTTATAAGGAGTTAAGGAAAATGGTTGATCAAAAAGTTGTCGTTATCCCCGATGGTAAAATATGTGATTATATTGACGGAAAGTTCCGTAAAGATACGCCAGAAGAATATGTTCGTCAAACGATTGAAAAGCGTCTTGTGAATGAGCATAAGTATATTCCTTTTCAAGTGAAGATTGAATATACTCTTCAGATTGGCTCAAGAAAACCACGTGCAGATATTGTTATTTGGGACAAAGATGTAGATAATCAGACACAAGGCAACATTAAAATAATTATTGAGTGCAAGAAAGAGACTGTGGATGCCCGTAATGCAAAGGATGGCATCGGACAGTTACAGTCTTATATGTCGGTTTGCCCCAACTGTGAATGGGGTATGTGGACAAACAGTATTCAGAAGTTCGTATTCCGTAAGACAGTTGATGAATCTGGTAATATCGGGTTTATGGAATATAATGATATTCCGTCCGCTGATGGCAATCTGGATGTTGTTAACCGTCCATCCAGGAAGAGCCTAAAGAATGCTTCAGATGATAACCTTCTGTTTGTGTTTAAGACCTGTCATAACCACATCTATGTGAATGACGGTATGCAGAAACAGCCAGCTTTCTTTGAATTGCTGAAAGTTATCTTCTGTAAGATTGAGGACGAGAGAAATATTCCTAATCCTTTGGAGTTCTATACAACATCGGATGAGCGCTCTAATCCTGATGGTCAGTTGACCGTCAAGAAGCGTATATCGAAGATTTTCAAGCGTGTAAAAAAACGTCATGGTAAGATTTTTGATGCAAACGATGAGATTAAACTTACTCCTCGTAGTCTTGCCTATATTGTCAGTGAACTTCAGCGTTATAGTCTACTGAATACAAACATTGATATTAAAGGCAAAGCCTATGAAGAGATTGTTGGCGCGAATCTGCGCGGGGATCGCGGCGAATTTTTTACGCCTCGTAATGTCATGAAGATGACGGTCGAGATGATTAACCCGAAGTTGAACGAACGTGTCGTTGATACTTCGTGCGGCACGGGCGGTTTCGTTGTGACCGCGATGACACACGTTATTGACCAGATTGAAAAGAATTTCGTTGCCGAACTTGGTGTGCCGAAGAAGGACTGGGATGCAGATACGATTAGAGCGTATCAAGATAAGATTTCAGAAGTTGCGGGTACTTATTTCTTCGGTTTTGATATTAACCCTGACCTTGTGAAAGCAACGAAGATGAACATGGTCATGAATAATGACGGTAGCGGAAATATTCTTCAGACAAACTCTTTGCTTCCGCCTCACGAATGGAGCGACGAGTTCAGAACGCGACTTGCGGAAGCACTTGGCGTTCAGAAATCTTCTATCAGAAATCATAAGTCGATTGAGTTCTTTGATGTGATTGTTACCAATCCCCCGTTTGGTAGCAAGATTCCTATTAAGGACAAGAGCATTTTGGAACAATTTGACCTTGCTCATATTTGGGAGAATGATAAGAAGAATGGAACTTGGACGATGACGGAGCGACTTCAGTCTTCTGTTCCACCAGAAATTCTATTTATTGAACGCTGCACACAGTTCCTTGTTCCTGGCGGTCGTCTGGGTATTGTCCTTCCAGATTCTATTCTCGGTTCTCCTGGACTTGGTTATATCAGGGAGTGGTTAATTCAGAATCATCGTATTGTAGCGAGCGTTGACTTGCATCAAGATACGTTCCAGCCTCGTAACGGAACGCAGACATCCGTACTGTTCCTTCAGAAGAAAACTCAAGCCCAAAAGGATGCTGAGGAAAAGAGCGGACAGATGGCGGATTATAATATTTTCATGGCAATGGTTGAAAAGATTGGTCATGATAAGCGCGGCAATCCATTATTCAAGCGTGACAAAGAAGGCAATGAAATTCTTGTTCCTGATAAGAACAACGTTCTCGTTTTGGGTGAGACAGGTGAGGGAACCAAAACGGTCGCCCATGAGCAGAAGGTTAAGGTTGAAGATGACCAGACACCTGATGTTCCTGCAATCTTTGCTGAGTGGAAAGCACAGGAGGGATTGGCATGGTAAGCGGAAATGTAGCATATGCCTTACAAGAGGATGTTGTGCAAAAAGTTGAAGTGGCAGAGTCACCGCTAAAATTCTGCACTGTAACACTGTCGGATGTTGTTTCCAGAGGTAAGCGTTTAGAGGCTAGCGTGTTTGACGTAGATGCTAAACACGCTCGTGCTGCTGTTGAACACGGGAAGTATCCTGTGAAGATGGTCGGCGGTGAGAATGGTTTTGCCGATTCATATGTATGCGGGCGATTTAAGCGTATTTGGCTTGAAAAGTCCGACCTTCCCATTTATCAGCCGTCTTCAATTACAGATATATATCCTACTCCTGATGGGTATTTATCTCATAAAACACAGACGGATATTGATGCTTTGCGTGTTCATGCTGGACAGGTTCTTATGACTTGTTCGGGGACTATTGGTAAGGTTTCTTTTGTTTCAAAGACATTAGACAATCGGATTTTTAGTCATGATCTTCTGAGAATAGATTGTAAAGTACCGTATGATGCAGGATATATCTATGCATATCTGAAGAGCGCAACAGGAAATAAAATACTGCTTACGAACAGTTATGGCGCTGTTATTACACACATTGAGCCAGAACATCTTACTACAGTGCCTATCCCTGATGCGCCTGTTGAAATTAAGAAACGTATCAATGATTTGATTGTTGGTTCTTACGAGTTACGTGATGAATCTAACGCTTTAATTGATGAGGCAACTTCTTTGTTGATAAATGAGCTTCAGTTGCCAGACATCCACGATTTTGATGTTGCACTTTACAAGAAAAATGTAGGCGTGGATACATTCAGCGTCAAGCTGAGTCAGATGGCGGGTCGTGTTGATGCTTCGTATCATGTTCCTATCGTGGATGCGATTGTTGAACACATGAAGAAATATGCAGCTGAAGTTACGACTGTCGGTGATAGTCGCGTGAGCAAAGATGTGCTTTTACCTCCGAGATTTGCCAGAGTGTATGTTGAAGAAGGTTATGGAAGTGTTTTGATTGGTGGTAAACAAATCAATGAACTTGATCCATCGGGGAAAAAGTATCTTTCCAGAACAAAGCACAAGAAGTTGATGAAAAAACTTGAAGTTGCTCAGAATACTATTCTGGTTACGAGAAGTGGCACAATAGGAAAAGTTGTTCTTGTTCCTAAACATTGGGAACATTGGATTCCCTCGGATCATATAATTCGAATTGTTCCTGTTGAAAAGAATATTGCAGGATATTTGAGTGTCTTTCTTAAATCTGATTATGGGCATAAGTTGATTACGCATTACACTTATGGCTCTGTTGTGGATGAAATCGACGATACGCATGTGAGCAGTATTCCTTTCCCACTTCTGAAAAACAAGGACATTCAGCGGCAAATCAATGACCTTGCTCTTGAAGCCAACGAGAAGCGATACGAGGCATACAAGATGGAGCAGCAAGCATTACAAATAATAGATAATGACGTGATTTTTGCAAAATAATGTAGTTATATTGCTAATCAATAGAGAAACTTGTCCTACCGATACACAAGAGTATCGGTAGGGCAAGTTTTTTCTTTTATACTTATTCTCCCATTACGTTCTTTTACCCCTTCCTAGTTCTTTGTATCTTCTATAATACTATTGAGAACGCAAAGAAAGGAGAGTAAAATTGAAATTATGAGCAAGACTATGAGCACGACGAGAGTTCGGATCTTTTTTCGCAAAGAAAAAGTCCCGAAAACGGCTTAAAAAGCCATTTTCGAGACCTTCAGGGTTTGGCGGAGGACAAGAGATTCGCTCAGTTTGCGGTTTCCGAATCAGCCTTCGCTTTCGCTCGGCTTCTTCGACCGCTGCACCATTACTGCTCTCGCTTTATCGTCCACCGGACGCGCTCGGCAGTAATGCTCACGCCGCGTAGAACGCGGCTCTCGGCTCGAATCTTTCCCACGGCAAGAGAAAAAGGTCCGACGCAAAAGCGTCAGACCTTTTTCTGGCGGAGGACAAGAGATTCGAACGGAGGACAAGAGATTCGAACTCTCGCGCCGCGTTAGCGACCTACTCCCTTAGCAGGGGAGCCTCTTCACCACTTGAGTAATCCTCCATGTATGTAAAGTTCATAACTTTATTATTCAATTGGCGGAGAGAAAGGGATTCGAACCCTTGGTCCCTTGCGGGATCACTAGTTTTCAAGACTAGCTCCTTAAACCACTCGGACATCTCTCCATAAAGCAAGTAATAGTGTATCATAGTTAAGGTTAATTGTCAAGTGATTTTGCACTTTTACAATAAAAATACTGCACTCTTACGGTATCAGCTATAACAGCAAAAAACGCGGGACGGTACGTGCCGCCCCGCCGTATGTTATCTGAATCTGACTTTATCGTCACCGAGGAAGAAGAGCGCCAGCGTACCGGGGCCTACGTGAGAGCCGGTCACGGGCTCGTACATCACGGTCAGTATCTCCTTCGGCGGCTTCTTCTTATTCAAAAGGCTGATCAGGTGATTCGCGTCATCCTCACAGTCGGCGTGGGCGATACCCACGACCTGTTCCCCGGGATTTTGAACCAGCATGTTGTAGCGCTGCGCCATGCCGTCGATCGCCTTCTTTCTGCCGATGACCTTGGAGAAGTTGACGATCTCGCCGTTCTCGTTGCCCTTTAAGAGCGGCTTGACCTGCAGCATGTTGCCGATGATCGCCGCCGAACCGGTCAGGCGGCCGGTTTTCTTCAGATACATCAGGTCGTCAACGGTAAAGACCTGATACATGCACGCCTTCTCCTTTTGAATACGGTTGTATGTCTCGTCGATCGACATGCCCTGCTCGCGGTACTCGATCGCCCTGAGTACAAAGATACCCTCGCCCAGCGAAGCACCGAGGGTGTCGATCGTCCTGATCTTGCGGTCGGGGTACTTCTCCTCCAGCTCCTTTACCGCCACCTCCGAGTAGTGGTACGAGCTGCTGATGCCGGACGACATGCTGATGAAGAGGATATCCTCGCCCTTGAGTAAAAAGCCCTCAAAGAAATCGACGAAGCACTGGGGGTTGATGGCGGAGGTCTTGATATCCGCGCCGAGGCGCATCGCCTTGTAGAACTTCTTGCCGTCAAAGCCCTCGGTGTTCAGGCAGGAATACTGCTTGTCGCCGATGGAGTAGTGGAAGGGGATAATGCTGATATGGTGCTCCTGTAACAGAGCGGTAGGTAAATTAGCCGATGTATCGGTCAGAATCTTAAAGCTCATGGTTCATTCCTCCGAATATTCGGCGGCAAAGCTAACATCGCAAAACTCGGATGATCGGTTAGAAGTTCAGCAGTACCGCCTTGTTAATTTAACTATACTCATGTGAGGCGGAAAACTCAATCTACAAAGCTCGAAACCCTCTCTACACGTCCCTCACATTGATTCTCTCGCCGAAAAACAAACTATCCCGAGGGTAGAAAAGGCTCTCTACTCTCGGTAGGAATCCAGTATTTATGCGGGTTCGGATAATGCAAAAAGGCTCCCGATCACGGGAGCCTTACATAACGTTATCAATACTCAGTCACCGAAGATCACGGTGCCTGCCTTGCCCTTCACGGCGTCGCCCGCCTGTAAAAGCTCAGCGATCACGGCGACTCTGCCGTAGCCGCCCGCGACAAACCGCGCCGCCGCCTCGACCTTGGGGAGCATGCTGCCGGGGGCGAACTGTCCCTCGGCGATATAGCGGCGCACGTCCTCGAGGGTCATACTGTCGAGCGAGAGTTCTTTGGGCGTACCGTAATTGATCTTCACCTTATCGACCGCGGTCAGGATCATCAGAATATCGGCGTTCAGGTTATCGGCGAGCAGAGCGGAGACATTATCCTTGTCGATCACCGCGCCGACGCCCTTATGGAAGTTTCCGACCTTCTTCACGGGGATGCCGCCGCCTCCGCAGCAGATAACGACGGAGCCGTCCTCCACAGACGCGCGAATCGCGTCGAGCTCGACGATCTTCTTCGGCTCGGGAGAGGGCACGACCCTGCGCCAGCCGCGGCCCGCGTCCTCACGCATGGTGAAGCCGAGCTTCTCATGCTCAGCCTCCGCCTGCTCGGCGGTCATGAACTTGCCGATGGGCTTGGTCGGATTCAGCAGGGCGGGATCATCGCCGTCGACCAGCACCTGGGTCACGATGGTCGCGACGGGCTTGCGGATCCCGCGGGAGAGCAGCTCCTCGCGCAGGGCGTTCTGGATATCGTAGCCGATATACGCCTGGCTCATCGCCACGCACATCGACAGCGGCGTGCGCTCGACAGCGCTGTCCTCGCGGCACAATGCCGCCATCGCGCTGTCGATCCGCCCCACCTGAGGGCCGTTGCCGTGGGTGATGACGACCTCGTTGCCGTCCTCGATCAGGTCGGCGATCGCGCGGGCAGTCGTCTTGACCGCCGCGAGCTGTTCGGTTAAGCTTTTGCCCAGGGCGTTCCCGCCTAAGGCGACGACTATTTTTCGTTTCATAATCTGAATACCCTTCGGGTGAATAGTGAATGGTTGATGGAGAGCTGCCGCCCTCACCCGATTATGAAAATCAAAAACACGTCAGCGTTTCCCGACGCCATTCACCATTATTCATTCACCATTCACCAAATCAATACTCTTTTCTGCTCCGTGCTCTCGCTTCCAGCTCCTCCAGCGCCTTTGCGGGATCCTTGACCTTCGCGAGGAAGATCATCGCCGCGATGACGTATGGCTTGTAGGAAGCCTCCTTATACAGCGGCGCGCGGTAACGGTCGAACACGCTCGCGGCGACCTCGCCCGCCTTGCAGGAAACGTCGGTGATATCGGCGGGCAGACAGTGCAGATACAGCGCCTTGCCGTCCTTCGTCAGCGACATCATCTCCTCGGTACACTCCCAGTCCTTGTGGAGCGCGTTCTCGGCGAGGAGCTCTTGCTCCAGTTTATCGATGCCGTCGAAATCGCCCTTGCCGTAGAGGTCGGTGCGCCTCTCCATCGCCGAGAAGGACGCCCAGCTCTTGGGATAGACGATATCGGCGTCGCGGAACGCCTCTTTCATATCGTTGGTCTTTTTAAAGCTGCCGCCGTTCTTCGCGGCGTTCTCACGGGCGATCGCCTCGACCTCGGGCATCACGTCGTAGCCCTCGGGGTGAGCGAGCACGACGTCCATCCCGAAGCGGGTGAACAGACCGATCACGCCCTGGGGGACGGACAGCGGCTTGCCGTAGCTCGGCGAATACGCCCAAGTCATGGCGACCTTCTTGCCCTTGAGATTCTCGACGCCGCCGAAGTAGTGGATGACGTGGTCGAGGTCGGCGAGGGTCTGGGTCGGATGGTCGATGTCGCACTGCAGATTCACGAGCGTCGGCTTCTGCTCCAGAACGCCGTCCTCGAAGCCCTCCTTCAGCGCGTCGCTGACCTTCTTCTGGTAAGTATGACCCTTACCGATGTACATATCGTCGCGAATGCCGACGACGTCAGCCATGAAGCTGATCATGTTCGCGGTCTCGCGGACGGTCTCGCCGTGAGCAATCTGGCTCTTGCCCTCGTCCAGATCCTGTACCTCCAGACCCAGCAGATTGCAGGCGGAGGCGAAGGAGAAGCGGGTACGGGTGGAATTGTCGCGGAAGTTGTTGATTCCTAAGCCCGAATCAAAGATTTTCGTGGAAATATTCCTCTCCCTGAGGTCGCGGAGGGCGTCGGCGACCGCAAAGACCGCGGCGATCTCGTCGTCGGTCTTGTCCCATGTCAGGAAGAAGTCGTTCTCGTACATGTTCTCGATATGCAAGCCGCGCAGCTTGGCGGCAAATTCAGCAGTTTTGCTCATGGTATGCTCCTTTTTCTTGCTTCCCTTAGGAAAGGGAGCCTTTTTGTACTTCCCTGTTGAATGCCTCGATATACTCGTCGAGCTGAGCCGCCTGCTTATGCACGGCGTCCCAGGTACCCTCGGAATCGTACCACAGCGCGTCGAGCTCCTCGACCGTCCTGCCCTGCTGTTCAATCCAGGTATAGTACTTGAGGTTATGGATACGCTTGCGATCCTTATAGCCGAGCTCGAGCATGTTGTCGTCCTTGAGGGCGAGGATATGCAGGTTGTGGTCGAGCTCCGCGGCGGTCTCGGAGTAGTCGCCGTACATCTCGGAGAGCTCCTCGATACGGCTCTGATACATCACGGCGCTGTCGGTCAGTACGGTGCCGACGATATCGTGCTCGGTCAGCTCGTAGTACTTCGCCATCTTGATACAGCAGAGGACGTTGGCGATGCCGCTGATGCCGAGGTAGGAGAGGGTCTCGACGAACTCGGCGTCCAGACCGACGGTCTTGATCAGGTACTGCTTACCCGCGTCGGTATTGAACAGGCGCAGCAGGCGCTGGCTGTCCTCGTCGTCGATATCGATGACCATATCGGTGTTTTTGACGTTATGGATCCACGGGATATGCTTGTCGCCGATACCCTCGATACGATGGCCGCCGAAGCCGTTGTCGAGAATGGTCGAGCACTGGAGCGCCTCGCCGACAGCGAGCTTCAAGCCGGGATACTGCTCCTTCAGATAATCGCCGGCGCTCATGGTACCCGCCGAGCCGGAGGTGAAGCATGCGCCTGCGAAGCGGTCGCCCTCGCTCTTGATCGCCTCGAAGGCGTCCTTCAAGGCGTAGCCGGTGACGTTGTAGTGCCACAGCGGATTGCCCATCTCTTCAAACTGGTTGAAGATCATGACGTCGGGGCGCTGACGCAGCTCCCACGTCTTATCGAAGATCTCTTTTACATTACTCTCACAGCCGGGGGTCGCGATGACCTCGCCGGCGATCTTGCTGAGCCACTCAAAGCGTTCGCGGCTCATCTCGGCGGGGAGGATCGCGATACTGTCACAGGACAGGAGCTTCGAGTTGAACGCGCCGCCGCGGCAGTAGTTGCCGGTAGACGGCCACACCGCCTTATGTACGGTCGTATCGAACTGACCGGTCACCAGACGGGGCGCGAGGCATCCGAAAGACGCGCCGACCTTATGGCAGCCCGTGGGGAACCACTTGCCGACCATCGCGAAGATACGTGCCTTCACGCCGGTAAGGGCGGAGGGCAGCTCGATGACGTTCGGGCTCTTGCGGAAGAGTCCTCCGCTCTCCTTAGGCTCGTTCTTCCAGGTGATACGGAACAGGTTGACCGGGTCGACGTCCCAGAGTCCGGTCTTCTTCAGCTTCTCGCGGATATTCTCGGGGATGAGCTCGGGATTCTGCATCTGCCTGATGGTAGGGATGATGATGCCGTTCTCACGCGCTTTCTCGATATTGTGCCGTAAGCCTTCTTTGTTGACGGTAAAATCAATCATGTCAATTCCTCCTGAGTATTGGTGAATGGTGAATGGTGAATAGTGATGGGAGGGCTTCGCCCTCACCCTTCTATAGTGATTTTAAAAAATACATCAGTTCATCAGCCGTCCTTGATTCTTCATTCACGGATTCTGTTCTTTATCTGTTTCATCGATGTACGAATACAGGGTGAACTTCGAGATACCGAAGTAGCGGGCGATCTTATCGCCGGATTTTGTGATCAGCAGAGCGCCCTTGCTGTTCAGATAGCGGATGGCGCGCTGTTTATCCTCCTTATTCATCAGCGAGACGGGCTTGCCGATCAGCTCGGTCGACTTCCATAAGAGCTCGTCGAGCAGCTCCTCGACATGCGGGGTGATCTTCTCGGGCTCGTCGGCTACCGACGGAGAGGTCAGCTCGCTCAAGGCGGCGGAAGCCACGCTCAGCGCGGTGATATCGTGGTTGATCGAGAAGATCGCGACCGCCTTGCCCTTCTCGCCGCGAATGAACACGGTAGACGACTTGAGCACCTTGCCGTCGGAGGTCTTGGTAAAATAGCCGATCCGATCCTCACGGCTCTCATGTGCGCCGGTCAGCTCCTCGAGCACGACCGCCGAGGCGCCGTCGCCGACCTTACGTCCGGTCACATCGCCGTTCTCGATATAGATGATCGAGCTGTCGGCGGCGTTCTCACCGGTCAGGTCATGCACCGCGACCTCACAGTTCCTGCCGTAATGCAGGGCTACCGCGTGCGCCAGGGCGCACAGGCTTTTCTTCAACTGTTCATCAAGCATGGTATCACCTTCTTTTGATGGGTTGCGATCGTCGTAGGGCGAAAAATCGATAAAAAATATTTTGGTCAGCTAATAATTATTTATATTGTAAACCATTACGCCGTAATTATCAATGCTTTCAGGGCAATTTTTCAGCAAATTTCACAAATATTTTTGAAAAATCAGGCAGATTGAACTTTTATTATTTTATGATAAGTGGTATAATGACCATATCCGGTTATTATACAGATTTATATACAGATTTATATGCCCGCCCGGTTTGTCGCTTTGCGACAACGGGCGATGGCTGATTATACCATAGAATGATATCAAAGGAGTCCGAGCTATGAAAACCTGCGATCTGCATACCCACTCCGTCTACTCCGACGGCACCTTCACTCCGGCGGAGCTGATCGATGAAGCGATCGGCGCGGGGCTGAGCGCGCTCGCGATGACGGATCACAATACCGTATCGGGACTTCACGACTTTACCTCCGCCGCACAGGGCAAGCCGATTGACATTGTCCCCGGGATCGAGTTCACCACCGCCTACGAGGGTACCGAGCTGCATATCCTCGGGCTGTTCATCCCGCCGGAAAGTCACGGCAGGATCAACGATTACCTCGACCGCGCCTCCACCCTCAAGGAGGAGAGCAACTACAAGCTGGTCAAGAAGCTCCGCGAACGCGGCTACGACATCACCTACGTCGAGATCCTCGAGAATTCCAAGGGTCACGTCAACCGCGCGAATATCGCCGCCGAGCTGGTCAAGAAGGGCTATCTCTCGAGCATCAGCGAGGGCTTCGACACCATCCTACACAAGGATTACGGGCTGTACGAGCCGCCCGAGAGGCTGTCGAGCCTCGATACCATCCGCTTCATCCGCTCGATCGGCGCGGTCGCGGTATGGGCGCATCCGTACATCCACATGAACTTCGATCAGGCGGACGCCTTCCTCCCCCACGCGATCGACGCGGGCTTACAAGGCATGGAGGTGCTGTACAGTATGTACGATGAGGAAACGACCGAGAAGGCGAAGAAGGTATGCGAGCGATTCGGCTTACAGGCAAGCGGCGGCAGCGATTTCCACGGCGCGAACAAGCCGAAGATCGCGCTCGGCAAGGGCTACGGCAACCTCTCCATCCCCTACGAATATTACGAGAGGCTCCGCGAGCTGAAAAGCTCCTAAAAATTTGTCAGAAAACCGAAAATTTTATTTGACAGCACTCCTTACCGGTGTATAATAGAAGTAAGGGAAATAACCCTGTCGAACACGCAAAAGGAGGAATCGACATGATGAATTATGAGGCTATCAAAAAGGCTGCCGAAGGCTACGAGAAGGACATGACCGCTTTCCTGCGCGAGCTGATCGCGATACCGAGCGAGAGCGCCGAGGAGGAGGGCGTCGCGAAGCGCATCGTCGCCGAGATGGAGAAGCTTGGCTTCGATGAGGCGTTCACCGACCCGATGGGCAACGTCCATGGCGTGATGGGTACGGGCGAGAAGATCATCGCCTTTGACGGTCATATCGACACCGTCGGACTCGGCGAGCTCTCGAACTGGAAGTTCGACCCCTATAAGGGCTACGAGACCGATACCGAGATCGGCGGACGCGGTTCCTCCGACCAGACAGGCGGCGTCGTATCCGCCGTTTACGGCGCGAAGATCATGAAGGATCTCGGGCTGATCCCCGACGGCTACAGGGTGCTGGTCACCGGTACCGTTCAGGAGGAGGACTGCGACGGCTTATGCTGGCAGTACATCCACAACGAGATGGACATCACCCCCGAGTTCGTCGTCATCACCGAGCCGACCGACAAGGGCATCTACCGCGGTCAGCGCGGTCGTATGGAGATACGCGTCGAGGTCAAGGGCGTATCCTGCCACGGCTCCGCTCCCGAGCGCGGCGATAACGCGATCTACAAGATGGCTGAGATCGTGCTCGACGTCAAGGCGCTCAACGAACGCCTGCACTATGACCCCTTCCTCGGCAAGGGTACCGTTACGGTATCTCAGCAGTTCTACAACTCCCCCTCCCGCTGTGCGGTCGCGGACTTCGCGGCGATCTCGCTCGACCGCCGTCTGACTCACGGCGAGACCTGGGAATCCGCGCTCGAAGAGGTTCGCGCGCTGCCCTCCGTACAGAAGTACGGCGCAGAGGTCAGCATGTACACCTATGAGCGTCCCTCGTGGACGGGGCTCGTCTATCCGACCGAGTGCTTCTTCCCCACCTGGGTCATCCCCGAGGATCATCCCGCGTGCAAGGCGATGGTCGCCTCTCACAAGGGCATGTACGGCGAGCCGAGAGTCGACAAGTGGACCTTCTCGACCAACGGCGTCTCCATCATGGGCCGCTACGGCATCCCGTGCATCGGCTTCGGCCCCGGCGCCGAAGCGCAGGCTCACGCGCCCAACGAGATCACCTGGAAAGAGGACCTCGTCCGCTGTGCCGCCGTGTACGCCGCTGTTCCGATGAATTATGCCGAAGAGAAATAAGCCATGAAAAACGTCATCAACTGCAGATGCGTCAAATGCGGGCGCGAGTACCCCGCAAAGCCGGATATCACCGCCTGTGAATGCGGCGGTATCCTCGACGTGATCTACGACTACGAATATATCAAAACAAAGCTCAATAAAGAAGTGCTGAAAAAACGCACCGAGTCTACCATGTGGCGCTACCGCGAGCTGCTGCCGATCGAGGAGGAAACCGAGCCGGCGGGGCTGAGGGTCGGGATGTCGCCGCTGTATGAGGCACCCGCTGTCGCCGCCGATCTCGGCATCGGGAAGCTGTACATCAAGGACGACGGCGTGAATCCCACCGCGTCCCTCAAGGATCGCGCCTCGGCGATGGCGGTCACCAAGGCGATCGAGGCGGGCTATGACACCATCGCCTGCTCCTCCACCGGCAACGCCGCCTCTTCCCTCGCGGGCAACGCCGCCAAGGCGGGGCTGAAAACCTATATCTTCGTCCCCGCAAGAGCGCCGAAGGGTAAGATCGCCCAGCTCATGATGTTCGGCGCGAACCTCACCGCCGTTGACGGCAGCTACGAGGAGACCTTTGAGCTATCAAAGGCGGCGATCGACAAGTACGGCTGGTACAACCGCAACGCCGCCATCAACCCCTATCTCGGCGAGGGCAAAAAGACCGTCGCGCACGAGATATGCGAACAGCTCGACTTTATCGCGCCCGACTACGTCGCGGTATCCGTCGGCGACGGCTGTACCGTGGCGGGTGTGTACAAGGGGCTGTACGACATGTACATGGTCGGACTCATCGACAAGCTCCCGCGCATCATCAGCGTACAGGCGGAGGGCTGCTGCCCGATCAACACCGCCGTCATGAGCGGAGAGCCGTGGCAGCCGCAGGAGGAGAACACCTACGCAGACAGCATCGCCGTAGGCGTGCCGCGCAATCCCGATAAGGCGATCAACGCCATCAAGGACAGCGACGGTATCTGCGTGAATGTCAGCGACGACGAGATCCGCGCCGCCCAGCGGTATCTGGCGAAGAAGACCGGCGTGTTCGGCGAGCCTGCGGGCGTTACCGCGACGGCGGGGCTGTTGAAGCTCAGCCGCGAAGGCAGGCTGCCGAAGGACGCGACGATCGTATCCATCGTCACCGGCAACGGTCTCAAGGATATCGACTCGGCGATCAAGTCCGTCGGCGAGCCCGTACACTGCAAAAACGACCTGAGCGAGTTTGAAAGCAAATTCGGTCTATTTTAATACTAAATCCACATGAAATAAGTCTGCCTTTTGGTATATAAAAGCGACGTTCCGGGGTCATACTCCGGAACGCCGCTTTTTATATCGCTAATGTTTTGATCTCGATGCCGAGCACACCGTATTTTGCCTGTTGCGCAGGTGAATAATACAGCTCCATATCCTCCGGCTTCGCGTCGGCGATATCCCGATCAGTATAGCCGCATTTCAGTAGCGGTAATGCGCGGTACAATTCGGCGAATGAATCGAAACGATGCAGCCTGACGACCTCAGCCGAAAGCTTTTCTCCCGTTTCGGTCTGCGTAAACTCGATCCGATCGCCCACCTTGATGTCCCGCCGCTTTTCATCATTCAGCCGCAGCTCTATCGTCTTTTGACCGCTGCGTATCATGGAAAAGGGCTCGGGATGCAGCTTCATCGCATGCTTCATGCTGTCATCCTTCCCGTAATCCTCCTTAAGGATCGCGTAGCGGGCTACGTCGCAGATTCCCTGCATGTTCCGCCCCGCCTGACGGGACGTGCCCTCGTATTGAAGGCCGCATTTCTTCATCACGTCTCCCGAATGAGGATTACGCGGGTCGTGCGTGGCTGTGATGCGATTCACGCCGACTTCATCAAAGAGGAATCGGATCACCCGGGAGAACGCCTCGGTCATGATCCCCTTGTGCCACCACGCAAAGCCGAGACAATAGCCGATCTCGACCTCTGAGATATTCTCCCTCAGGCTGACGGCGCCGATCGACCCGATGGGCTCGCCCGTTTCTTTCCACACGATCTTCCAGTCGTAAAAATCCGCTTTCTCCTGACTGTCGAGCAGATACCGGTGATAGGTCGTTTTCAGCTGTTCGGCGCTCTCGTACGGCGCCCATGTCAGGTAGCGCGTCACCCGCTCGTCGTTCGCCCAGTTACGGAACATCGGCTTATAATCGGTCTCGAGCGTCTTTCTTAAAATCAGCCTTTCGGTCTCCAAGGTCTTTGTTCCGAGATGATTCATCGTATCAGTCCTTTCCGTCAATCATTATTTGAGCACCCGATAGAGCTCGATGTGGATTTGGTGCTTCAGTCGCAGGGGCTCGCCGTACTTCTCGAGCATCGAGCGGTATTCGTGCTCGAACGCCCGTATTCTGTCCTCGGGAAGGCTTGCGCCGACGCCGCGGCAGGTTTTGATTCTGCCGAGCCACCCTTCCTTGGTAAACTCAAGCATCGCGTTGTAGGAATGGATGGTCTCGATCTCGAAGCGTCCCTGCGCCCATGCAGGATAGCTGTAATCGTAGGTCTTGAAACCGCCGCCGTTCCATGCGGGATTATACGACAGGACGAGCCGCTCCATTTCGGCGATGACCTCATCCTCATAGGGCAGCCAGTCCATGAAGATCTTGCAGAAGTGCCCGTCGGGTCTTAACACACGCCTGATCTCCCGAGCCGCCTTCTCCGCGTCGAAATACTGAAAGCACTGCACCGCCGTCACGACGTCGAAGCTGTTGTCGGCAAAACCCGTATCCTCAGCAGCGCAGACCTTGAAACGGATGTTATCGATCCCCCGCTCCCTTACCCGCCGTTCGCCGACCTTCACCTGTTCGGCGGAGATATCCGTCGCGGTAAAGATCGCTCCCGTGCGGCTGAGGCGGACGGGCAGAACAGCCGTGCCGCTGCCGAGGTCGAGGATCTGCTGACCCTCTCTGCCGATCCCCAGCATGACGAGCTTATCGTACATGCTCTGCGGGTAGATATCGCGAAACGTCGCGTAATCGGCGGAAACCCTGCCGAAATCGAAATCACGCTCCCGATCGATGCCGTTTATCTTCATTCCGTCGCCTCCTCTGTTCGACTTTTCGCTGATTATAACACAGTATTTCAAACGAAACAATATTCTTATGATAAAAAAAGCGGACGAGCTGACCCGTCCGCCGTCATTATTTCTTTTTACCGCCGCCGAAAAGCTTCCTGATCTTACCGAACAGCTTCTTGAACCACTTCTTCAGCTTCTTGAACAGGTTCTTGAAGAAGTCGCCGGTATGGTTCACGGCGATCTGCGAATAAGCGTTCACCGTGCTCGCCATGCGCTGCATGGCGGTACGCTCCTCGGTAGGCTCCTTGAAGTAGGTATCGAAGTAATCGGAACCGTCGTCGATGCCGTCGCCTCCGTCCTCAAAGAACGCCACGCCCTTGTTGGGATCGCGGTCGCGCACCTTGATGTCGTAGCCCGCCATCTCGTCAGCCGCCGCGCGCGAGGTAAATTCCTCGTCGTCACGATAGCCGAGCGATTCCTCAAAGGACATCTGCCACGCTTCCTCAGGCTCGGCGCTCTCATCCGCGTCGATCTTACCGAAGGTCATGCCGGATGACGCGGCATGTCTGCGCCTGCGCTCCTCCATCTTGCGCTTCTGCGCGTCGTTGCGGCGCTTGTAAAGGATCGAGACCGCTACGGAAATCACGACCAAAAGCCCTACCCACAGCAGCAGCCGCCACCAGTCGAACTTAGGTCCGGACTCGGAACGCTTGATGTTGTCGAAGCTCAGCGAATTCGCCGCAGCCGCCAGAACCTTCGCCTCATCCGTCGTGATCGGTTCCTTCTCCTTCTGCAGGACAAGGTCGATCTGCAGTCCGTTGACGATGGTATTGCTCTGGTTCAGATAAACGCTGTCGTCGCCCGACTTGAGCTCACGCTCCGAATCGATGAAGATGATGTTATTATGCTTGACCTCCACTGCGGAACTCACGCTCTCGTCAGCCGCCAGCGCGTCGGAGATCGACTTGCGCTGCGCCGCGTTAAGGTCGGCATAGTTGTTGACTGCCTCACTGCTCTCGTTCTTCGTTACAGTCAGACTGATCTGGTATGTATTCTCGGGTTCGTAAGCACGCAGGTAAATACTCGCCGCATGGAACGCCGTCATAGTCTGGTCATAATCCAGACCCGTCGCCTCAAAAACAGGATCGGTACGGTTGGTATCGCGGGTAATGACGTTGAACTCCTTCGGGAACTTGACCGACATGCCGAAATCGCTGAAGGTATAGGTTGCGTCCAACGCCGCCGCAGGCAGCACAAAACAGCAGATCGCTACGACGACAGCACAAATAATCGCCGCAAGCCTCAGCCAACGCACGCGCATATATACCCTCCTCTGCATGTAATCCCCACCGATACTCCTACCGGCGATCTACGCAGTCCAAACGGCTCTGATACCGCTTGCAGCCCGCTTCAACAAGCCCCTCAGCTTATTGCAAAAAGTATTATATCCCTTTTTTTGACAAAAGACAATAGGTTTTTTCGTGTTGACAATATTTTTTTCTTCGGTTATAATAGTCATGTTCACCGAGTCCGAGCAGCGATGTGCGCCATTACGCACCGCCGCCGTTTGTCCGAAATATATAAAACAGAATACCGGGGTGTAGCGCAGTTGGTAGCGCGCCTGCTTTGGGAGTAAGGAGCTTTTACCGACTTTTCCGCCGAACGGCTCCGAATATTCGCTTAAACAGTGGGTTCTTTCAAGAGTTCAAGTTCGGCAAAACTTCGCTTGACCACAACGATGACCACAAACAGAACAGTTTCATAAAAATTTCGGGGTGTAGCGCAGTTGGTAGCGCGCCTGCTTTGGGAGCAGGATGTCGGGGGTTCAAATCCCTTCACTCCGACCAAATGCGGCTATGACCGCACACAAACAGCCGCAGGGTTTATTTCCTGCGGCTGTTTTTAAGCTTATAGGAGGATAATAATGTATCAACTACGCAAAATAAAGGAGTTAAATGGATACCGTTTTTTTCAGAGATTTAAATGGGATGAGAGCAATTGCAAGCTTTTTGCGGAGAACAACATTATCTATGGATGGAACGGAAGCGGAAAAACTACTCTATGTGATTTTCTCAAAGCACTTGTGGACCAAACAGCATTAAGTGACGAGATTCGTTTTTCGTTATTATTTGAAGACACTGATAGTCATGAATTCAAACCAATCAATAAGAATCAGTTAGAAACCATTCCTTATAGAATTTGCGTTTTTCACCATAATTATATACGAGATAATATTTCAGCAGTTGATCATGTAAAGCATATTTTTTCCGTAGGCAAAGAGCAAACTGATAGAATAATTGAGGTTAAAGAACTAAAGGAAGAAGTTAGAAAACAAAGTTCTCGGTTAAAGAGTTTACAGAACGATTTATCTGCCAAAAAGGGTGAATTTGAAAAATTTAAAGCCGAAAAAGCAAAACTTATCAAAGATACTGTAAGCTATAATAGTTCCTATAACAAAAACAAGTTCTATGATTCATTTAAAAAGCTGAAAGATAAACAAACTTTAACTGAAGAAGAATATAAAAGAGTTCTCTCCTCTGTACATGCCGAAAAACGTGAACCTATTAATACTATTCGTGCTGATTTCATTCAATCCACTGTTGAAGGGTATGTTAGTGATATTCTATCCGAAACTCCCACCAACAAAACAATCGATTCTTTAAAAAATGACTATGAACAAAGCAAATGGCTTGAACAGGGGTTATCTCTCCACGCACAACGCCAATCAAATATTTGTCTATTTTGCGGTAATCAGATATCTAATCAGCGATTTGATCAATTACGCGCACACTTTAATAAATCTTACAAAGACCTTTGTGACAGAATAGATAATACTATCAATCTACTGAATAATAAGATTAACGAGTTTGAAATTTCAAAAACCAGCTTACCTGATAGTGCATTATTCTATCCTGAACTGAAAGGTGAGTACATTTTGCTTCAATCCAACGCTATTGAGATTTGTGACAAATACATTAATGCAATACTACAGATTATTGAAATACTAAAAAACAAAAAAAGTGATATAATAAACCTTTCATATTTAAACGTATTTGCAATGTGCGTTAATGAATTATCATTTGACTATTCCGTTTTCAATAAAATAAATGATATCATTAAAAAGCATAATGAAATAACAGAAAGATTCCAAGAAAGCATCCGTGAAGCTCAGCATAAAATTGAAATTCATTACCTTTCCAACTTTTCGGACAGCATAATTACATTTGAAGAAGAAATAGAAAAAAGGGAAAAGAAATAGACGTACTGAATAATAGTATCATTTCTTCGACACAAGGTATCATAAAACTGGAGCAAGAAATCAAAAATTCTCAAATTTCTGCTGATGAGATAAACAAAGATATTGCGTTCATAATGGGACGATCAGAGTTGGTATTCGAGAACACAGATTTAGGATACAAGATTACCAGAAACGGAAAAAGAGCTACTAACCTCAGCACCGGAGAAGAAAATGCCATCGCTCTAATATACTTCTTTAACTCTCTGTTAGACGTAGATTCAGACATTAATAATACAATAATTGTTTTAGATGATCCGATTTCAAGTTTTGATTCCAATTTCTATTACAATGCAATCAGTTATATAAAAGAGAAATCCGACCTAGCAGGTCAAACCTTTGTTTTCACACACAAGTTTTCTCTTTATAAAGACTATTCATTAATGTTTAAAGATAATACGAATCGCTATACAATTAAACGTGTTCAAAATGCTCCCCAGCTCGTTAACGAGGACAGCCTCATCAACCAATTTCACGATGAATATGCTTATTTATTTAAAAAAATATACGATTTCGTAAAAGATCCGCCCAAAAACACGACTGACTATTTACAATACCCAAATATGGCTCGTCGATTATTAGAAGCATTTTTAACTTTTAAACTTCCATATCCCAGCGGTAACCGCACTATGATTGATAAAGTTCTCGAGATAGAAAAAGATAATAATACTGCAGCAGGTAGGGCGGTATTAAGATTACTGAATAACCGTTCTCATCTGAGAATTATTACAGACAACGATAATTCGGATGATATTGATACAATAGTAGCACTTCCTGATATTCTGCTAAATCTACTCGAATTTATAAAACTTCATGATGAAACGCACTATAATACTTTGGCCGCTCTATGTGATCCACTTTACCAAGAAGAGGGAAAAGCTGTAGAAATAATACGTCCTAAGACTTTTAAAGTTTCTTTATACAAAATGGCGGCTTCTGCAGGATACGGTGACTATCTGGATAACAATCTCATTTCAGATGAATTTGAGGTTAATAACCCAAACTGTTCTTTCGCAGTAAAAATATCCGGAGATAGTATGGAACCAGATATTTGTGATGGTTCAATCGCATTAGTGAAAGAATGTGAGGAGATTCCAAACGCCCATAAGGGAATAGCTTGGTATAAAGGTGTATGTTACTGCAAAAAAGTCGTACAGACCAAAAACGGAGTGTTACTTGTTTCCACCAATCAAAAGTACCCCAATATAGAAATTATAGATTATGATGAATATCATTTATTTGGTGAGGTAATCGACGTTATGCCTTCAATAGATGAATAAAATATCGTACTCTGTATTTCGACCAAAACAGCCGTCAAGTTTGGTGCTTGACGGCTGTTTTCATTGTTAAGGCAAGGTAAATTTTACATATTATGAATATCGTGTATAAGGGTTTGACATTCCCTTTGAAGTAATTCCATTTTATTACATACAGCACTTCGATTTGAACGAGACTCGCGAATATCTCGAATCTTATTATCCAAATCCGAAATAGGCTCTGCCAGAGATTTCTCAATTGAATTCTGAACAAAACCGCGGCCGAAATCTTCCAGTTCATTTGCTGCCGAGTTAAATTGGCTTCTGATATTTTGGCGGTTGTTTCTCATATCTATACGGATCCGATCGGTGTCAACATCTTCTTTTATCTGCATAAAAACATTTAAACCTACACCGACGATGCCAAGAATATGTCCTCCTACTGCAACCCCTTTTGCAATTTTTACGGCCTGCCAAGGTTTGAACTTATAGCCGATCATCTTTCCTGCTTTCAAAACAATATCATGAACATTTCCACCTGCGAAATTCGCAAGTTTCAAACCTCCTTCAGCTCCGGCCTTATACGCGTTATTCACCAGAGCTTGTCCTGCCTTCTGTATTTCGGGTACGGCTGCACCAAACATTTTTTTGACATTTTCAGGAAGACCGTCAAATTTGCCGCTCAAACGCATTTTCAATTCTCTTGAAAAAACTGAGTTTTCCATTTCTTCAATTTCCTGACCCATTGCAGTCAATCTCGTTTCAATCAATAACGCGGCATCCTGCTGACACTTTTCTATTATCTCATTTGATTGACGCACATTATTTTCAAGTTCAAACTCAACTTCTTCTTTTTTACACCCCTCATATATGAGATTAGCGGATTCAAGCCCTAGATTACGAACTTCGGACGCAGCATTAGAAAAGATATCTTTCACTTCCTGCTCTATCCTTACGCGTGCATCTACAAAAACATGACGTTGCTGTAAATAGTTCTCCTCCAGTGCATCTATATCCGCATCAGATGACTTCGGTCTCAGCTCTTCAATCGCCTTCTCTAACTTTTTATCAAGAATGTAAAGTCCGGTCGTCAGTTTAGCGGAAAGACTTTTTTCAGAAACAAAGTGATTTAATATCTCAATAAAGTGAGAGAATCCGCTTCTTTCCACCAGTTCATTCACTATTTCAGGGTCATCTTCATCGTCCGTTTCGAGATAGGATTCCGCATCAAGAAAGCATAGATTCAATTGTTCGGGAGAATAAGGAGCAAGAACATCTCGCAGATCTTCACGAATAATATCCTGCTGTTCTTTCGTATTTCCTTCTGAGGTTCTCTCCATTTTGTTGACTACCAGTATCATTTCTCCCGCCTTGTCTTTTTCAATAGCGAGATTTCTGAAATGTTCTGCCAAAAAAGAATCGAACAGCTCATTGGTAACAACATATACGATCATATCCGCACCGGCAAAAGCTCTGTAGGATATTTCGTCATGATCATAGCGGATTCCTGTTCCGATACCGGGGGTGTCGATTACTTCCATCCCGCTCCATTCATAGGTGTGGACATCCTGTGTTGTAATACCGGCACCGACGGAAATATCCGAACGTCCCGTCAACATCTTAATGATAGACGACTTACCGGCGCTGTACTGTCCTGCAAAAGCCAGTCTGATGATATCTGTGTCTTCATCAGATTCCGTAAAATCCATATTCGCCTCTTCAAAAAGCTGTTTTGTCCGCTCCTTTAATTCTTCGCCTTTTTTTGAATACTCTGCAATGATAAACATAATGTCACCTCATTCATCGGTTATCGCTATCTGAGTTAATTGCTGTGCCATTCTGATTTTGTTCTTCAGATAAGGAGATCCGTTCTCTGTTTTTATATGAGCAACTCCGATCTTTTCCTCGATAGAAACAGATCTTATGTCTGCTTCATTCCCTATCACTCTTGAAATCATTATCTCTTTTTTATCGGCACGATCTATTGTGCTGATTCTCTCTGACATCAACTCTGCCATCTGTTTCGTTAGGTCTTCAGAAAATGTTCTATCGTTATCTAAGCATAAGATATTTTCGGTTCCGGGAATACGTGCAACGCTCATTATACTGTATTCCGAATCCTCAACACCGATAAACCTCATCGCTTCCGATGCTGTTTTGTAATTCAGATCCAACAAATGATCATTCAGTTTCCACGCAAGTTCTCTTTGAGTATCCGCCAAACGAAATACGACTGAATCAATTCTGCTCATTTCCATGATAAGAGCATCCATCCTCTTTGTAATCAGAGCATCCAGATAATCATTGCTGTCCTTGTTGATCTTATCACATACCTTATTTACATTTTCCTGCAATTTCCTTTCAAGCCGTTTTCTTGCCTCATGTTCTTTTTTGGAACGCTTAGAGAAAAAGATATCTCCTACAACTGCAACGCCTGCAACCAAACCCGCAGCAACGCCGAGAGGTGCCACTGCCGCAGTTGCTCCAAACAGCCCTGCTATAGCGGCTGCTATGGATAATCCTCCTCCTATTAAAACTGCCGCCCAATTCCATATCTTCTTTTCATCAATAATATGATTCATACGAAGCGTCTTGTCCGCACTGACAGCGGAGATATAATTCAATTCGCTCGTTATTTCTCTGGATACCTCCATGATCTTGCTGTTGCATCTCTCTTCAAGCTCAAATAACAGATCCTGACATTGTCCGCTGACATCGTGCTGTCTTATGACACGATTCCATGCTTTATCCGCCTTAGAATCATCATAATGCTCCTCCGCAAATGCAGCTATCTCGGAATTCAACTGACTTCGAATGTTAATCAGCAATGATTCGATGCGCTTTTTTCCGTCACGATGAAAGTCTTTTTTCCATTGATTCAGCTGTCTTTTTTTTGAAAGGATAATGCGGCCCTGTTGACTATTCAGCAAGCTCTGATCAAGAAGGCTTTCCATGGATCTAAGGATCGGAACAGAGATAGAATCAAGGAAAGTCTTTTCTCTGTAAAAAGCTCCTTTTTCTCTGACCTGTTCAATTATCATATTTTTCAGGTCGTCGATCCGACTGACGGTATTCAAGCCATCTGCCAGATCACGATCTTTTGTTTGCTGTGCCAAATAAGCCGCTTTCAAATGAACATATACAAACGGTACAGAATCCCAATCCTGACCGAGTTGCTGACCATACTGTAAAAACTGGCGGCGTATCACGTCAAGACGTTCGGTGTCAAAACGCTTATTGATGTCCCTGATGATGAGTTTCTGATTCTTTCCTTCGGGCATTGCAACTTTGACATTCATCAAACATATCATTGGTTTTCCGAGATCAACGAGTCTTCCGAAACATTCCGCTTCTACAGCCTGAGGTGCATCATCCGTTATCAGGAAAAGAATTAGATCAGATCTTTTTGCTGCTTCGTACGCAACGTTCTCGTCATCTTCGCCACCAAAAGCACCTACCCCGGGAACGTCTGTTATCTCCAGATCTTTCCAGATGTAAGTTCTGATATCACGAGTTGTTCTTTGAGCCCCTTTTCCGATCGATGCACCGTCTCCGTGTGTAAGGATCTCCATCAGAGTTGACTTCCCTGCCATTGTTCTTCCAAATAATGTTATGGAGAACTTGGATAGTTTTTCATGAAGGTTTTGTAAATCTTCAGTAAAGGCAAAAGAAACTGTATCGAAGGAGTTGCTTATTTCTGTTAATTGGTCGGAGAGCATTTCTGTTGCACCCGAAAAATAACACTGAGAAGTCTGAAACTCTATCAGTGTATTCTTAATCTCTTCCTTCGCTTCAGCTAAGGTATTCTTTAATTCCCTATGCTGTTTCGTTGCGATTCTATATCCGGCAGAAGCGCTTTTTTTACACTCTTTTAATACAGCGTTTAAATCATGCTTTTTCATGTGCCCCACCTCAGGAACAAACCATACTGATTGTTAATCTGCTATACAAGGGTTTATTCATTGTTTTTCAACTAATATGTTCAATTATATCATATTATTGTTTTGCTATGTATACAAAACTCTTCTATGATTTTTAGACACAATGCATAAGTGATATACATAATCACAATGTATTGATTGAAATGCACTTATTGTTTCGATGAATTCTGTTGCTCCTTTTCCGCCTTGATCCTCGCTTTTACCTCTTCGATCATGGCGTTGAGCTTTTGCTCACACTCCTCGTAGGTTTGGGCGTAGACGTTGTGGGGTTCGCGCTCGCCTTGCGCGTTGGTGGGCGTATAGCGTCCCTCGTAGAGGTGATCGTTCAGCTTGTAGATACCGCCGGTTCCCGATCGGCGGTATTTTCTTTTATAGGGCTTGAACGGCTTTAGCCTTTCCCGCTTTTCGGGCTCGGGGAGCTTTGCTTCATGCTCTTCGAACGCGTCGCTCGTACCGATACCGCCCTCGATCTTCTCGGCTGCTTTCTTCTCCATCTCGCTCGTGATGTGGCTGTAGGTGTTGAGCGTGGTCGCGACAGAGGAATGGCCGATAATCATCGACACCGTTTTGACGTCCATGCCGTACTCGAGGGCGTAGGTAGCGAAGGTGTGTCTGAGATCATGGAAGCGCACGCCTGTGATACCTGCGTGTTCCATCACGTTGATGACCTTTTTGCGAAGCGATTTCGGATCGCGCGGTTTCGCGCCGTTCCTCGGCGAGGGGAAGATCCACGGCGAGTCGGTCTTTTCTTTCAGCTCCCGCATGACCTGCAGAACAGTATCGGGCAGGTAAACCGTCCGCTTGCTCTCCTTCGTCTTGAGCGAGGATTCCTCAAGCCCATTTTCGGTACGGATGATCTGTCGGCTGATGCGGAGCGCACCCGTGGAGAAATTGAGGTCGTCCCATTTCAGACCGCAGAGCTCTCCGCGCCTGACGCCTGTGCTCAGCTCGAGCAGGACGATCTCATACGCGCCGTCTTCCTTTGCCTGTAACAGCAGATTTCTGAACTGCTCATGTGTGAGGATGTGTATCTCTGCCTGTTTCTTCGGCGGGAGCTTGGTACCTTTCGCGGGATTGGAACGCAGGAGCTTCTGCTCTGTCGCTTTCCTCAGGGCGGAGCTGATGATGATCCCCATCTTGCGGACAGAGGCATCAGACATTCCCGCGCCGAATACATCGCGCAGGGTGAGCCTGCCGTTTTTCTTCTCGTTGCTGAGGAAGGTCTGGATATCCTCCTGGGTGAGCTTTGAGAGCGGGATCTCCCCTATCTGCGGATTGATGTGCTGATAGATGAAGGTCTCATACTGCGCGTGTGTGCCCGGCTTTGACTTTGGCTTGACATACAGCTTGTACCACATATCGAGCCAGTCGGCGAGCTTCATATCGGGTTTTGCCTGCCGTCTGGAGACGCCGATCGCGGGAGCGTGTTTCGTCCTTAATTCCTTGAGCTTCGTCTCACACGCGCGCTTGGAGCGTGCCGTTACGGTCTTGGTGATTGCCTTATCCTTTTCATCGTAGCCGATGATGATACGCCCTTCCCATCTGCCGTCTTTTCTCAGCCGGAGGGTTCCTTCGCCGTCCTTACGTTTCTTCGCCATCTTCTTCTCCTCCCGTTAAGTCATCGAGAAAGCTCCCGACGATGTCCTTCGCTCTCTGGTGCATATCGCTGGTGACATGGGTATAGGTATCGAGCGTGAAGCTCGGATCGGTGTGTCCGAGGATGCCCGACAGCGTTTTCGCGTCCACTCCGCTTGCCAGCGCGTGGGTAGCGAAGGTGTGTCTGAGATCGTGGAAGCGGATGTCGGGCAGGTCAGCCTTTTTCAGGATCGTCTTGAGTTTATGATAAGCGCTGTACGGCGCGACAGGCACGGCGTTGTCAAAGAAGTCGGGGAACACCCATTCGGAGGCGATCTTCTCACGGCGCCTTTTCAGCAGGTGGAGCGTGCCGGGCGGAAGCAGGATAGTGCGCTTGCCTGTGTTCGTTTTTGTCTCACCGACGAGCATAACTTTTGAGGTGCGCTTGGTGACGTTTCTGCGAACGCTCAGCCTGCCTGAATCAAAGTCGATGTCCTCCCATTTCAGACCGCAGATCTCTCCCCTGCGCAGTCCTGTTGTCGCTTCGGTATAGAAGAAGTCATACCAGAGCGGTTCTTCCGCGATTGCTTTCATGAAGCGGTCAAGCTCCGCTTCGGTGAGGATCTTCTTCGGCGCGTAGCCGGTCTTCGGAATCGCCACGCCGTCGCAGGGATTGGACGGGATCAGGTGCGCTCTGACGGCTGATTCGAGGATCTCATGCAGAAGCATGTGTATCTTGCGTACCGATGTATCGGACAAGCCTTTGCCTTTAGTGTGACGGCACCTTTGTCTGCCGTTTGCCTTCTCGTTCGCATAAAATCGGCGTATGTCTGAGCTCTTGATGAAGCGGATCACCTTCGTGCCGAGGTTCGGGATAATATGGCGGTAGACGACACCGCTGTATGCGCTTACCGTCCCCGGTCTCAGATTGGGCTTTGCGTAATCGTTCAGCCAGCGCTCGCACCATTCCTCGAGGGTCATGTCGCTCTTCTCGCTGAGATCGACGCCGTCGTACTCATCCTGTGCGCGGTGAATTCGGTCGACGAGCTCCTTCTGCGTTTTGGCGGTCAGGATCTGTCCGATGATGATGCGCCCTTCCCAGCGTCCGTCGACGCGCTTGCGGACGGTACCGTCTCCGCTCGGTCTGCGCTTTGCCATATGACAATCCCCCTTTCTAAGTCAAACAACATACCACATAACGATTGAAATATCCAGCTTTTTCATTGATAATGCAGGGTAAATTTTTCCGTCGGATTGCACGAATAATCTGTGCGTTTTTCTACTTGTAAAACCTCCTAACCTAAGCTAAAATACACCAAACCGTGAAGGAGGTTTCTGTTATGAAAATCAAATCTGTTTTGTCTTTATCGCTTTGTATGGCGATGATGATGTCTGTATCCGTCAGAGCCGAGAGTAGAATGTTAGGTGACGCCGATGGTGACGGTGAGATCACTATCACCGACGCAACGGTCATTCAGCGGTACACGGTCGGGATCCAAACGCCTGTCGCCGTTACTTCTTCTGTTGCCGACATTGATGGCGATCACGCCGTGACCGTGATGGACGCTTCACACCTGCAACGCCGGTTGGTGAATGTATCAGACAGCTATCCGATTTCGAAGCCCGTCTATGAACCGTCACCGACCGATCGGTATGTTACGGTCGAGGGCGTCACCTTCGATTTGAAGAAGGTTCCGTCGGAAGTCACGCTTGCCGATAAAAGCATTACCTTGATGCTCATACCAAAGTGCGAGATCGATCCGCACGATATCACGACAGTGGTCAATAACGGTCACTACATAAATCAAATTGACTACACCGACAGCCGTTTCAAGGAGAGTTACCTGATCGAAAAGGAGAACGGAATCCTTCACGGTTATGATTGTGAAGTGACCGACAGAGAGGATAATCCTCTCGCATATGTTTACGCTCACTGCAGAAGCGGACTGTACTTTCCTTTCCAGACGACAATCAGCTGTATCCGAGAAGCGCACGGAATCTTCCCGATCGAGCTGTATTACAAGGGCGAGCTGATCCGCCGAGTGAATGTCAATGTCGACGTTGATCGTGCTCCCGATGATATTGAAAAGACATTAAGTGTCGCTCGATCGGCAGAGAAAGCATGCTGGACTTCGTCCATGACCGACAGAGAAAAGATGAAAGCCTTCGCCGAATATATTCGGGATCACTATACATATGAACAGATCATGTGCGTTGAGGGAGCGGTTCTGACCGCCTTCGCCGCCAGAGATTTAGGCTTGGAATCCATGCTTCTCTATCCGGGCGGTGAAGCAACCCAGCACTGTGACCGCCATATCATTACATATAATCTGTATGCCAATACCGCCGTACCGGGCGGTCACTGTGCTTGCCTGGTCGAGTACGATGACTGCACCATGCGCTACGATGTGCAGGGTGAGTTGTGTATCATCAAGGAATATAAATATTAATAAATCCATAAGATTTGCCGTCCTTCGGGACGGCTTTTCTTTTTACACCCAGTTAATCCGGACAGCATTACATCGACTGACCCCAGCCCTGACCTTCCTCTTCATCAAAGTCTTCGTCATAATCGTCGCCGTATTTCTCTCTGAGATATGCTTCATAATCCTCTTGGATTTTCTCCTCGGACGGCACATGAACACGGCGGAGCTTGGTGGGCTTTTTATTCAGCAGGATGATATCAATGGTATCAAGGAGCGGTTCAAGCGAAAAGTTCTCGGTCGGCTCTTCCTCTTCTTTCTCAGAAGCTCCTCCCGGTTTCAATCCGTGGGCGAGCTTCTTTTCATTGATCTTCTGCTGTTCTTTCTTTTCTCCGCGAGCGGTTTTCTTATCAAGAGCGTCGAGCTTTTTTACGGAACTGTGCGCGATCTGCTTCGCAAGCTGAGATAATAATCCGCCGATGTTGCTGTAATTTTCGGTCGGCAACTGCGTGAAATCCATCTCCAAAGCCGCTTGGATCACGGCGTTTTTCAGCGAACGAAACGCGCTGTTATCCTCGAGAGGAACGTCGTCTTCCCGCAGACTGTCGTGGTACATACTCAGCTTCTGGCGGTTGACTTCACACCACTTTTGATACAGCTCTTTGATGCTCGGATCGTTGGCAAACTGAGCGACAGCATAGTCGACAAAGCGCTTCACTTTCTTCGGCAAATAACCGTAAACCTTCTTGCCTTTACAGCCGTCCAATTCCTTTTTAAGCCGTCCCAAAAGCGCAAGATAATACATCTGAAAAGGGCTTTCGGAGCGCAAAGTTTCTTCCAATAAATCGTTGACTTCGCTCTTCAAACGGTCGCGCAATTGAGTCTGATCCGTGAACATACGGAACATTTCACCGCGGAAAATATCGTTGGTGAGCACGCTGCGCATCTTCTCCATACCCTTCTTGCTGAGGTAGCCTTTG
>CACZYF010000028.1 GCA_902785355.1 uncultured Ruminococcus sp. | reverse complement strand
CTGAAGGACGGACGCAGTATAATCCTGCTGGCCCTTGACTGCACCGATATAACCCGGATAGTCGCCGCCGCAATTCAGCGCATTCAGCGTAGTGTAAACGGTGAACTCATCACCGACGTCGAAGGTCTTAACCTCGTCAACCTCACCGTCGATACCATAGATGGTAACGGTAGCCTTATCGGCTGCGGCAGTAGGCTCAACAACCTCGGTCGGGGTGACAGGCTCAGTCGGAGTGACAGGCTCGGTTACGGGCTCAGTCGGCTGATCGTGCGGGCAATCTACGAGCTCGAAGGTCTCGCGGATCTTCGGCTGGGTAACGCCCTCATACGGCTTGAACTCCTTGATGACGTGCTGAGTCGTGCCTTCCGTAGGAAGATACGCCATAGAGCGGATCGCTCCGCTTACAGCGGTGTCACCCTCGGCAGTATCCTTTACCTTTAAGGTAACGGTTGCAAGAACACTGTCATCAGAAAGAAGCTGGAAACCGGCCTCTCTGCTGATAATGGTAGCGCTGTAACGAATCTCCTGATCGGTTGACGCTCTGGACACAACTGTGCCGCCAACAAGATTAGGCAGCATGATCGCGTTGTCAGAAGCGCTGATCGAAGATTTCGTAATGTCGATGTTCGTGACGTCGAACAAAGACTGATCAAAGTATATGCGTCCGTCAACCATATGTACACCCGTCGCATTAACTTCGGATGCATTGACGAACATCGTATACTTATAGGTATCGCCGCGGTGAGCCTTGATGGTCCCGCCGTTGAATGCGATACTAATCTCTCCCGTAGGAGCTTCTGCGCTTGCCGACACAATCCCCACGGAAATGACCGAGAAGATCATCGTGACAGCAAGCAGCAAACTGATTAGTTTACTAGTCTTAAGCATTCGTCTTTCCTCCTAAAAAATTTTGCTAAAGATATAGTTTTCGCCAATTCTAAGCAATTACATTATATTTCAAGCGCTGAGTTATTGCCAACAACAATAATGTAACCTTTTTGGCTGTTTTGTAATATTATTTTAACCATTTGTAATAATTTTGTAATATTTTGTTTCTTTTCTGATATTTTAAGCGAATCACCTGTTTTATTTGTAAATTAGAGCTTCCGCGAAGGCTCCTTACGAGCTCGCCAAGCAACAGCTTTCTTTCCTTAAAAATCACAACATCTAGCGGTTACTTGTCGTTCTGATACACTATCGATACAACAGATTACAAATTTGTTACTTTCCGCTGTGTTCTGCCCCTTTCTTCCCACTTCCGCTATTTTTGCCAAAAATACACCTTTTGTTTTAGCAAAAATCACCAAAGCATAAAACAGACCCCGTGATTTACGGAGTCTGTCGTACAATATGTCGAAATAGAATCAGATATGATCCTCTACAACCTTCTCGGGAGGGAGCTCGAGAATCGAAGGATCCTCCAGATATTTGGCAAATTTACGGAAGGCCATCGCGAAATACGCGCCGGAAGCAATACGCTCGTCCATCACCAGACCGATCGGCAGACAGCGCTGCAGGGCGATCTCACCCTTATTTGTAATGGGTACGTCGTGTGGCTGCCCCATCGCCAGCGAAAGCGACACGGTACCGAAGTTGTAGATATGGTGGTAAATATAATTAGTCTTGATAGAAGCGAGGTTCGTGAGCATGATGGTACAGTGGAAGGGACTCGCCTCAATAAGCGCCTTGGGACACAGGTTATGATTATCCAGCCACTTCGCCGTATTTACCGCTACGCGCAGAAGACCGGGGACGGAACAGAGAAAGTTCGCAACCTTATCGGTAGCGTTGACCTCCCCGGTGCTTCGGTTGGTCTCGATATAGTTATTGATGATCTCGTTGACCTCATCGATCGTATTAGTCGGCTCGAACTTCATCTTGCTGGTGGTACCGACACCGTCGAGTTTGCCGCCCTTGAGAACGACCATACCCACCGCAAGCTCGTTACGGGCATAGATACGCTTATTGACGACAAAGCGGTTGAGAGCGGGATACTCCGCCATAGCGCGGATCATCGCCGCGATCACAAGGGTCAGATGATTATAATGCTTCCCTTCCTTACGCTTTCGGTTCATATACTTACGCATCGGCTCGAGCGGGATATCCAGATGGATCATATTCATCGCGTCGGTACGCTTATCCATAACATGTGCCGCGACCAGATATTCTACATCGAGATTCTTGAGCTTCTTACCGTCGGATCTACCCATGTTCATTACCCTCTGTGCTGTATATTTAACGTTTTTTGTACGCTATCTTATTTATTTTACATGATTCGGTGTAATAATACAATAGTAAAATGTGATTTTCTCAAATCAGCGTAATAGGAAGAATAGATAAACACCGTACAGCATCACAGAGAGGACTCCCTGCCATCGGCTGAAGCTGCCTCGCAGAGCGGCGATCACAGGCAGTATCACCGCACACAATAAACAGAACGGCAGATCGAGCCAAACGATCTCTGGAGCGATCGGCAGGCTTCCTCCGCTGACAATACAGCACAGCGGCAAGATCAGGAGCATATCAATGATGTTAGCGCCGAGAATATTGCCTGCGGTAAGGGCAGGTTCCCGTTTGATGACAGCGGAGACTGCGGTCACAAGCTCCGGCAGAGAAGTACCTACAGCGAGGAAAGTCAGGGAGACCACGCGCTCATCGACATGGAGCAGATCGCGTGCGATCATTTCGCCGTTATCCACCAGAAGCCGAGAGCCCAAAACAATTGCGGCTGCTCCGAGGATAAATCGTAGAATATGAGGGATTACCGAGCCCCTTTCATCGATCGGCTCAGGTTCGGCGCTCTTTGCCTCACGGATATTGCGATATATATGATATGAGAACAACAGCAGCATAGCTACACAGCCGAAGATCGTAAGTCTGCCGCCGAGCGACAGCACCAACAACAGTAAAATCGCCCCCGCAAACAGCAGTGCTTTCGGCAAATAGCTGTGACGTGACACGGTGAAGGGTAGGAATAATACGGGGATCGCGAAAATCAGGGCAGTATTTGCGGTAACTGAGCCGATCGCGTTACCTGCCGCCATCTCAGGCTCACCCGAAACTGCCGCCATCACCGAAACTATGATCTCGGGCAGAGTGGTGGCAACAGAAACAACCGTAGCACCGACAACGAACCGCGGGATTCCCGAGACCTCGGCAAGCCATGCCGCTGCGTCAACAAAGCGGTCGCCGCCCCAAACGATGAGGACCAGACCGAAGCCGAACAGCACACAAATCAAGAACGATTGGATAGTATCACTTCCTTCAATCATAAAATAACAAAGCCTCTGACATAATACTATGCCAAAGGCTCTAAGATCATGCTATCCGGTTGTTTGGGTGCGGGATTCCGCTTCTTTCTTTGAATACAGGCAGCCGCAGTAGTTCTGTCGGTAGAGATGATACTGCTTACTCAGCTCGATAGAGCGCTTATAGCCCTCTTTCTTCTTAAAATCGGAGCAAAGGTAGCTCACGCCGTATTCCTCGGCGAGCTGTTCGCCGATGGTGTTCAGTGTGACAGCGTTCTTAAGCGGACTGATGGTGAGGGTGGTGGCGAAGCAGTCGTAGCCGCCGTCGCGACACAGTCGGGCGGTGTACTCGAGCCGCTGCCTAAAACACAGCGCACAGCGCGCGCCTCCCTCGCGCTCCTCCTCCCTGCCCTCGGTCAAAGTCAAAAACGCCTCGGGGTCATAATCGACCTCGGTGAAATGTACCGATCCGGACAACCCCGCCTCGGCAACATAGCGTCTGAGTTCACTGTAACGGTAGCGATACTCGCTCTCCTCAGTGATATTAGGGTTATAGTAGGCGATCGTGATATCAAAATGCGGAGCGAGATACTCGAGTACATAGCTCGCGCACACGGCACAGCATACATGAAGCAGCAGTCGCGGGCGTATGCCCTCGCGGGTGTTGCGCTCAATCAGGGCGTCAAGCTCCTTTTGGTAATTTCGTTTGTTCATAAAATAGCCTCAAAATCGGTTGGGATTGCCACGTCGCTTGCGCTCCTCGCAATGACAATTTATATATGCTCTCGCGATGACGTTAACAGAGCGGTCAGGCACCTACAGTTCTTCGCTGATCACGGCGATCAGCTCCCCGGCGGTATCGACAATAAAGTCGGCGCCTGCCCGGCGGAGTTCCTCCGAGCCTCGAAAGCCCCAGCTCACACCGCATACCTTCACGCCCGCGTTATGGGCGAAGAACACATCCACGTTGCTGTCGCCGACATAGAGGACGTCGGCGGGATCGACGCCGCAGAGCGTCGTCAGCCGTAAAAGTGCGTCGGGCGCAGGCTTGCGGGCAACGCCCTCCTGCTGACCCCAAGCGTAAACAAAGCGATGGTCGGGATAGAGTCGGTCAAGGATTCGCGGGACAAAGGTATCGGGCTTGTTGGAGATCACGGCAGTTTGCAAGCCGAGTGCGGAGAGTCGGCTCAGCGCCTCCCCCATCCCATCGTATGCTGTTGTATAATCCAGGTAATGCTCGCTGTAATAGGAGGTGAAACCCGCTTTCACCCTTGCAGCCCCTTCGGGCGTGTATGCGTCAGCCATCGTCACCTTCACGAGGTTGTCGATGCCGTTCCCGACGAACTGCCGGTAATCCGCTACGGGATATGTTCCGAGTCCCTCCGCCGCTAAAGCGGCGTTCATCGCGTGGGCGAGATCGGCAAGGGTATCGGCGAGGGTTCCGTCCAGATCAAAGACTATCAGCTTCATCGGTCGTCACCTCGCTGTCTGTATCGGGCTTCGCGGGAGCCTCGGGCTGTTGTTCTGATATAACGGGCTCCGCGGGTGTTTCAGCCGTTTCGGGAGCATGGACTGTATCGGTCTCGGACTCATCCTCATCGGAACCGTCACCGTAGACCTTACGGCTCAGATCCTCCAGCGCCTTCGCACGAATATCATTCTTACGATTTTCAAGGGAATCCCGGCGGATGCGTTCCTCGACCTCCTTGTTGATCTCGTCCACATACTTCTTGTTACGGGCGAGAGCACCCAGCTCAAAAATGCTGAAGGTCGTGGTCTGATCGAGAGCGGCAGGCTTCTCATCCTCGCTGTCATCGGAATAATCGACCTTCTCAGCCTTATCCAGACGATCGTTATCGTCGAAGGGCAGATCGGTGAACGCCTCGGGATTATTCAGCGGATCGGGAGCAGGCTTGCGGCGGCGCTTCGGCTTAACGAGCATGATCGCAACTACGGAAGTCAGTCCCAGCAACGATACGCCGACGAGAATGTAGATGATAATATGAGAGGTGATCGGGATGTTGCCGTAGTATTCGACGGTGGCAGTACCGTTCTTGATCGGCAGGGAGCTTGCACCGCGTCCGACATATGCGGTCTCAGCGCCGTCAACCGAAACGGAAACGATATTTTCTCCGCCCTCGGAACTGACAAAATAAGTCATGGGGCGGTTGGCGTTGCCGGAGTTGAGCATATAGCCGAGGTTGACGTAATCGGAGAGCTCGGTCTTGACGGTCAGCGCCATCAAACCCTCGCGGCTGCGATACGCCATGAAGTTGCCGCTTCCAAACAACTTGACCAACATATCGGTGATCTCCTTGGTAGTACCCTCGCAGGTCACGCGGCAGATCAGATTATCCTCATCCTCGGTAACGGTACTGTCGGCGCCCTTCTTGAGAAAATAGCTGTTGGCATAGGTCATGCCGTCGTGTCCGTCGGTTTTGGAATATAAAAAGTCGGTGGTACGGCGGAAACGGGAGTTCCCCAGGCTGGTCAGATAGAAGTTGATGCCGTTGATCGCGTACTGGATGCCGTCGGGAACACGCACGCGAACCGCGCCGGTATCGAGCGAGAGCTTATATACGCCCTCCTCCCAAGCGCCCTTCGTCACCCACTTGCCGTCCTCAAAAACGGAACCGTCGCCGTGGGTCGTGCTGGTGGGCAGAGAGTAGGCATATTCAAGCTTCGGGAATCCATCATCCGGTCCGATAAAGGAGAAGGTGTCGAGGCTCTCTTCATATGCCATACCCTCAGAGAGAGGGGTAGAGGCGTTATCGCGATCGCCGTAGAAGATATCCACGCTGTCGGTATCGAGGAGCATTGCGGTCAGCTTTACGAGATTCTCACGGTCGAGTCCCTCATAGATAACCGTATAGACCATGTTGGAGCCCTCGGGAGTCCATCCGGAATACTTTGCATCGGGTGATGTGTTGGTCAGGAAATACTGCTCGATCGCCTCACGGTCATGCAGGTAAGTATCATTCGGAAGGGTGAAGGTGAAGGTGCGGTTGAAGCTGCCCTCCTTGTCGTTGGAGGTCTTGATGGAAATAGTGCTGATACGGCTGCCCTTGCAGTCGTTCACCTCGACGGTAGAGCCGGTCTCATACTCCTGATTAGCGATTCGGACAAGGTTGGAATGATAGGAGAAGCCCATACCGGATGTAGCCTTTTCAGCGGCGGTATCCCGAACGATCCACGCAATTAGCTCGCTGACGTCAAAATCCTCCGCCATCCTCGTGCCTTTGGTGAGGGTAGTATTCTTCTGCGAAAGGAAAACCTCGGCGTTTCTGTCGATCAGGCTGCTGATTATTTCTTCGTATTTTTCTTTATTCGCAAAATTCAGGCTTAATTCAAAACAAAAGCCCTCCTCCTGCACGCCGATATAGCTGAACTCTGCGCCGTCTATATCGGCAGCCGGACTGTCCTCTACGAGCCTTTGGTTCAGCGCTTCGATATCCGTAGACGGCGGGTAAATAACCGTCACCGTACGGGTACCGGCAAAACTGCTGTTGATGTCCAGTACGGACTTCACCGCTACGCTGGGTTTGTCACATCCCGTCAGCCCGACGCACAGGCTCAGGCATAATATCACGATCAGAAAAATTGCTGTCAGTTTCTTCATAAAATACCTCATTCTCGAGTAAAGTAGAAACAAATATCTAATTTCTAACTCCTGATTTCTAACTCCCTCAATATCCCTTTGGCTCGCGCATAAGCACGGCGCGGCAGGGAGAAGCCTCCACGCCCTTCATCTTCAAAGGAAACGCTGCAAGAGTGTACTCTCCGTCCTCGACTCCCTCCAAGAACAACCCTTCGAGCACAGCGACATTGGCACGCGCGAGCTCCAGGTGGGGCATATCCTCGTCAAAGGGCGGAGCGATCGACATTGCGTCGGTTCCGACCAGGAGCAGCTTGCTGTCGGCGATCACGCGGGCGGCGGAGGTGCTCAGGAATGCCTTGCCGGAGGAATGAAGGATCAGGCGCTTATGACAGCGGGGCAGCAGTCGCTCCATATCCTCACCTGTCAGCACGCCGCTGATCGTCACAACCGTACACTTGCCGTAGAATTGCGACAGCTTCAGCGAGCCGATATCGGCGCCTTCCTCATCATAGTGCAAGGGTGCGTCGATATGGGTTCCTACATGAGCGCTCACAGACAGCTCCGTCAGGTTATAGGGGCTGTCGTCGCCTATCCTATTCAGGAAGGTATGGCGAGGACGGGGATCGCCAGGGAATACCGGAGCCGAGAACATCTCGCGGGTAATATCATACAACAGCATAAGCTCTCCTCCTGTTTCTGTCATAATACTACATATTTCTCCATTATATAGGTCATTATACCACATCCTGTGGAAAAATAAAGTATATTTTGTAAACAATAGGCGGAGCCGCACGACTCCGCCTATTGTTTATACAGATATTCGATTGTATTTAGGAGAAAGAATCAATAGATAATTTTGAAATATAACACAGCGGTCTGCGCCGTGTTGCCGCGGGAGTCGCGCGCCCGTACCGTGAGGGTCAGGTTATCGTTATAGGTCAGGCTCGTCAGCGGCAGCTCGACCGATGAGGCGGAGATCCACCCCGTCGTGATCTGAAAATTGCCCGGCTCGGGGTCGTTGCTGTCAGGATAAAAACATCCGAAATCGCTCCCGTAGACCGAATCGGCATAGACCACGCCTTCGATCCGGTAGCAGTACTCAAGCGGCTCTTCGCCGAAGTAGGTCGCCGCCGTCGCGATCATGCGGGAGCCGTCCTTCTCGATCTGTGCGGAGAGGGTGAAATCATGCGGATAAAACGCGATACCGACCAAGGCGCGCTGGATGCGCGTCACGTCGATGATCTCGACGTCGCCGTTTGCGTCGTAATCGGCGAGCGAGGTCAGCTTCGTCCCAAAGCGGCAGTAGGAATGCTCGAATCCATCCAGCTCATACAAGCCGACCAAACCGCGCTGGATCAGGGTCGCGTCGATAATATCCAGCTCACCATCAACGTCGACATCACCGAGTTGACGAGCAGCATCTCGATTTTTGATCGTGTGGACGAACACATCATGCAGATCGGCATAGCTCATATCCCACGCCTCGGAGATGCTGTAAAAGGTTTTTTTCACCACATCATACACGCCGTAGGTGAAGTCAAACGGATAGGACTCGGCGTTGTACAGAACCGCGTCGTCGAACACGCCGTACCAGGAACCTGTAACGGGATATTCGGGGGTCACCTGCACCAGTACCCAGTCGGGAATCCGCCAATCGGAATGGTGGTAGTAAAGCTCACAGTAGTCGTAGGACTCGGGGTCGCAGAAGGGGAAGCTCTCGAAGAAGCTCTGCTCATAGAGCTCGCGCTTCAGCTCCACAGCCGCGGGGTCGATCGCGCCGCCGCCCTCCTCGGGAGGCTCGCAGGGATAGGCGCTGACATAGCCGTCATACCACCCCATATCGTCAGAGCTGCCGGCGTTAGTGCCGAGGCGATGAAACTCGACGGTGTACCAACGGCTGTTGTAACGCGGGACATAGTCGTTGCCCTCGCCCTCGGGATAGAACTTCGAGACAGTTTTCAGATCCGAGGAATAAGCAATCTTGAACGGCGTTGAGAGCGACATGGTCAGACCGGGCAGCAGGTAATGATCGCCGCCGTAATAGTTCAGACGGTTGCGCTCGCAGATCGTGTAGTTATCGCCCTTAAAGACGACATAGAAGCCGCCGTCGGGTTCGTTGTCGGTCACAGCCGCCGCTGTCGGGATCGCCGATAAAAGCAGCATGAGGCAGAGTAAAAATGATAATACCTTTTTCATGATGATTCCTCCGTAATAGAGTGATGTTGGTTGATGGAGCGAGGAGTCGTTAGGAGTGAGAAGTTAGCCGTAGGGGCGGTCATTGACCGCCCGCGAATGACGGGCGTTATCCATATCGGAAACGTCGGATAGGAACAAAACGCCCTGCGACAGCGGGCGACCGATGGTCGCCCCTACAAACAGCTTTAAGCTACTAAAGCTCCACATAGTCCTGACCCTGTGCGAGGATGGCGCCGCTGCTGTCGTAGAACACATAGCTGTAGCTGCCGTCCATCACGATCAGCCCCTCGGGGGTCAAATAGCGAACGAGCGCGGTGCCGTTCTTGATATACTCGATCGAGGCGGCGTGCTCCGAAGAGTAGAGATCGCTGTCACCGAGCCTTCTGCCCCGCCTATCATAGACCTTGCAGTAGATCATGCGGTCGGCGGGCAGTCGGTCGGCGTCGAAGGAGGCGTAGAACTCGACGGGGGGCGGCTCTTGATAGTTACCGTTCTCGGTAGGCGGGTCGAGCCACGGCTCGTCGCCGTCGGTCGGGTCGTCCCAAGGCGGGTCCATGGGGATGGTCGGGAATACGGGCTTCTCGGTGGGCTTGACGCGTTCGGTCGGCTCGGGCGCGCCCGTCGGTTCGGTGGCTCCGGAAGCGGGAGAAGTCGCTTTTGAGGTCGGGGTTCTCTTGTTCACGGTCGCCGACGGACGGGACGACGTCGGGGATGTCGCGTCCTCTCTCCCGTGCCCGGAGGGCGACTGCGGACTGAGATTGCTGTCGGTCGGCGCGTCCGAACCCGCTGTCCCCGGCTCAGAGGGGGCTGTGCCGTGAGGAACAGGTGCGACAGGTACGGGTGCGGTCGGTTTATTTCCAAATATGAAAAATACAGTCAGACTGACTACGCTGACGAATACCAGCACCGCGGCTGCGGCGAGTCCGCGATAACGGCGGTAAAACGGTACGGCGGCAGGGCGTTCGTCCTCCTGCGGACGGTAGATGAAGGGCTGCTCAGGCTCGGCTTTGCATAAGCTCGTCAGCATCTGATCCAGTCTTTCTTCGCTGATCTTACTCATGACTCAACCTCCTTTGCAGCAGCTTACGTGCGGTATTCAGGCGCGACTTGACCGTTCCCTCGGGGATGTGTAGGATCGCGGCGATCTCGCGCTGGCTGAACTCGCGGAAGTAGAAGAGGATGATGACGGCGCGGTGCTTTTTCGGCAGGGTATAGAGTGCCTCATACAGGTCGAGATAGGCGTCGACGTCCTTCTGCTCGTCGGGGATGGAGGCGAGCAGGCGCTCCTGCTCCTCCGCGGTCAGCGAAGCACGCGCGGCGTTATCCTTGAGCTTCCTGTTGTTCCTGAAGATGTTCACACAGATCGCGAACAGCCAGCTCTTGAAGCTCAGCGCGGGATCATACTGACCGAGCTTGGACAGGGCACGCGTCCACGTGTCCTGGAACAGATCCTCCGCGTCGTTCGGATCGCCGCATAGATGTATGCAGAACCGCGTCAGATCGCGCGAATATTCGTTGACATACCTCTCGAAGTCCGTCAAGCCGTCACCCCCTCACGTACACATTTAACATAGTATACCATACCGCTCGATGCCTTTCACTATATATACAGCGCATTAATACGAAAAGTTCATAAAGAATTCTTTTACTCGGAATATTCAGAAAATTACATCGCGAAAAAATGTTTTATACTAGGGCTTGTTTAAATAATTAATATTGCACAAAAAGAAAAACCCCACCGAACGGTGGGGTGTAAATCTTATATGATATCATTTGAGATTACCGCGGCGTCAAAGCGCCTCGTAATATCAATTTCTATCAGATCAGCTCGATGATCGCCATCTCGGCAGCGTCGCCGCGGCGGGGACCGATCTTGGTGATGCGGGTGTAGCCGCCGTTGCGGTCGGCATACTTAGGCGCGATCTCCTTGAACAGCTTGGTCGCGACGTCCTCCTTAGTGACGAACGCCATGACCTGTCTCTTATTCGCGAGAGTATCCTTCTTCGCGATAGTGATCATCTTCTCCGCCATGGAGGCAGTCTCCTTGGCGCGGGTAAGGGTGGTCTCGATCTTACCGTTCTCCAGTAAGAAGGTAACGAGAGCTCTCAGCATCGCAAGACGCGCGTCGGTAGCTCTGCCCAGCTTTCTTGTACCCGGCATTGTATTCACTCCTTTCGGGATCTTTCTTTACAGACTTTAGAGAGGTCTGTAAAGATATAGTAATTAATTCAAATCATTCGTCCTCTTTGCGAAGACTGAAGCCTAATGTATCAAGCTTGAATACGACTTCCTCGAGCGACTTGCGGCCGAGGTTGCGCACCTTCATCATATCCTCCTCGGACTTAGAGATAAGGTCCTCGACGGTGTTGATACCCGCACGCTTGAGGCAGTTGAAGGAACGGACGGAGAGGTCGAGCTCTTCGATGGTCATCTCGAGCACCTTCTCCTTACCCTTGTCGTCCTTTTCCACCATGATCTCGGTGTTGTAGCCTCTGTCGGAGAGGTTGACAAAGAGATTGAGGTGTTCGGTCAGGACCTTAGCTGCCAGCGATACAGCCTCCTGCGCGTTGATAACGCCGTTGGTCCATACGCTGAGGGTCAGCTTGTCATAGTCGGTGATCTGGCCGACGCGGGTGTTGTCAACGGTATAGTTGACCTTGAGAACAGGGGTGTAGATCGAGTCGATCGGAAGCACGCCGATGATCTCATTGCCGGAGATCAGCTTGTTCTTCTCAGCGGGGACATAGCCTCTGCCCTTATCGAGGGTGATCTCCATGTTGAGCTGGGCGCCGTCCGCGAGGGTGGCGATATGCAGCTCGGGGTTGAGGATCTCTACCTCGCTGTCACACTTGATACTCTCGGCGGTGACCACGCAGGGGCCCTCAGCCGAAATCTCAACGACCTTGGGGCCGTTGGAATGGAGTTTTGCTACCAAGCTCTTCATGTTCAGAACGATCTCGGTAACGTCTTCCTTGACGCCGGGAACGGTAGAGAACTCGTGAAGAACTCCGTCTATTTTGATTGACGTAACGGCGACGCCCTCTAAGGAAGAGAGCAGCACGCGGCGCAGAGAGTTGCCCAGAGTATTGCCGAAGCCTCTCTCAAGGGGCTCCACTACAAATCTGCCGTACTTACCGTCCGAAGATAATTCTTCTGTATCAATTCTGGGTTTTTCTATCTCTATCATTAGCGTTTTCCTCCTTAATTTTTTAGCTGCACTTCCGGCTTTGCGCCGGAGGTGATACCCGCGCTGTATCAGGCTGCAAAAGAGGACGAAGTCCTTCTTACCGGATAGACAGCAACGGGCACGATGCCGGAAATGATCCGGCCGGCGTACAAATTACTTGGAGTACAACTCGACGATGAGATGTTCCTCAACGGGATAGTCGATATCGTCGCGCTGGGGCAGCGCAATAACCTTGCCGCTGAGCTTGTCGGTCTTCTCGAGCCACTTCGGAACGAGAGTAGTACCGTCAGCCTCGGCGATCGCCTTGAAGCGGTTGGTGTCCTTGGAACCGTCGGCTACAGCGATAACGTCGCCTTCCTTGATGATGTAGGAGGGGATGTTGCACTTCTTGCCGTTGACGGTGAAGTGAGCGTGGTTAACGAGCTGACGCGCCTCACGGCGGGTGGAGCAGAGACCCAGACGATAAACAACGTTATCCAGTCTGCGCTCAACTAAGGACAGCAGGTTCTCACCGGCCTTGCCCTCCATCTTCTCCGCCTTCTCATAGTACATACGGAACTGCTTCTCGAGGATGCCGTAGATGAACTTCACCTTCTGCTTCTCGGTCAGCTGGATGCCGTATTCGCTCTGCTTTCTTCTCATCTTGCCGCCGGGGTTACGGTTAGAAGTCTTCTTGGAGTAACCCATAACAGCGGGCGAAATGCCCAGCGCTCTGCAGCGCTTAGCGATAGGCTGTTGATTCTTAGCCATAGTCTATATCCTCCTTTATCTTTTATACACGTCTTCTCTTGGGAGGACGGCATCCGTTGTGCGGGATGGGGGTAACGTCTTTGATCATGGTGACCTCGAGACCTGCGGTCTGCAGAGCACGGATAGCCGCCTCACGACCTTGACCGGGACCCTTGACGAAAACTTCTACGCTCTTGAGGCCGTGCTCCATCGCAGCCTTGGCGGCTGTCTCAGCAGCGCTCTGTGCAGCGAAGGGAGTGGACTTACGGGAGCCGCGGAAGCCGAGCTCGCCGGCACTTGCCCACGAGATCGCGTTGCCCTGTGTATCGGATATAGTAACGATTGTGTTATTAAAGGTAGACTGGATATGCGCCGAGCCCTTCTCGATATTCTTTCTCTCGCGGCGGCGGCGGATAGGAGCCTTCTTACCTGTTTTAACTGCCATTTATATGCCCTCCTTACTTCTTCTTGTTAGCCATCGTCTTACGCGGACCCTTACGGGTACGGGCGTTGGTCTTGGAGCGCTGACCTCTTACGGGCAGACCCTTTCTGTGACGAACACCGCGATAGCTGCCGATTTCGATAAGACGCTTGATGTCGAACGCGATATCACGGCGGAGATCACCTTCAACGCGGCAGTTATGGTCAATATATTCTCTGAGCTTAGAAACATCTTCTTCGGTGAGATCACGAACACGCGTGTCGGGATTTACACCGGTTGCAGCAATAATGTCTGTAGCGGTTTTACGACCGATACCGTAGATATAAGTGAGTCCAATTTCAACTCGCTTGTCACGGGGTAAGTCAACACCTGCTATACGAGCCATTTAAGTGCACCTCCATAATTATAATAATAAATTCATTTGTATGAAAAGTTTGTCGTTATTGGTGAACGGTGACCGTTCTCCGTTAACCGGAAATATTAAGCGATCAGCCCTGTCTCTGCTTATGCTTGGGGTTCTCGCAGATTACCATAACCTTACCGTGGCGCTTGATAACCTTGCACTTTTCACACATTTTCTTTACTGAAGGTCTGACTTTCATAATATCATTCCTTTCCTTGTTAGTGAACGTTGGTGCTCCGAAGGGAGCGTGCATACGGGCTGCCTCGTTTTTCGGGACGTCGAGGTGCCGTCCCCTACCGAAATAGGATTATTTTGTTCTCCACACATTGCGGCGTATTATTTCGTACGCCAGGTAATGCGTCCTCTTGTCAGGTCGTAAGGCGACATCTCAACGGTCACCTTATCGCCCGGGAGGATGCGGATGAAGTTCATTCTCAGCTTGCCTGAGATGACGGCCAGGATCTTGTGGCCGTTGGGGAGCTCTACGGTGAACTGTGCGTTCGGCAGAGCGTCGGTAACGATACCCTCGATTTCGATAACATCCTGTTTTGACATGACTTAAGCCTCCTGTGAAAATTCTTTGAGAAAAGTTCGTAGCTGTCGGTTTGTTGTGTCGCAATCGACGACGGTTTTGGTCGCTTGCAAATGGATCAGGTTCTTGCGCTTGGGTCGCTCGAGAGGACGGCGCTTACCGTCCGCGATCAGCGCGGTGCGCGCGTCGATCAGCTCGACGACCGCGAACGCCTTTCCCTTGTCGCGTCCCGCCTTAGCGATAACGACTGAGCCCTTTACGATCTCCATATCAGACCTCAATCAAGCTTGGTCATGATACGGGGGCCGTCGGGCGTGATACAGACGGTGTGCTCGAAGTGAGCCGCCAGCGATCCGTCCACCGTAACGGTGGTCCAGTCGTCGTCCAGTACCCTGACCCGATAGGAGCCCATCGTGATCATCGGTTCGATTGCGATAGTCATGCCCGGGATGAGGCGAGGGCCTCGTCCGGGCGTACCGTAGTTCGGTACGCTTGGATCTTCATGCAGCTTCGTGCCTACGCCGTGGCCGGTGAAATCCCGTACCACCCCGTAACCACGAGGTTCGACATACCTCTGCACAGCGCTGCCGATATCGCCTATGCGATTACCTGCCTGCGCCGCCTTGATTCCCTCATAAAGACTCTCCTCGGTCGCCTTCAGCAGAGCTTGAGCCTCCTTGCTGATATCGCCGCATGGGTAGGTATAGGCGTTGTCACCGTGATACCCGTGCATGCCCGCCATGATATCGATGCTTACGATATCGCCCCGGCGGAGGATCGTCTTCTTGCTCGGTATGCCATGGACTACCACGCTGTTCACGGAGATACAGGTGGAAGCCGGGTAGCCGTTGTAACCGAGGGTGGAGGGCACGCCGCCCTCACCCTCGATAAACTTACGGACTGCGGTGTCGATCTCAAGAGTCGACACGCCCGGTTCGACCATCTCTCCGGCGAGCTTTAACGCCCGCGCGGACAGCGTGCACGCGTCCTGCATTTTCAAAAGTTCACGTGCGGTCTTGACTACGATCATGCTTACGCCTCAAGCGCCTCAAAGGTCAGTCGGGTCGTCTCTTCGACGGAGCTTGCGCCCTCGACGATATAGAGCTTGCCCTGCTTCTCATAATAGCCCTTGAGCGGCTCGGTCTCCTTGTGATAGATATCAAGGCGAGCCTTGACCGTATCAGGATGGTCGTCCTTGCGCTGAATAAGGGCGCCCGCGCAATCATCGCAGATACCCTCAACCTTGGGCTTCAAGCTCTCGGTGTGGTAGGGTCTGCCGCATTTCTCGCACACGCGGCGTCCGGACAGACGATTGACGATCACATCGTCGGCTACCTCGATATCGATAACCTTGTCGATGTTGATGCCCATCTCGTCCAGAGCCTCGGCCTGAGGGATGGTACGGGGGAAGCCGTCGAGGATGAAGCCGTCCTTGCAGTCGTCTTCAACCAGGCGCTCCTTGATGATGCCGATAACGACCTCATCGGGAACGAGCTGACCCGCGTCGATGAAGGACTTCGCCTTCAAGCCCATCTCTGTACCGCTCTTCAGCGCTGCACGGATGATGTTACCCGTGCTGATCTGGGGAATATTCAAACGCTCGCTGATGACAGCGGCCTGAGTGCCTTTGCCTGCACCGGGAGCGCCTAAAAGGATAAGTTTCATAATCTACACCTCAATAGGGTTGCGATCAGTCAAGGAAGCCCTTGTAGTGACGCATCATCATCTGAGACTCGAGCTGCTTAGCGGTATCCAGAGCGACGCCGACGATAATGATGACGGAGGTACCGCCCATCGACAGGCCTCTGAGGCCTGAGAAGTCAGCATACAGGATCGGGAGCAGCGCGATAACCGCGAGGAAGAGCGCACCGATGAGGGTGATTCTCGACAGGATCTTAGCGATAAAGTCGGATGTAGGTCTGCCCGGACGGATGCCGGGGATAGTGCCGTTGTTCTGCTTCAGATTGTTCGCCATCTCAATGGGGTTATACTGGATGGTGGTGTAGAAATAAGCGAACGCCAGAATCAGAACGAAGTAGAGAACGGCGTACAGCCAGCCGGAGGTGGAGAAAGCGTCGAAGAAGCTCTTCCAGAAGCCCTCCTTGGGCTGAGTGAACATCTGGATGGTGCTGGGGATGGAGAGGATCGAGGACGCGAAGATGATGGGCATTACGCCGCCCAGCGCTACCTTGATCGGCAGGTGAGTGGACTGACCGCCGTACATCTTGCGGCCGACCACGCGCTTCGCGTACTGGATCGGGATGCGTCTCTCGGCATCCTGCATGAAGGTGATGACCCACATAACAGCGAGGAAGAGGACGATCCACAGCGGAACCAGGATGTAATACTGGGTGCTGCCCTGAGCGCCGAGGTTCCAGTACTCTGCGAGCAGGTTGACGGTGAAGGGCAGACGCGCGATGATACCGGCGAAGAGCAGAATAGAGATACCGTTGCCGATACCGTTCTTGTTGATCTGCTCACCGAGCCACATGATCAGCGCGGTACCTGCGGTGAACGCAAGGATGATAACGATGGCTGCAAACACAGCGCTGAAGCCGTTATCGTACATGGCGATACGGGTGCCGTTGTCATCTCTGGAGTTCAGCAGGAAGAAGTAGTAAGCGGTACCCTGGATCAGACCAAGGCCGACCGTTACATAACGGGTGATCGCAGCGATCTTCTTTCTGCCCTCTTCGCCCTCTTTACTGAGGCGCTCGAGGGGCGGGATCGCTACGCACAGCAGCTGCATGATAATGGAGCTGTTGATGTAGGGGGTGATACCCATGGCGAAGATGGTCGCGTTGGAGAACGCGCCGCCGGAGAGGGTATTCAGGTAGCCGACGAGAGTATCGTCAACACCCTGAGCGTTACCCATGACGTTTGCCAGAGCATCCATATTCAGGAACGGGACCGGGATAACGGAACCGATTCTGAAGATAACAACAATTAAAAGCGTGAAGAGAATTTTCTTACGCAGGTCAGCGATCGACCAAGCGTTTTTAATTGTATTAAACAATTAAATCACCTCAGCCTTTCCGCCGGCAGCCTCGATCTTAGCGGCAGCGCCCTTGGAGAACGCATTCGCCTTGACGGTAAGCTTTTTGGAAAGTGTGCCGTTGGAAAGAATCTTTACGCTGTCAAAGGAGTTCTTCACAATACCTTTCTCAGTGAGCGCAGCGATATCTACAACCGCACCGTCCTCAAACTTGTTGAGTGTACCGACATTGATAGCAACAACCTTCTTTGCGAAAATGTTGTTGAAGCCACGCTTCGGGATACGGCGCTGCAGCGGCATCTGACCGCCTTCAAAGCCTACGCGCATACCCTTACCGGCTCTTGCTTTCTGACCCTTGTGACCCTTACCGGCTGTCTTGCCCTGACCTGAGCCATGGCCGCGGCCGATTCTCTTTACTTCCTTCTTGGAACCCTCAGCGGGGGATAATTCATAAAGTTTCATTTACTCGCACCTCCTTAGTCTTTCTCAACCGCTACGAGGTGGATGATCTTCTGTACCTTACCCTTGGTAGCCGCGTTGTCGGGCTGCTCGGTGCAATCACCGATCTTCTTCAAGCCGAGGGAATAAGCGGTGGCGATCTGATCCTTCTTGGAGCCGATCAGGCTCTTAACCAATTTAATCTTCATCTTGCCGCCTCCTTACAGAATCTCTTTTACGGACTTACCGCGAACGCGGGCGACCTCCTCAGCGGTGCGCAGAGCGCCCAGACCCTGGAGAGTAGCGCGAACTACGTTGCAGGGGTTGTTAGAGCGGAGAGCCTTTGTACGGATGTCCTTGATACCGACTGCCTCAACAACGGCACGAACGGGACCGCCAGCGATAACGCCGGTACCGGGAGCGGCAGGCTTCATCAGAACTCTGCCGGCGCCGTATGCACCGATAATCTCGTGGGGGATGGTCGTACCCTTGAGGGCAACTTTCATGAGGTGCTTCTTAGCGTCCTCGATTCCCTTGCGGATCGCGTCGGGAACTTCACCGGCCTTGCCGATACCGAAGCCTACGGTGCCGTTGCCGTCGCCGACAACTACCAGCGCGGCGAACTTCATCACGCGGCCGCCCTTGACGGTCTTAGATACGCGGTTGATCGCTACAACGCGCTCGGTAAGCTCCAGTGTAGATGCGTCAATAATATTAGCCAAAGTAATTCCTCCAATCCTTAGAAATTGAGGCCGCCCTCACGGGCGCCTTCGGCCAACGCTTGTACACGGCCGTGATAAATGTTACCGCCTCTGTCAAAAACGACGTCGGTGATGTTCTTGTCCTTAGCACGCTCGGCGATGAGCTTGCCGACAGCCTTTGCAGCCTCTTTGTTGCCGCCGCCTTCTATGGTCTTATCAAGAGACGAAGCGCTGCACAGGGTAACACCCTTGACGTCGTCGATGATCTGAGCATAGATGTTGTTAGTGGAGCGGAAAACACAAAGGCGAGGACACTCGGCTGTGCCGCTTAACTTACCGCGTACTCTCTTGTGTCTTCTGACACGAGCAGCTTTGGAATCAGGTCTACTTACCATTGTTCATTTCACTCCTTTAATTAAGCCTTACCGGTCTTGCCTTCCTTACGGCGGATATATTCGCCGGCATACTTGATGCCCTTACCCTTGTAAGGCTCCGGCGGGCGTTTCTCTCTAACCTCGGCAGCAAACTGACCTACCTTTTGCTTATCAATGCCGTGGATGATGATGCTGTTGGGGTTGGGAACCTCGATGGTGATGTCCTCGGTATCCTCCATGATGACCTGGTGGCTGTAACCGATGTTCATAACGAGCTGCTTGCCCTGCTTCTGAACACGGTAGCCGACGCCGTTGACCTCGAGCTCCTTCTTGTAGCCCTCGGTAACGCCGATCACCATATTGTGGATGATGGTACGGGTAAGTCCGTGCAGAGAGCGGTTGAGCTTCTCATCGTTCGGACGCTTTACCTCGATTACTGCCCCATTGATTTCGACAGCCATGTTGGGGTTGATCTTCTGGGTGAGCTCACCCTTGGGACCCTTGACTGTGATAACGCCGTTTTCGAACTTTGCTTCGACACCGGCGGGAATATTTATAGGTTTTCTTCCAATTCGAGACATAGTCGCACCTCCTCTTTACCAAATAAACGCGAGAACCTCGCCGCCGACGTTCTGCTTACGAGCTTCACGGTCGGTCATCACACCCTTGGAGGTGGAGATGATGGCGATACCCAGGCCCTTCATGACCTTGGGCATATCCTCAACGCTGCTGTAGATACGCAGGCCGGGCTTACTAACACGTCTGAGACCCTGGATGACGGGGGTCTTGCCCTCGAGATACTTGAGGGTGACGGTGATAACGCCCTGCTTGCCGTCCTCTTCTACAGTGAACTTCTTGATGTAACCCTCATCCAGCAGAATCTGGCAGATAGCCTTCTTCATATTGGACGCGGGGATCTGAACGGTATCATGCTTCGCTGAGTTAGCATTACGGATTCGTGTCAGTAAATCAGCGATAGTATCAGTAATTTGCATAACTTAAATCCTCCCAGCTTACCAGCTTGCTTTCTTTACGCCCGGGATCTCGCCCTTGTAAGCGAGCTCACGGAAACAGATACGGCATACGCCAAACTTACGAAGGTAGGCGTGTGGTCTACCGCATATCTTGCAACGTGTGTACTCACGAGTAGAGAACTTCTGCTTTCTCTGCTGCTTGTTCTTCATAGCAGTCTTTGCCACAACAATCCCTCCTTACTTCTCGAACGGAGCGCCCATCAGGGTGAGCAGCTCACGCGCTTCTTCATCGTTGGTCGCAGTGGTAACGAAAACGATATCCATACCGCGAACCTTATCAATCTTGTCGTAGTCGATCTCGGGGAAGATCAGCTGCTCCTTGAGACCCAGCGCATAGTTGCCGCGTCCGTCGAAGGAGTTGGGGTTGATACCACGGAAGTCACGTACACGGGGCAGAGCGACGTTGAAGAGTCTGTCGAGGAACTCATACATACGCTCGCCGCGCAGGGTGACCTTCGCGCCGATGGGCATACCTTCACGCAGCTTGAAGTTCGCAACAGACTTGCGAGCCTTACAGATGTGAGCCTTCTGACCGGTGATCTGAGCCAGATCGGAGAGGATCGCATCCATCGCCTTGGCGTTGTCCTTGACCTCGCCGGCGCCTACGTTGACTACGATTTTGTCGAGCTTCGGGATCTGCATCACACTCTTGTAAGAGAACTTCTTCATCAGAGCAGGTGCAACTTCCTCAGTATAAAACTTCTTAAGTCTTGCCATTTCTTCAGTCCTCCTTACAGTGCTTCGCCGCACTTGACGCAGATACGGCTCTTGGTACCGTCCTCGTAGATCTTATGACCTACGCGGGTCGGCTGCTTGCAGCGGGGGCAGACGATCTGGACCTTAGACGCGTACATAGCGCCCTCAGCCTTGATGATGCCGCCGGGCTCGCCCATACGGCGGGGCTTGACGTGCTTGGAGACGATGTTGATCTTCTCCACGATGACCTTACCCTCCTTGGGGGATACGGCGAGCACCTTGCCCTTCTTGCCCTTGTCCTTACCGCTTAAAACGACTACGGTGTCACCGGTTTTAACATGAACTTTATTCATTATGACACCTCCATTAAAGTACTTCCGGAGCGAGGGAGAGGATCTTCATGTAATCCTTGTCACGAAGCTCTCTTGCTACGGGTCCGAAGATACGAGTACCGCGCGGGTTCTTATCTTCCTTGATGATAACGGCTGCGTTCTCATCGAAGCGGATATAGGTGCCGTCCTCGCGGCGAACGCCCTTAGCGGAGCGAACGACAACCGCGCGGACAACGTCGCCCTTCTTGACTACGCCGCCGGGCGCAGCCTTCTTGACGGACGCTACGATAACGTCGCCGATGTTGGCATATCTTCTCCTGGTACCGCCGAGTACACGAATGCACATAAGTTCCTTTGCACCGGTGTTGTCGGCGACCTTGAGATAAGTTTGCTGTTGAATCATTGGTTAATCTCCTCTCAAGAACTTATTTTGCTTTCTCTACGATCTCGACGAGTCTCCATCTCTTGTCCTTGGACAGGGGACGGGTCTCCATGATCTTAACGCGATCACCCACACGAGCCTCATTCTTCTCATCATGAGCCTTGAAGCGGATGGTGCGCTTGATAACCTTGTTGTAAAGCTTGTGCTTTACGCTGTCCTCGATCGCTACGACGATGGTCTTATCCATCTTGTCGGAAGCGACGCGACCGATGAGGGTCTTTCTCATATTTCTTTCGCTCATGGCTTACCTCCTTATGCTTCCTGGTCGGCGAGCTCACGCATAACGGTGGAAACGCGCGCGATATCTCTCTTGACCTTTGTAATACGCATCGGGTTGTCGAGCTGGTTGATAGCAAGCTGGAAGCGAAGATTGAAGAGCTCCTGCTTGAGGTTCTTCAGCTTAAGCTCGAGCTCGTTCTTGGGTAATTCTCTTAAAGCCTTAGCGCTATTATCCTTATCAGCCATTGCTTAAACCTCCTCTTCCTTCTTGATGAACTTGCACTTAATCGGCAGCTTGGCGGCAGCAAGGCGCATAGCCTCTCGTGCTGTCTCCTCAGGTACGCCGGCGATCTCAAACATGACTCTGTCGGGCTTGACAACTGCTACCCAGTACTCGGGCGAGCCTTTACCGGAACCCATTCGGGTCTCAGCAGGCTTCGCGGTAACGGGCTTGTCGGGGAAGATCTTGATCCAGACCTTACCGAATCTCTTGCAGTAACGGGTCATGGCGACACGGGCTGCTTCGATCTGGTTACTGGTGATCCATGCAGGCTCTAATGCCTGCAGACCGTACTCGCCGTAGGTAACCTTGTTGCCTCTGTAGGCGCGGCCTGTCATTCTGCCTCTGTGAACTCTTCTGTACTTCACACGCTTAGGCATCAGCATTATTTTCTGCCCCCTTCCCTATTGTCTCTGCGAGGACGTCTGTTCTCGCGGTTGTTGTTATCGCGTCTGTCGCCGCGGCGCTCACGGCGCTCGCGTCTCTCGCGACGCTGCTCGGAGCCGGCGTTGTCACGCAGGACCTCACCGCGATACAGCCAAACCTTTACGCCGATCTTACCGTAGGTGGTGTTCGCCTCGGCAAAGCCGTAGTCGATGTCAGCGCGCAGGGTCTGCAGCGGGATGGTACCCTCGTGATACTGTTCGCTCCGTGCGATCTCGGCGCCGCCCAGACGACCGGAGCACTGGGTCTTGATACCCTTAGCGCCCAGACGCATGGCTCTGCCGATGGACTGCTTCATCGCACGACGGAAGGAGATTCTTCTCTCGAGCTGAGAAGCGATGGACTCAGCAACCAGCTGAGCGTTCAGGTCGGGGTTCTTGACCTCGACGATATTGATAGCGACGGGCTTGCCGAGCTTCTTCTCACACTGCTGGCGGAGCTTCTCGATCTCCGCACCGCCCTTACCGATGATCATACCGGGCTTAGCGCAGTGGATGTGAATACGAACCTTCTTACCGTCTCTCTCGATTTCGATCTTGGGAACGCCGGCAGCGAAAAGCTGCTTCTTGAGGTCGCGGCGGAGGTTATAGTCCTCTACCAGCGTGTCGCCGAAATGCTTCTTGTCGGCGAACCAGCGGGAATCCCAATCCTTGATGTCTTTCCTTGAGCACCAGGGTGATGTGCGAGGTCTTCTTGTCGATGCGGAAGGCTCTGCCCTGTGCACGGGGACGGATACGCTTGAGTGTGGGGCCCTGGCTTACGCTGCACTCGGCAACGTACAGACTAGCCACATCCATATCGTGGTTATTCTCAGCATTTGCTACTGCGGACTTGAGCAGCTTCAGCAGCGGCTCGCAAGCGGCCTTGGGAGTCTGCTCAAGAATAGCCTTCGCGAGCTTTACGTCCTTGCCTCTGATGAGGTTGAGGATGATGGAAACCTTGCGAGGTGAGATACGGACATAATTCAGATATGCCTTACTTTCCATTCTCTTACTCTCCTTTGCCTTACTTACTTGTCTTGGAACCGGCGTGGCCGCGGAAGGTACGGGTGGGAGCAAACTCGCCGAGCTTGTGACCTACCATATCCTCGGTGACATATACCGGAACATGCTTTCTGCCGTCATGAACAGCAAATGTGTGACCTACAAATTCAGGGAAGATGGTCGAGGATCTGGACCAAGTCTTTAAGATTCTCTTCTCACCCTTGTCGTTCATTTCCTGAACTCTTTTGAGCAGCACCGGCTGAACAAAAGGTCCTTTTTTAGTACTTCTACTCATAAATTAAGTTCCTTCCTTTCTGCCTTAC
>CACZYF010000027.1 GCA_902785355.1 uncultured Ruminococcus sp. | reverse complement strand
TGGTCTTTTCGCCATGCTCTCTTTACAAAATTGCAGCCGAGACTTTTATCTCGACTGCAATTCTTTCTTTTCTTGTTTTCTTATCTTAATGATATTGGGGAGCTCCCGGGGGCTTCGTATATCCGACGATAGTCAATTAATCATATTGGCAGAGGCTTTGTTGTTATAAAGTTCATCCGTCAGCTTGGCGTAGGTACAGACCGCTCCGGCAAAATCCTCATCCGTAAGCAGCGGCGTGATCTCCCTGAGCATCGAGGTCACGACAGCGTCGCTGTAGATATTCACGCATCGTCCCGCCGTGGTGACCGCGACCTGCCGATCCTTATGCGCGAGCAGAAGGAGAAGCCCGTCCTCAGTACCGCCGTAGCCGTAGCCGCGGCGATCATAGAGAAAGCGCGCGTAGTTCAACAAATCCGCGCCGCCGGTCGTATCAATGATCGCAGCGGTGATATCGATCCCGCGCTTGTTCGACATATAGTCGAGCATAGTCGAGACCGTTGTGCGCTGATTATCCGTCAGGAGTCTTGCGTCATCGTAAAGGCGCGTTTTGCGGTCGATCTGTTTTTCTGCGGCGGTATATTGATCGGAAGAAGCGGCGCGGGTGGTGAAGAGAGCGTGCGAGGGTCGGCAGGCTGACAGCAGAAGCGCTGTCAGGACGATCATAACGCACAATAACCGTTTCACCCTTTCTCTCTCCTTCCTCTGTAAGCGGTATTTTACCCATATAGTTTAGCAGATTTTATGCGTTCATGCAAGCCAATTTTATGAAAAATCACCCGACAACAGACGTTATCGGGTGGTTTTTTGTAAAAATTAACGGATTATTCATATTTATACTATAGCGCGACGGGAGACGCAGACAGGCTGGCGCCTGTCAAGGAGCCCAACAAAGCTATACGAAATATAGTGCAATAGATGATAAAGGTTTTTATTAAGGATTAGTATGAGGGTTTATCTGCTCTCGTAGTCCTCCTCGATCTCGCGTGACCAGTCCGCCTGCATCGGGGCGCAGGCTCGTGCGGCTGAGACCGCCTTGCTCACGCAGTTGAACACAACGCCCGTCCCCCTGCTGTCTGCGTGATAATTCACGGCGCGGTCAGCGCTGATGCCGAAGCCCCTCGCGGTTCCGACGGCGTCGATATTCGCGCCGATAAAGAGAAATTCCCATCCGTCCTTCTTCTTTTCCTCGATCATCTTTCGCACCTTATCGACGGTATATTCACGGCTGGCATTCTCCATACCGTCCGTCGTGATGACGAACAGCGTGCGTGCGGGGACGTCCTCGGGGCGGGCGTAACGGTGAACGCTCTCAATGTGGCTGACGGTCGTGCCGATGGCGTCGATCAGGGCGGTACACCCGCGCACGGTATAGTCACTGTCGGTCAACGGTTTGATATCGGCGATCCTCAGACGATCATGAAGCGTAACGATCTCGTGATCAAAGAGGACGGTGGTGACAAAGCACTTGCCGCTCTCCTTCTTCTGCTTCTCGAGCATCGAGTTGAAGCCGCCGATGGTGTCCTTCTCGAGTCCGCCCATCGAGCCGGAGCGGTCAAGGATGAATACGAGCTCAGTGGCGTTGTTCTTCTCTTCGGTTTTTTCTGTCTTTTTGGTTTTGATGAATTTCGGGTTAAGCTTCTTGATTAACATAACGTACCTCCTGATTTTAACAATGCGGTTGTTAGGTTCCTTACCTTACAACCGCATTATAGATCTTTCACAGAGGTAAATGGTCGCTTGTCAGGCGACATTTCACAACAATCATACGCCGTACTTGAGCTTAATACGCCTGAGCTTATTGCCGACGGGTCTTCTGAGCAGGAGCAGAAAAATCACGTTCGAGACCGTATAAAGCAGGGTAAAAGGCAGCGCCGAGACGATCGACGTGCCGTACAGCGCAGGGTCGAACCTGCCCGCGTACCACAACACCGTCCAGATATCCATGATGAAGGAATAACCCGCTCCGGCAAGAGCGCCGTATAAACTCAGCAAAAGCTTGGAGCGCATAAGCGGTCGGCTCAGGTAACCCGCGATCAGCCCGATCAGCCCGAAGCCGAGCATCTGGAACGGCGTCCACGGACCCTGTCCGAAATAGATATTCGAGATCAGCACGCTCAGTGAGCCGCAGAGGAAGCCCGCCTCGGCGCCGAGGTAGATCGCCGTCAGTACGCAGATCGCCGTGATCGGCTTAAAGAGAGGGATAAACCGCCCGAACACCGCCAGCGCGGTCATGATCGCCGTGATCACCATGCGCCGCGAGCCGATGTTGCGCCGCTCCACGCCCGCCGTGAACAGCACGAGCGCGAGCACCGCGATCCCGAGCGAAATGATCAGGTACCGCTGACCCTCAAACAGCAGGGCGCTCACCGCGACCAGCGCCGGGATCAGCGCGAAGGGGATCGCGTATCTCAGGAACGACCGCAGTCGGGGACTTTGTATCACCATCATACGTTGCCTCCCAGCATCTGCGCTGCACGCTCCACGGTATAGGCGCCGTCGGCGATCAGCCGCGTCATCCGTGAAGCGGCGGTGGTATAGAAGCGGTTGTCGGAGAAGAAGCGTTCGGCGGTATCGACAGCGGCGATCCCGCCCTGCGCGAACAGGGCGCAGCGGTCGGCGCACATCGCGGCGAACTCGACGTCGTGGCTGATCAGCACCACGGTCATGCCCTTCGCCTTAAAAGCCTTGATCAATTCGATCAGCATACGCTTCATCCCGCCGTCGAGTCCCTTGGACGGCTCGTCCATCAGCAAAACGCGCGGACGGGTCGAGAGTGCCTTGCACAGCGCGACCAGCTGACGTTCGCCGCCCGAGAGATCGTAGGGATGACGGTCGTACAGACGGCTCAGATCGTAAGGAAAATTCTTCAACACTTCCTCACAGCCCTTGAGCTCCTCATGCACGGTTTCACACAGGAAAAGGCTCTCGACGTCCTGCGGGAGCAGGCTGAGATTTCCCCGATACAGGGAACCGTCGCGGTAATCCTTCAGCCGCTTGCCGAACAGCTTCACACTCCCGCTGAGCGGCTTGCGCAGTCCCGCGGCAACGGCGGCGGCGGTGCTTTTACCCGCGCCGTTCGAGCCGAGCAGGGCGAAGATCTCGCCGCTGTTCACGCTCAGACTGAGGTCAAAGAGGATATCCGCCCCGTTCCGCTCATAGCGAAAATACACGTTCTTCAACTCCAGAGCGGGTTCACCCTGCGCGGGCTTCGACTCGTCACAAGCCGCTCTGTTCATCGGCTTTAACGCGGATACATACCGCTGACCCTCGCGGATGCTCAGAGGCACCTCTCCCCTGCTCCCGGTCAAGCGGAACAGCCGCGTCGCCGCGGGGAGAAAGCTCAGATAAGGGCTGTCGGACGATATCCGCTCCGCGATCTCGTGCGGCTTGACGTTGTAGATCACCGCTCCATGCTCGAGAACGATTACCCGGTCGCAGAGGGAAAACAGCTCCTCGGTACGGTGCTCGCTGACGATCACCGTAAGCCCCAGCTCACGGTTGAGGCGACAGACGGTCTCGATGAAGCGTGTCGCGGCGATCGGGTCAAGCTGAGCGGTCGGCTCATCGAGCAGCAGCAGCTCGGGGTCTGCGGTCATCACTGCCGCGAGATTGATCAGCTGCTTCTGACCGCCCGAAAGAGTCGCGGTATCGCGGGAATACAGCGAATCGATATCAAAGAAAGCGGAGGTCTCGGCGATCCTGCGGGCGATCTGCTCACGCGGCGAGCCGAGGTTCTCGAGGGTAAAGGCGAGCTCATGCCACACCTTATCCGTCACGAGCTGTTCGTCGGGATTCTGGGCGACATAGCCGATCCCCGCGCTCTCACGGGATGAAAGAGAATCGACCGAACGACCGTCGAGCATGACTTCACCCTGTATTGTTCCGTTTTGGCGCAGCTCGGGCTTGAGCAGGCGCAGAAGTGTACTTTTTCCCGAGCCTGTCGCGCCTAAGAGGGCAACCAGCTCGCCGCGCTCTATCTGTAAGGATATATCCGTCAGCGCGGGTTGTGCCGCTTCGGGATAGGTAAAGCTCAGACCTTCGAGCTCAAGATACGCCATCTGATCGCCTCCTTTGCGTTTAGTATCAGGGGCAGCAGACTCAGCAGGCTGAACGCCGCCGTACCCGCGATCCCCCACGGATTCAGTAAATCAAAGTTCAGTTCCGGATAAAAAACTGCGCTCGTATGAGCCGTACCTGCGACGGCGATTGCCGTCAGCAGAGCCGTCAACAGCATAAACACAGCGTCCGTACCGTGCAGGCGGTAGGGCGCGTAGGAGGTTCGCCGACCGGAACCGTAGCCGCGACCCTCCATGCTCTCGGCGGTGACAATACCGTTCTCGAGCGTCCACGTGATCAGGATCGACAGCACCCGCGCGTTGCCGCGCACCGCGTCGATCAGGTTGCCGTCGTCATAAAGTCCCAGCGCCCGCTGTGCGTCGCGGATACGCCGAAAGCGGTACTTGAACAGTCCCACATACCTGAGGGTCATCGAGATCAGCAGCGCGAGCTTCGGCGATATCCGTCCGAAGAGGTACATCACCTTATCGGCGGTAAATACCCGCGACAGCGAACGCAGCCAGTACAGCGCCGCCGTCAGCATCACCGCCGCCGTCACGCCGTAGACCGCCGCCTCCATCGTGAAGGGACGGTCGTTGAGATAGAACAGGACGGTCGCGCCCTTGTGGACGATCAGCGGGTTCAGCACAGCGGCGACGATGAACAGGATCAGCGCGAACAGATGCCCGCGCGCCTTCACCGTGCCGTCGGCGATACAGGTCAGGACAGCGCAGAAAAGCGAGATCACAAGCATCAGCGGATTCATAGAAAACATGCTCAGTCCTAGCACACAGAGATAATACAACGCCGCAGACAGCGGGTTGAGCCGTTCAAAGCCTTTCATCCTGTCCCCCCTTCTTTTTATCAGTCAGTTTCTTTCAGATCCTTGCCGATATCGGTGGTGTAGAGCCACTCGATCTTATCGCCGTCGGACAGATGATAGCTCTGGCATCCCACGTCGGGGAATGTGCCGTTGACGCGGTACATCCAGCCCGACAGCTCGCCGTAATCAAACTCGTACAGATAGCCGAGCCCCGCGATATACGCCGCGTCCTGAGCCCCGCGGTTATCCATCGGGATCGCGTGCTCCTTCACGGCAATGAGCAGGGCGTCATACGCTGTCGCGCCGTCGGAAAGGGTGATCTCGGCGTTATCGAGGAAGATTCCGTCGTCGGGGATATAGCGGTTTACCTTCTCACGGTCGGTGATCGTATCGCATCGGATACTCAAGGTCACGGTCAGATCGCCGTCCTGTTGAGGAGTACGGCTGTAGGTATCGGGGCTCTCGAAGTTGGTCAGCAGGATGAAGAGCACGCCCGCCGCGGTGATCGCGGCAACAGCGATATAGTGCTTCTTCCCGCGCTTTTTCAAGAGATAGAGCACAAGACACGCGCCGCCCGCCGCGATCAGCACGCCGAGGATGGCATAGGGCTTGTAGCCGCCCTTTCTGCCGCCTTCATCGGCGGTCGCGATCGTGCGCTGATCCCCCGTCGCCGAGGGCTGGAAGCCGCCGTAGGACGGGCTTTGCGCCGACGTGCCGTCCTGTCCCGATACGGTCGTCACAGGCTCGCCGTGCGCGTCGGTCGCCGTCGTAGGACGGCTGTTATTACTTGTATTTTGATTTTCGGCTGTACCGCCTAAGGAGGATGAACCACCCGCGCTGTGCGGATTATCTCCGCTTTGATCTGAGCCGACATTTGAGCCGTTTCCCTGCTGACGCGCCGATCCCGGGTTGCTGTTCCCGCCGCCCGAGGGAGAGTTCTGCGGCTCGGGGTCGAGATACCCGACGCGGTCGAGCTGATACAGCGAGCCCTGTCCCCTGCTCATACGTAGGTAGGCAATCAGCGCGCAGTACGCCTCCATCGTCGCGTTCTCGTTCGACGTATTCGTATGCGCGAAGCTGCCGTCGGAGCAGCGGTAATCGAGGAGCACCGACAGCGGGGTACTGCCGTTCTTGATGAAGCGGGGATCGGTCTGCGCGTCGATACCGAGCGCCGACAGCGCGATCAATACCTGCGCTGCGCTCTCGCTGTTTTCGGCGCCCATCGTCTTGAAGCCGCCGCTTGGCAGCTGGCGTTTCGACAGAAGCGTAAGTCCCGCATCGATAGCGGAACGCACGTCGCCGCGGCTGTAGACATGCGGCGCGAGCGCCTGCAGCGTCATCGCGGTCACGTCTACGTCGCCGAAGCTGCCCATCACCGCCCAGCCGCCGTCGTCCTTCTGCCACGATAAAAGCTCGTCGATCAGCCCGTCGAGGCTGTACATCGAGCTCGAATAACCGTTGTTCAGCAGATGGAGTCCGAACACCAGACTCATCACGCCCAGCCCGCCGATCGCTTCGTCAGCGGTATCGGCGATATAGCCGTCGTCGCTTCCGACCGCGCCGAGCGCGAGGGCATATTTCAGCCGGCTCGCGGCGGAGGGGATATCATGGCTGTTCAGATAGCTTTTCAGCGCACGCTCGTAATTCCCCCAGCGGTAGCTTCCCGCCTGAGAGATCGCGATCGCGTAGAACTCGGCGGTGGTGCCCGCGTTCGCGGTCAGCTCCCCGTCGATCAGCTCCTGCATACTGCCCGCTCCCGTCTGTCGCTCCTTATATGCGACAATACCGTCGCAGAGGTCCTGTACCTGCGCGACGGTATAGTAGGCACTTTCGGCATACGCACTTTGCCCGCACGAAAAGAGGATCGGCAGACACAGCAGGAATGCGAAAAGTCTATTCTTCATTATGCTTTGTTATGCTTTTTGCAGTAGAATACGACTGCACAGGCACCGAACAGCGAGATCAGGGTGATCATCGCCCACAGCATGACGTTGGTGCTGTCGCCGGTCTTGGGCGAGGTAGTGTTCTTGCCCGAATTGGTCTGATCCTTAGTCGCCTGATCCTTGGTGGCGGGCTGAGTCGCGGACTCGGTCGCGACCTCGGTCACAGCCTCAGTCGAAGCCTCGGTGCCGTCCTCAGCGGGAGCCTCGGTAACGCCCTCAGCCTGAGTCGGGTCGACAGCTTCGGTACCCTGCTCCGCCTCGGTAGAAGTCTCGGAAGCCGCCTCGGTCGCGGAGGCGATTTTCGCGATGCAGACGGGAGGTACGATGACCTGATTCGTCGCGACAGCGCTGATCTGATGCTCGCCCTCTCCGGACAGGGTCACGGTCGCCTGTCCGTTTACATCGGTAAATACGCCGCTGAGCTTACCGTCCACGGTGATCTGAGCGCCCGCTACCGCTAAGGTGACGGGGTTCCAGTCCTTATCAAAATCGTTCTTCTTCAAGGTCAGCGTGACCTCGCCGCTCGCGGGAGCGGTGATCTTACGCTCGGTGAAATAGCTGTACTTGTCGGCAAAGGTCTTGTTATCGGTGAAGCAGTAAGCCGCGACATAGTCGCCCTCCTTCACGGGGTCGGTCATGCTCCATGCGGAGGCGTCGTTGACCATATAGCCGTAGTTATAGCCGTCGGCAATACCCCAGAGCTTCGTCAGGGACAGGCCGTACTGGGTGGTGGCGGTGGCATAGCCTGCCGCGGCGCCGCCGGTATAGTACTGCTCGTGCGCGGCATAGAGCGCGTCGTTGATGGTCAGCTTCTCATCTTTGTCGATATCGGTGACGGTGACCTCCTTCGCCGCCAGCGCGAGCTTACCCTCGTTATCGGCGATGGTCACGGTGACCTTTACGTCGTTTTCACCCGCAGCGGCGAACAATACGCTGACGGACAGAACCGTCAGGACGACCAGCAGTAATGCAATCAGTTTCTTCATTTTTTACCCTCATTTCTTGATTTTTCATTTTCCAAATAAAAAAGCTCTTTCATACAGAAAGAGCGCAGAACATACAGGCATAGTGCGAGGGCGCTATGCTTCGATCAGCGCTCTTCTCGCCAAAGGGGCTTTTGACAGATACGGCAGGTCTCCCGGCTCATGAGGAAGCTTTCGCACGGACGGGAACCTTCTCGGACTGCTCCAATGGTACTCTCCCGACCTCTGCTCATCTACGGTAGTGGCGGCTGCTCCGGGCTTGAACCGGATTCCCTATTAATCTACATCAGCTTGGCTGCTTTACTCAGCGTACAGCGTTTCGAACCGTATCCGTTATTCGATTGTGTTTATTATACTACAGCGGGGCTTGAATTGCAATTTCAAAACCGTTACAGATTCTGTCCTTTTTTACCCGATTTTTCAACAAAAGCGACAAAATCGCCCTCTGACTGGCGCTTCTCCATCCGCTTCCAGTTGAAGAAGCCGTACAGATCGTTGACGAGAAAGGCTGCGAAGCAAACCGCTACGCTGATACAGCCGCGGTCTTTTAACGACATCATCACCCACAGCACGATCAGCACGATATCGTTACAGGCGTAGGCGATCGCATAGTAGGGCGAACGTCGGGCGGTGAGGTAAACGGCGGCAAAGCTCGTAGCAACCGATACGGTACTCGGGAGGAGATTCGCCGTACCGAGCGCGCCGAGGATGAACCAAAACAATGCGGTCACCGCCGCGGTCAGCAGCGCCAGCAGCGCCCACTCACGCCCGCTGAGCTTTGCGTTGACCGTTACCTGAGAGCGCTTGCCGTCGTAGGGATGTCTGAGCCATACGATCAGCGACCACACGGACATCGGCAGGGTCATCCCGACGTAGGTGATCAGCTCGCCGTAATAGGCGCAGACGTAGGAGATACAGCCGTAGATCACGCTGAACGCGACCATCAGAAGCGGCCCGAGGGGATTGCCCTTCGCGGCGAAGATCAGCGAGGTCACGCCGATCAGTGAAGCGATCAGGGTCAGCACGCCCTCTCCCCCGAAGGCAATATAAGCGCAGACGATCAGGCACACCGACGCCGTCCATAAGGCCTTCTCCGCATTGGAAAAGTAATTCAATTTCGCATAAAACCGTTTCATAAGCATCTCCGTTATCGCAACAATGTAACCCCACATAAACAAAAGCACCCACAGCGCATCTTCAAAGACCTAACGATGCGCCATGAATGCTTGGCATTCCTACCCGGTGGCAGTATATTAATGAAAGTGAGGAGTTAGGAGTTAGGAATGAATGGCGGGCTTTGCCCGCACCCAATTGATAATACGTTTGATCAGAAAACAAAGCCCGCAACCCTTTCTACAGAGCCGAAAGCGCATGGTCAGAAGCCGTTATACCAATCCAAAACGCGCAGCGTTTCCCGCAATTCCTCATTCCTCATTCCTCATTCCTCATTCTTATGCGAGTTTGAGGTCTCCGTCCTTGACCCAGCCGAGTTTTCTCAGCGGCAGGTTGATCAGCAGCGACAGCACGGCAGGCAGAACGATGCAGACCAGCACCAGTCCGATCCAGTCCATCGCGGTGGGTGTGATCGCCGCTACGCCCTCGGGGGGCGTGAACCAGCCGGTCAGCACGCCGATGGGTCCGCACATTCCGCAGGTACCCATACCGGAGTTCACCGCCGCGCCGTTCATCTGTAAACGGAACACACAGGTGGCGATCGGTCCGGTGATCGCGGAGGCAAGCGTCGGCGCGATCCAGACGCGTGGATTCTTCATGATATTCGGCATCTGGAGCATAGAGGTGCCGAGTCCCTGGCTGACGAGACCGCCCCATTTATTTTCTTTAAACGAAATTACAGCAAAGCCGACCATCTGGGCACAGCAGCCCGCGACAGCCGCGCCGCCCGCAAGCCCCGTCAAGCCCAGCGCCGCGCAGATCGCCGCGGAGGAGATCGGGAGCGTCAGCGCGATACCGACCAGCACCGACACCGCGATACCCATCAGGAAGGGCTGCAGATCGGTCGCGTACTTGATCAGCTCGCCGAAGGCGTTCGCCGCGCCGCCGATCGGCTTTGCGATCAGCGCCGACAGTCCGACGCCGACCAGGATCGTCACGGCAGGGGTCACGAGGATGTCGATCTTGGTCTCCTTCGATACCGCCTTACCGAACTCAGCGGCGATGATCGCGATGACCAGCACCGCCAGAGGGCCGCCCGCGCCGCCGAGGCTGTTGGCGGCATAGCCGACCGTCGCCAGCGAGAACAGCACCATCGGGTCAGCCTTCAGCGCGTAGCCGATCGCGACCGCCATCGCAACGCCCGAGACGTCCTTGGTATAGCCGCCGATCTGACTGAACAGCTCGAAGCCGGTCAGGTTGCCGATCGTGCCGATGATCGTACCGATCAGCAGGGAGCAGAACAAGCCCTGCGCCATCGCGCCGAGCGCCTCGATACCGTAGCGTTTCCAGCTGATTTCAATATTCTTGCGTTTCAAAAACGCCTTGAACTTTGACATAAACTTCCCTCATTTATTATACTAATCGAATTCATCAAAGAACAATATAGTAAACAAAATGCCGAAAGTCAACGGACGATCGGCATTTACTCTGTTTTGAACAAATTTAGGATTTTTCGTTCAATATTTCTTGAACACTTTTCAGCGGTTTAACGCATTAAACAGTCCGAGCGAAACGATCAGTGCTTTCTCCCGACGTGAGCCGTAGCGACAACATCAACACCGGTACCGGCAACGTCCCTGATCAGCACCTCGCCGATGACGACGGGCGCTTCTACGCAGGCGGCGTTGATCGCCTCCATCACATCAAAAATGCGATCCTTCGGGATATCGTGCTCGGTCTTGCAGGAGACGCGCTCCTTCTCGCCCTCGGTCACCTTCACGGTCGAGGTGACGATGCGGGTGGGGTTCTTGACCTCCTTCTCGGCGTAGGTCTTGCCGCGCGGGCAGGTATAGCCGCTGATATCGGTGATCGTATCGCCGTCCATCTCGACCGTCAGCAGACAGCCCATCGGACAGTTGATACAGGTTAACTCTCTTGTTTCCATAACGGTTCCTTTCTATATAGACCTCTTTTTCAGAGCGCCTACTCGGCTTCTATCTTGATCGTGATCGTCTGCAAATCAGGATGATCATCAAGACTTTGCTTTGTCAGGATGATCTGCTCCATCTCGCCGGGAGCGATGATGCGCTTCTTCTTATGCTGAACGCGCTCACCGTCGAAATAAACGCTGACGAACGAATCCTTGTACACGTCGCCGACGCGGAAACGGACGACCGTTTTATCGTCCATACGGTCGGGATGGATCGTGACGGGTACGGTATAGCGCACGCCGCTCTCGGCACGCAGGGCGATCTCTTTACCGTCCGCCTGAGCGATCTCGCCCTTCGCGTACTTCGCGGCGACAGCGCCCGCCTTCGCCGCTTCCTCGGACACATAATCGACGAGGTCATGCACATGCAAAACGTTACCGCAGGCGAACACGCCGGGGATGTTGGTCTCGAGGCTCTCGTTGACGACAGGGCCGTTCGTGACGGGGCTGAGCTGTACGCCCGCTGCGGTGCTCAGCTCGTTCTCGGGGATCAGTCCGCAGGACAGCAGGAGGGTATCGCAGGTGTAGCGCTCCTCGGTACCCTTGATCGGCTTGCGATCCGCGCCGACCTGAGCGATCGTGACGGCGGTGATATGCTCCTTGCCCTCGATATCCACCACGGTATGGGACAGCCTCAGCGGGATACCGTAATCGTCAAGGCACTGGACGATGTTGCGCTTGAGTCCGCCCGAGTAGGGCATCAGCTCCGCAACGAGCTTGACCTTCGCGCCCTCTAAGGTCATACGGCGCGCCATGATCAGACCGATATCGCCCGAGCCGAGGATCACGACCTCCTTACCGGGCATGTAGCCCTCGATGTTGACCAGTCGCTGTGCCGTACCCGCCGAGAAGATACCCGCGGGACGGTAGCCGGGGATATTCAACGCGCCGCGCGGCCGCTCACGGCAGCCCATCGCGAGGATGACCGCCTTCGCCTGTATCTGAAACATGCCGTCACAGCGGTTCATCGCCGTTACGACGCGATCGGGGGAAATATCCATCACCATCGTGTTCAGAAGGCAGGGAATGTCGCGTTCTTTGACCTGTTGAATAAAGCGGTCGGCGTACTCGGGACCGGTCAGTTCCTCCTTGAAGGTGTGCAGACCGAAGCCGTTGTGGATACACTGGTTGAGGATGCCGCCGAGCTGTTCGTCGCGCTCGAGGATCAGCACATCTCGCACGCCGCTGTCGTAAGCCGATACTGCGGCAGCCAGTCCCGCGGGACCGCCGCCGATGATCACGATATCATACTGGTTCTTCATCTCATTCACCGTCCTTTGTCCTTGCGTTGACGATATAGGAGGAGCCGCCGCTCTTGGTGACCTCGGTGAGGTCTACGCCGAGCTCACGGCGCAGGATCTCCATGACCTTGGGGCTGCAGAAGCCCGCCTGACAGCGACCCATACCCGCGCGGGTACGGCGCTTGACGCCGTCGAGGGAGCGTGCGCCGACGGGTCGGCGGATCGCGTCGAGGATCTCGCCCTCGGTGACCGACTCACAGCGGCACACGATCGTGCCGTAGGCAGGCTCGCGCTTAATCAGCTCGTTGCGCTCCTCAATGCTCAGCGTCGCGGGGTTCAGGATATCCTTACGCTCTGCGACGAAATCCGCTTTATCCGTTAATGACAGTTTTTCTCTTATCTGACCGGCGATATAGACGCCGATCGCCGGAGCGGCGGAGAGTCCGGGGCTCTCGACGCCCGCGCAGTTGAAGAAGCCGGGCGCGTCGTCAGGCTCGCCGAGGACGAATTCGTGACCGTCCTCATGCGCGCGCAAACCCGCGAAGGAGGTGATGACCTGACGAACGGGCAGACCCTTCACGCTCAAAGCGGACTTTGCGATCACGCTGTCGATGCCCTCTGCGGTGGTCGCGGTGCTCTCCTTGTCGTCCACATCCACGGCGGTAGGTCCGACGATGGTGTTGCCGTGGACGGTCGGGGTGACCAGAACGCCCTTGCCGAGCTTGGTCGGGAGCTGGAAGATGGTATGACGAACATAACCGCCCGCGGCACGGTCGAGCAGGATATAATCGCCGCGGCGGGGCGTGATATGAAGCTTGCGCTCCGATACCATATTATTGAACACATCCGAATACACGCCCGCGGCATTGACGACAGCCTTGGCGGTATAATCATGATCCCCGGTGACGACATGCCACACGCCGTCATCACAATAGATCTTCTTCACCTCTGTATCGAAGAGGAACTCGGCGCCGTTGACAGCGGCGTTCTCCGCCATCGCGACAGTCAGCTTGAAGGGACAGACGATACCCGCCGTGGGCGCTAAGAGCGCTCCGACGACCTCGTCGCCGATATGCGGCTCGATCGCGAGAACCTCGTCCCTGCTGAGGACCTTAAGACCCTCGACGCCGTTCTTCTCACCGCGTTCGCGGAGCTTGTCGAGCTCGGGCAGGAGCTCCGCCTCCGTACAGACGGTCAGCGAGCCGATCCGCTTGAAGGGCACGTCGAGCTCGCGGCAGACAGCCTCCATCATACGGTTGCCCCGCACGTTGAACTTCGCCTTCAAAGACCCGTTCGGCGCGTCATAGCCCGAATGGACGATCGCGCTGTTCGCCTTGCTCGTGCCCGAACAGACGTCCTCGTTCTTCTCGATCACCAAGATCTTAGCGTTATATTTACTCAATTCTCTTGCAACGGAACAGCCGATAACGCCCGCCCCGATAATAATAACATCATACATTTTGCTCGTTCCTCGCTAAATCAGGAATGAGGAATGAGGAATTAGGAATTCCCTTTTACCTCATTCTTCTTCCTGTTTCCTTTATCTTTGATTGTCTTAGTAATGGATGAAAGCAGCTTTCTCAGCTCTGAACAATCATCCGAGATAGAGCGATACTCTTGCTCATTCAAATAAGAAGTTTCATACAGTAAGTCAAGCCAATACTGCGTTTCGGAACACTCTTTAAATGCAATATAAAACTTAGCCAAAAAGTCTTTTTCACTGATCGCACATACCGCTTCGGCAATATTTGCGCCAATGCCGGTTCCGCATCTCAACAGTTGTTTTGACATGACAAATTCGTGTTTTTGATCATGCAGATATTGATATAGATTTACAATTCGGACTGCAAATCTCTTACTCTTTATAAATACTACGTTACCGTCCACTCATTCCTCATTCCTAACTCCTAATTCCTCATTTCCTTCTCACTCACTTCGCCCATCCTTTCGTCGCTTCAACGGCTTTATTCCAGCCGTTGATCTCTTCTCTTCGGCGATCCTCGTCCATCGAGGGGAGGAACTCGCGCTCCATGCTCCAGTGACGGCGCACATCCTCCTTATCCTCCCAGAAGCCGACCGCCAGGCCCGCCAGATACGACGCGCCCATCGCGGTAGTCTCAACACACGCGGGACGGTGTACGGGGGCGTTCATGATATCCGCCTGAAACTGCATGAGGAAGTTGTTCATCGAAGCGCCGCCGTCGACCTTGAGCGCGGCGGTCTTGATACCCGAATCGAGCTCCATCGCGTGCAGTACGTCGTTAGACTGGAACGCAAGCGACTCAAGGGTCGCACGGATCAGGTGATACTTGTTCACGCCGCGGGTAAGGCCCATGATCGCGCCGCGGGCGTAGGGGTCCCAGTACGGCGCGCCGAGACCCGTGAAGGCAGGTACAACGTAGCATCCGGCGGTATCCTTGACGCGGGTCGCGAAGTACTCGCTGTCGGGCGAGCCGTCGATCAGCTTCAATTCATCCCTGAGCCACTGGATCGCCGCTCCCGCTACGTAAACGGAGCCCTCGAGGGCGTAGTTGACCTTGCCGTCAAGTCCCCACGCGATCGTAGTCAAGAGTCCGTTCTCAGAGAAAACAGGCTTCTCACCGGTGTTCATCAGCATGAAGCAGCCGGTGCCGTAGGTGTTCTTCGCGTCGCCCTCCTCAAAGCAGGTCTGACCGAAGAGCGCCGCCTGCTGGTCGCCCGCAGCGCCGGCGATCGGGATCGCGCCGCCGAAGAACTCGGGATCCGATTCACCGTAGATACAGCTCGAGGGCTTCACCTCGGGCAGCATGGAGGCGGGGATATCCAGCTCAGAGAGGATGTCCTCATCCCAGTCGAGGGTGTTGATATTGAACAGCATGGTACGCGAAGCGTTAGAGTAATCGGTCACGTGGATCCTGCCCTTAGAGAGCTTGTACATCAGCCATGTGTCGATCGTACCGAAGAGCAGGTCGCCGTGCTCGGCGCGCTCGCGGGCGGAGGGCACGTTCTCGAGGATCCAGCGCACCTTCGTCGCCGAGAAGTACGGGTCGATGACCAGTCCGGTCTTTTTGCGGAAGCTCTCGGTCAGCCCCTTCTCCTTGAGCTCGTCCGTATAGTCGGAGGTACGGCGGCACTGCCAGACGATGGCGTTGCAGATCGGCTGACCGGTCACACGATCCCAGACGACGGTGGTCTCGCGCTGGTTGGTGATACCGATCGCGGCGATCTCATCGTAGGTCGCGCCGAGCTTACGCATCGCCTCGCGCGCAACGGAAAGCTGACTCTGCCATATCTCGTTCGCGTCATGCTCGACCCAGCCGGGCTGGGGAAAATATTGGGTGAACTCCTTCTGCGCCATTGAGCGGATATTTCCCTCTCGGTCGAAGAGGATACAGCGGTTCGAGGTGGTGCCGGAATCCAGCGCCATGATGTATTGCTTCATAGTGACCTCCTACAATACAGAATTGATACTCTATTATTATACCAGTTTTTATGCCTCTTTTTCTATCCTCAGAAGATACAAGAATTGGTCGCTAATTATGTACAAATTGACTTGATGTTGCTTTGTCGTCAAGAATCGTGTATAATAATGAGGAGAAAACGCTTTGTTTCCCGAATGTCCCCTACAGTTTACCGACCCGAGGTGTTATTATGAAAATCATCTTGACCGACGCGAAGACCGTCACACAGGGCGACCTGTCATTAGAACCGCTGAAGGAATTCGGCGAGGTGGTCGTACACGAGCTGACCGCCTTTGAGGATATCGCAGAGACCGTCCGCGACGCGGATATGATCATCTGCAACAAGACCCCGCTCAACGCGGAGACCCTGCGCTATGCCGATCATCTGAAATATATCGGGCTGTTCGCGACGGGCTACAACAATATCGACACCGAATACTGCAGCGCGCACGGAATCACCGTATGCAACGCGGGCAGCTACAGCACCGACGCGGTATGTCAGCACACCTTCGCGCTGATCCTCGAGTGCATGAACCGCGCGGGCAGCTACAACCGCTTTGTCCACGACGGCGGCTGGAAGAACAGCAAGACCTTCTCCCCCTTCGTGTTCCCTCTCAATGAGATCAGCGGCAAGACGCTGGGCATCATCGGCTACGGCTCCATCGGCAAGGCGGTGGAGAGAGTCGCCCTCGCCTTCAACATGAAAACGCTCAAGGTGCGCCGTCACGACGAGACCGATCAAAGCTTCGTCGACCTCGACACCCTGCTCAGAGAGAGCGACATCGTCACCGTACACTGTCCCCTCAACGACAGCTCCTACCGCATGATCGACCGTGAGGCGATCGCGAAGATGAAGGACGGCGCGATCTTCATCAACACCGCGCGGGGCGGCGTGATGGATGAAGGAGCGGTGGCAGAAGCGCTCAAAAGCGGCAAGCTGAGCTACGCGGGCATCGACGTGCTCGAGACCGAGCCGATGGCGAAGGACTGCGTGCTCTGCGATATCGATAACTGCATCATCACCCCGCATATCGCGTGGGCGCCGATGGAGACCAGAGTACGCCTGATGGGGATCGTGTGCGATAACATCCGCGGCTTTTTAAACGGCAAGCCGAGGAACGTTGTCTCAAATTAGGAATTAGGAATGAGGAATTAGGAATTTTGGGAAACACTTCGTGTTTTTGATTCCTGTTTGATAGAACGGAGACGTTTTAGTTCCATATATATAAAACGGGTGTGGGCGCAAGCCCACCATTCATTCCTAATTCCTAACTCCTAATTCCTCATTAAAAGGAGTTAAACCATGACCAAAATCCTATTCGTCTGCCACGGCAACATCTGCCGCAGTCCGATGGCGGAATTCGTGATGAAGAAGCTCGTCCGGGATAAGGGACTCGAGAATGATTTCGAGATCAGGTCAGCCGCCACCAGCCGCGAGGAGCTGGGCAACCCGGTCTATCCTCCGGCACGCCGCAAGCTCATGGAGCACGGGATCTCCTGCTCGGGCAAGACGGCGGTGCAGATGACCGCCGCAGACTACGACCGCTACGACTGTATCGTGATCATGGACTCGAACAACCGCCGCAACATCATGCGCATCATCGGGAGCGATCCCGATAATAAGGTGCGCCGCCTGCTGGACTGCACCGACCGTCCGCGCGATGTCGCCGACCCGTGGTACACAGGCGACTTTGAGCAGACATGGCAGGACGTCAGCGAAGGCTGCTCTGCCCTGCTGAAAGAGATCACCGCGCAGAACGAGCGCTGAGAACAGGAGTCATATTCATGAACAAAAAGCTCTATATCATTGATACACTGACCTTTGCGTTCGGTCTCGTGCTGCTGCTTACGGCAAAGGGCTTTGGAAATCTGTCTGCCGACAGCGGATATTATACCCTCAGGTGGGTATTTTTTGCAGTACTGCTGCTGTTCGGCGTTATTATCAACCTGATCTATTATCGACACACGGACGAAACGGAGATCTCAGTCGGCAATTTTATTTTACCGCTTATTCTGGTCGTCGTGTTTATCCTCGTTTATCTTAACCCGATCGTACCCTTCACGGCTTTTCCCAATGCGCCCGCTGCGCCCAACGGGATGATCCCGATCGGCATTTTCTGTATGCTGGGTGCTCATTTTTTCTTCTGTTTAGCCGTCCATCTGGAGAATGTCGGGATTCTCGGTCAGGACGGATTCTTCGCGGGAGTCCGTCTTTTCAGAGAGAGGGGTATATCGCTTCGGAATATGTCGCCGCTGCTGTTGATCCTCGGAGGGATCTTCATGCTGATATTTACCGTAAACCAATAGGAACAGAAAGTTTCGCATACAAAAGGGGCTGTCGCAATCAGCGCGATAGCCCCTTCGTTCATAGTCAAATATCAGCGGATAAAATGCGTGAACACGCGATCCTCCTGCTCGGGCAGTCCGAACTGCTCCTTTCCGAGCGCGATGCTCTTCATCAGGAAGGTCATGTTTCGGGCGAGCACGCGCATGGTCTGCAGACCCTCTCCGTCCTGTTCGGCTTCACCCTTCTCTCTGCCGTGGACGCTGTTCCAGTACTGGCTGGAGGCGACAGGCATATTGTTGATGGTGAAGTACTTGTTCAGCTCGTCAAAGGTCGCCGAAAGGCCGCCCCTGCGTGCGACGGCTACCGAAGCGCCGACCTTCATCCGCTTATCGACGGGCGCAGAGTAAAACAGCCTGTCGAGGAAGGACACCAGCGTGCCGTTGGCGCTCGCGTAATAGACAGGCGACGCGATCACCAGTCCGTCCGCGTCCGCGAACTCCTTCGCCGCGAGATTCACCTCATCGTCAAAGACGCATCTGCCGTTTTTACCGCACGAGTTGCACGCGATACAGCCGCGGATCGCCTTGTTGCCGATCTGCATAGTCACGACCTCGATACCGTTCTCCTCAAATACCTTCTCCATCTCCTTGAGCGCGATCGACGTATTGCCGTTCACGCGCGGGGAGCCGTTGATCATCAAAACCTTCACAGTACCTCTCCTTCATCTCTTTTTGATATATTATAGTATGCGGCGGGCGTTCTGTCAATGAAGCGGTCATTATCTTTCCGCATATTTCATCAATATTCATGCATTTCTATTGTATTTTTTTCAGTAAGATGTTATAATAAAACATAATTTTTCTTTACAGGAGAGAAAAACATGGCAAAAAAATTAACCGAAAAGGCTCCGATCGAGCGCGTACAGGCATCGCCCGAGAGCGGACTGTCGGCACAGGCTGTCGAAGAGCGCGTCAAAAAAGGCTATGTCAACACCTCGACGGACCCCAACAAGAAAACTCCGTTGAAGATCCTCGCGCACAATACCTTTACCTTCTTCAACACCGTGCTGTTCACGATCGCGCTGATCTACATCATCCTGATCATCTACCTCAACTCAGTCGGCAGAAGCGACATCGTGAACACCTACTTCGGCTTTTCCAAGTTCGTCTTTCTGATCCCGGCGATCATGAACGTCGGCATGGGCACCTTCCAGGAGATCCAGAGCCTGAAAACCATCGAGAAGCTGAGCATCGTCACCAGCGCCAAAAGTAAGGTCGTGCGCGACGGCGAGGTACAGGCGATCGAGGCGGACGCTATCGTCCTCGACGACATCGTCGCACTCTCGGCGGGCGATCAGGCGACAGCCGACCTGACCGTGCTGACGGGCGAGGTCGAGGTCGACGAGAGCATGCTCACGGGTGAAGCCGACCACGTCAAGAAGGTCGCGGGCGACACGATCCTCTCGGGCTCCGCGATCATCGTAGGCTCCGCGCGCTGCCGCGCCGAGAAGATCGGCAACGATACCTATGCCGCCGAGCTGACCCGTAAGGTCAAGAGCGGCGCGAGCCATAAATCCGAGCTGATGACCTCCATCATGAAGATCATCAAGGTGCTGACCGTATGCCTGTGCATCGTGGCGGTCGTCTGCACCACCACGCTGGCGATCAAGATCGGCAGCTACGGCTCCGACACCTCCGTATGGGACGGACTGAGCCTGTCGCTGAACGACTCGGTATCATGGTCGCTGATCGTACTGACCGACGGCATGTTCGGTATCGGTATGATCCCCTCGGGTCTGGTACTGACCACCTCCGTCGCGCTGATGGTCTCCATCGCGGGACTGACAAAGAAGCAAACGCTGGTTCAGGAGCTGTATTCGCTCGAGAACCTCTCCCGCGTCGACGTTATCTGTCTGGATAAGACCGGCACGCTGACCGACGGCACGATGTCCGTCCACGACGTCAACGCCTTCGCCCCTACGGACGAGGTCGAGCGTTACATGCGCCTGCTGATGGGCGCCGCGGGCGACCGCAACGCCACCGCCGAGGCGATCTATCAGCATTTCGGCGCGGATGAAAAGGCGTCCTTCAAAGAGGAAATCCCCTTTTCCTCCGCCAACAAGTATTCGGGACTGGTGACGAACGACGGCAAGCGCCTCTTGATGGGCGCCCCCGAATACCTTCTGCCCGAATCCGACGAGCGGCTGAGCTACGTTACCGAGCAGGCGAACAACGGCAACCGCGTCATCGCCGTCACGCTGGACGGCACGCTGATCGCCTTCATCGCCATCGAGGATCATATCCGTGAGACGGCGGGCGACACGCTGAAGTTCTTCCGTGAGAACGGCGTCACCGTCAAGGTCATCTCGGGCGACAACCCGCTGACCGTCAGCAAGATCGCTCAAAAGTGCGGCATCGTAAATGCAGAGAAATACATCTCCCTCGCGGGCGTTTCTCTCGAAGAGATCCCCGCGCTCGCGGAAGAATACACCGTCTTTGCCCGTGTATCTCCCGAGCAGAAGGAAGCGCTCGTCATGGCGCTGCAGGCGGTCGGCCACAAGGTCGCCATGACCGGCGACGGCGTCAACGATATCCTCGCCCTGCGCCGCTCCGACAGCTCCATCACCTTCGCCAAGGCGACCGAGGCGGCGAAGTCCTGCTCCGACGTCATTCTGCTGGATAACGACTTCAGCCATCTCAAGGAGGTCGTCGGCGAGGGCAGACGCGTCATCGGCAACATCCAGAAAACCGCCGTGCTGTACCTGATGAAGTCCATCGCGGTATTCCTCTTAGCCTTCGGTCTGATCCCGCTCGCAAAGGGTCAGATGTGGTTCTCGGTTGAGAACATGTACATGCTCGAGGCGGCAGTCATCGGTACAGGCGGCTTCCTGCTCTCGCTGGAGCCCCGCCGCACACCCGTCAGAGGCTCGTTTATGAAGAACATCCTGACGCAGTCGATCGCCGCGGGCGGTCTGGCGGCGTTCGCGATCCTTCTGCCGATCATCCTCAACGCGGTACCCAAGGCGTTCCACATGGAGCCGATCATCGCCGACGAGAACGTCCGCTCCATGATGACGGTCATGATGTTCGTATCGGGTATCATCGTCGTATTCTCGATGTGTATCCCCTTCAACAAATACCGCAGGCTGGCGCTCGCCGCCGTGCTCGCGGTCGTCACGACGCTTGGTCTGATGCTCCCCTCCGCCTACATCACCGGCAGGCCGATCGGCGGCGATATGGTCACCTTCGATAAGGCGGCGGGTCAGACGTTCTTTGACTCCCAGCTGGCACAGGAGTTCTTCCGCCCGATGAACTCTCCCTCCGTCAAAGCATTGGCAGGCGACCTGGATAACTTCATCGTTCTGCGCATTTTCCTGTACGTCGCGATCCCCACCTTTATTCTGCTGCACTTCGCGCTCGAGAATTACGCCCGCAAGGAGTTCAAAAACGTCAAGCTCAACCGTTCCTTCCGTATCGGCAGACGTCTGGTGCTTGCGTCGGGCGTCGTGCTCGTCCTGAGAGCCGTTCTCGCGGTGGTGGAGCTCGTCACCGACACCGGCTCGATCATTTCGGTTGACGTCAATGCAAGCCGCACCACGGTCATCATCACGACCTTGATCTATGCCGCGATCTACGCCGCGATCGGCATCTTCGGCTATGAGCTGTGGAAGAATCCGACCAAGAAGATGATCCGCTACGGACTGATCGCGGGCATCACGCTGGCGGCAGTTACGATGTCGCCGCTGGCGGCTTCCGCGAATATTGCCAGCGAATCCGGCACCCTGCTCAAGATCGACAGCGGCGCGCTGCTGATCCTCGCCGCGATCTACCTCATCGGTACATGGATCGTACACAAGCAGATCAACCTCGGTCTCGACAAAAAACGCGACAGTTAAATCGAATACCATATTAATACTAATCCTTAATAAAAACCTTTATCATCTATTGCGCTATTCCTTGACAGGCGCCAGCCTGTCTGCGTCTCCCGTCGCGCTATCCGAAATATATCACTAATATCTGATTAAATCTTTTTATCAAGGATTAGTATAAGAAAGCCGGCTCGTGTGAGCCGGCTTTTCTGTACCGTTTATCTTATCTGTATGTCGGCATTCAGCCGCTGTAAGAATCATTCTTCGCTCTGCTTGATCTCGGCGGTATCGTAAACGAGCGGCATGTGGTACTCGCGCTCGTAGATCTCCTTCCAGAGCTGATAGTTGCTGTCGCGCAGGTATTTGACGTTCTCACGATAGGAGCGCTCGGGATCGGGATAGATCGGCTCGCCGATATGGATGGTGTACTCCTGGACATAAAAGCCGTCCTCACCCATGATATCGGAATCCTGCATCGTGATGAAGCACGGCAGCACGGGGACGTTGTTGCGCGCGGCAAAGCTGTAGGCGCCGTTCTTCAGCGGCTTGGGCTTGCGGTAGTTCCACCACATCGACTGCTCGGGGTAGATCAGGATGAAGTGACCCTCCTTCAGCAGACGATCCACGCCCTGCATGAACTTCTTCATCGTGCCGAGGTTGGAGGACAGCGGCAGGGTATTGCAGTTGCGCATCAGATAGCCGAAGAAGCCGGGGAACGAGGTGTAATTCCCCTCGCGGATCACGCGGTAGAAGGTGCGCTTCGGCTGCTGAGCAGCGTCGTAAGCGAGCTGCATCGCAAAGCTGTCAAAGGCGTTGAAGTGGTTGCAGGTGATGATCGCGCCGCTGTTGAGGTTGCGGAAGTTCTCGATCCCCTTGATATCCTTGATGATCAGCTTCTTGTCGGCGATCAGCGAATTGACATACCGGCGCGCCGCGGCGAAGGCGACCTTGCTCTTCATCTTCTTGCGGATGCCGCGGGTGCCGTACTCGATCTCGTCGGGCATGAGGGTGCGGGAGGGCGGATCGTCCTCGACGTCCTCGTCGAAGCGGCCTTCACGCTCATACTGCTTGATCTTCTCGAGGATCGCGACGCGGTCCTTTGCACGGACCTCGCTGTCGAGCTTCTTCTGATAATTATCTTCCTTTTCGGTTTCGAACTTTGCCAGTGCCAACAAGTTATCCATCGCCTCCGCGTCTCTTATTTTTTCTTCCTCGCTGTAGTTCTCCAGTACAGCGCGGATCTCGTCATATTCGGCGGTCTCCTTGGCGTAGCGCCAGAAGATATCGCCGCCGGTGCAGTCAGCATAGTGCCACGGCTTGCTGACCATGATGTAGTGGATGATCTTCGCTTCCTCGATCGGGTAAGGGAACGTGCAGTAAGCCTCGGTGTTCCAGCGCTGATCGAGCCACAGGATATGATCCTTACAGATCAGGTTGAGGTAGTCCTCATCCTGCGTAACGACGAAACGATACTCGGCGAGCGCGTTCGCAAAGCGCTTCAAAATCTGCTTCTCACGGAAGATCTTCGCGTTGATCAGCAGCAGACCCGCGTTGAAGAAGTTATGGCGCGATACACCGACGACCTGCTCGGCGTAGGTGCCGTAATGGTCGGTCTGAACCATCGCCTGCTCGTGACAGGCGCCGACCCAGTTGTCGCCGAGCTCGTGATGGTAAAGCTCGCTGATATCGCCCTGCACGATGGTGTCGCCGTCGATATAAATGACCTTATCATACTGCGGGAACATATCCGAGATGAACAGTCTGAAATAGGTGGTGTTGGAATAATAGTCGCGGATCGGCAGAATGTCGTTGATCGCATGCAGGCGCTCGCTGACGTCGACAAACTTCACATCAAAGCCGTCCTTTGACAGCGCAGTCGCCTTCTTCTGCGTTTCTTCGGAGATACCGGAATGAAGGATATGGATCGCGTAGTGAAAGGAGGGGTCGGCATTCACGATCATCGAATGAAGTGAAACAACGCTGTACTTGACAAAGCCCTCGTCACACGCGTAAAAAATCGGAATTATTTCTTTATTCGCCATGTCTTAACTCTCCATCTAAATTTTTATATGCCTTATTTTCCTGTGCCATCACAGCCTGATACTCCTCGAGAATATCGTCGAACTGATGGTATCGGAAGGTGTTATGTACCTTGTCGACCTGCCACTGCTTGATGTTCTCGGTATGGGGATAGGGCAGGTAGAACAGCCGCTTCGAGAAGTGCCGCACCACAGTATGCTTATGCAGAAACTTCTGGTCGTTGAAGCGCTGGGGCAGGAGTTTCTTCCTCGTGGTCGCGTGGATGATCGCCGTCTGATCGGCAAAGAGAAATTTCTTTCGCCTGATCTCCTTACGCGCCTTCTCAAATAAACCCGTGCGGCGACATTCCTTCATGTTGAATAGGATGACGCCCGCGTTCATGTAGTTGGGATACAAGAGATACTTGCCGTAGTGATCGCGCGCCGCGGCGAGCTCATAGCCCGTCAGGTCGGTGTCATACAGCAGGTGTACGTCGCGGTTGAACATGATATCCGCGTCGAGATACAGCAGCTTGTCGGGGATACCGTCCACCAGATCGGTCAGAAGCCTGATCAGCGTGTAGGGGGAGCAGTAGGCGCCCTCGTTGGGACAGTAGGCGAGCTCCCGGGCGTACAGATCGGTCACATCGGTGACGGTGAGGGTGTTCCCGGGGTTATATTTTTTGATCGTTTTATCCAGCAGAGCGACGCGCTCGGGCGGGATACCCGTGTACCTGGGACTCAGGCGGGTCAGCTCCATCGTGAAGATGTGGAAAGCGAAGGGCTCGTCGGAAGAAGTACGCTTCATCATCGAGAGCATACAGGTCAAAAAACCGTCGAACACCCCGTCGTTTCCGCAGAAAAGTACGTTTACCATATTTCCTCCAGAAAGGGAGTTTATTCGAAATCTATGAAAAGATTATCTTTTAGAACGAAAGCAAAGAAGCCGTTCTGCCCCGCCTCAGATGACTGTCAGTAAAAAATAAACTCTTTAAGAGGCGGAACGGGATGCAACATCATGTTGCGCGGAAAGGGATGCAACATCATGTTGCGCGGAACGGGACGCGGCGTCATGTTGCCTTGATATACTTTATGATCTCAACATCAGAGTTCTCGGCACGCCGGCACATCTGCGCGTAGACCTCGTCGCGGAGCTTTCTGCGCCGCTGCTTGAGGCTCAGCTCCATATCGGGGTAGAAGGGGCCGTCGATATAGGTCGTCATGCGCGGCTTCTTTCTGCCCTTGCGCTCCTGATAGGTGTTGACAAAACAGAACACCGGGGTGCCGTTCTTACACGGATAGCCGAAGGATGCGTCGGGAAAGGGTCTGATCTTCGTGTAATACGGCCAGATATGCGCTTCGGGATAGATGACGACCGCGTGTCCCTTGTCGATACGTCCGCTAACGCAGTCCTGAAAGTTGCGATACGCCTCGCGGGTATCGGGCAGGGGGATCGCGCCGAGCGAAGGGTTGATCCGTCCGAGCACGGGCATCGACACGTTGTTGGGATGGACGATGAAGGAGACCCGCTTCGGAAAGCAAAAGACGTTCGGGGTCAGCGGATCGCCGATATCCTGTGTGTGGTTGCCGTAGAGATAGACGCCGGTCTTTAAAAACGGCTTGAGCTTCTCCTTACCGACGGAGCGCTGGTGCAGGCTGAGCTTGACATAGAGGAACGCCAGCGGCGTCGCGACGATCCGATACCAGAAAAAGCGCGTGAAGGCGCGGATCGGACCATGACGGTCATAGATATAACTGCCGTCGATCGTGCGCGGCTCGATCACCGCGGTGGAGAACTCATCGTTGAGCTCATCGTGATAATAGATCACCCTGCGTTTATCCATGTCCGTCACCTCCCGTGTCGTTTCTTGCCGAAAAATATTATACACAGTTCAGTGTATAATAAAAAGCTACTGGTGTCAATATTTCTTCTACAAATAAAATAGAGTTTTCTACTACTCTCTCGCCACACGGTAGAAGGACTCTACTCATAGTAGAAATCCAGCGTTTATGCGGGATCAGAGGGGTCGGTCGAAATGTGCCGCGCAGTCGGCGGGAGGGCTTGCCTCTCCTTATCCCCTCCCCCCGCTTAACATGCTCGCGAACAGTCCCGGTACGAAGAGGCGGGCAGATTATCTTTTTTTAATCACATTTTTGACGACCGGAATCTCATAATTCAGTTATAAGTTTTTTCAAAAAACCATCGACATATATGCATAATTATGTTATAATTGGCTAAGAGTATGTCGTTTTTCTTTACAATAACACCTTTTCGCTGCGAAGAACTTATTATTTCACTTATTATTTCAATCGTTTAGGGGGTATCTTATCTATGAAATACGACGTTTTTTTGAGCTACAGCCCCGCCGACAAGGCTTTTGCGGACGCGATACGTACCGGCTTTGCCGCCGAAGGCATAACCTGCACCGACGTATCGGCTCTGACGGCAAATCTCAGCTTAAAGGATCTGATCGACGACTGCAAGGCGCTGGTGCTCATCGTATCGAACGGCGCCGCCGAGGATGACAGCGGCATTATCATGCAGGTCGAGACCGCTGTCAAACAGAAAAAGGAGATCATCAGCTATACCGTCGCCAAGCAGAGGATCGGCGAGTCGTTCAGCTTCCTGACGGAAAACAGCATCAACGTTGACGCCGAGAACGACGAATCGCTCGCCCGCCTGATCACGATGGTAAAATCCGTCAAGGAAAAGGAGCGTAAGGAGTGGAAGAAAAAACTGCTTATCACCGGCGTTGTTGCCGGAATCGTTGTTTTGATCGGGCTGTCGGCATTGATACTGGTATCCATTCTCAACCCGAAGCCGACTGACTCCGGCGATACCGGAGGCTGCAGCTGGCGCTATTACGACGGAAGCAAAACGCTCAACATCTACGGTAAAGCCGAGTGCGCCGACTACTCCGAGGGAGAAGCGCCGTGGCAAAAATACGCCGACGCGATCGAGCGCGTTGTTGTCGAAGAGGGCGTCACAAGGCTGGGAACATGCTCGTTCTATCAGATGAACGCGCTGACAAAGGTCAGTCTGCCCGACTCGCTGGAGAGCATTACAACTCAGACCTTCTGTCAATGCCCTCTCCTGGTCGAGCTTACGATCCCCGAATATGTTTTCAGCATAAGCGGCGGCATGATCTCACAATGCCCGATCACCACGCTTACGATCCCCGCCTATGTTAACTTCATAGCCTCTGCGCCCTGCTCCGAATGTAACGATCTTGAAGCCTTCATCGTCGATAAAGACAACGCCTACTTCCGCGCGGACGACGGCGTACTCACGGACGCCGAGAAAACCCGCATCATCCAGTTCCCCTCCGGCAAATCGGGATCCTATTCCTTCCCCGAATCCGTACACACCATCGAGAAGTTTGCGTTCCATAACAGTTCAAAGCTCGAAGGCGTAACCTTCTCCGATAAAATCGAAGAGATCCCGATGGGCTGCTTCTCGTTTTCCGGGCTGAAAAAAGTCGAAATACCGGAATCCGTCACATATATCGGTGTAAACGCCTTTTTATGCTGCGAGCAGCTGGAGTCCGTTACACTGACCGACGGTCTGCGCGGTATCGATACCGCCGGCTTCTACCAGTGTACAAGTCTTAAAGAGATCACCGTGCCTGATTCCGTTACCGAGATCGGCATGTACGCCCTGTCATACGCCGATGTGAACGATGAGATCAGCACCTATCCCCTGACCGTAAAGGGCAGCAAAAACTCCGCTGCCGAGAAATATGCCAACGATAACAGCCTGATCTTTCAGGCAACGAATTGAGGTGAACAGTAATGAACTATGACCGCACCCCATACGCCAACGATGTATTCATCAGCTACAGCAGTAAGCAGAAGAAAGAAGCCTACCTGATCCGCGACATTCTCAACGCAGGCGGACTGAGCACATGGATGGCGCCGGAAAGCATTCCCTCCGGTTCGGATTACACCACCGAGATCCCGCGAGCGATCGAAGGCTGCCGTGTGGTCGTCGTGGTACTGTCCGCCGACGCTCAGGCGTCCGACTGGGTCACTCTGGAGCTGAAATCCGCCATCCGATTAAGGAAGGATATCGTGCCCTTTGCGTTCAAAAACGTAAAACTGGAGGACGCCTTCGACACGATGCTCTCGCGTTATCAGCGAATCAACGCTTATCATCGGCTTTTCGACGCACTTGAGGAATTGGTTCAATCCGTCAACCGGCACATTGAAAAGCAGAGCGGAACGCCGGACGAAGCATATATGAAGGCTCGCCTCAAGCAGTACCGACGCAGCAGCGTAATCCTGTCCGCCGCAGCGGTCATAGCGGCGATCGGTCTGCTGATCGGCATGAGCTTCATCATCAACAACATCGTGAACACCGCCCGGGAGAACGCGGCTGTCACAAAGGGAGTCATCGGCGAATGTCAATGGAACTATGATCCCGAAGCAGGGGAGCTGACGATCTACGGAGACGGCGCCGCCTCAGACGACGCTATCCGTTCCGTTGTCCCCTGGAGCAGATATATCGGAGAGATCCGTACCCTGACCGTGAAGGAAGGCGTTACCGCCATACCGAATAACGCTATGTCCGGCGCAAAGCGCCTCACCGAAGTCACGCTGCCGCGGTCGCTGAAAACGATCGGCGCCATGGCGTTCGATAATTGCGCCGCTCTAAAAAACATCGAGATACCCGATCAGGTGACCTCGATCGGTCTGGGAGCTTTCGAGTACTGCACCTCTCTGCAATCCATCCGTATCCCCGCCTCCGTAACGGAGCTGGGAGACGCCGGCGTGAGCACCGTGTCTTTCACATACAGCGGAATGAAAACGATCGAGGTGGATGAGAAAAACGAGCGATATGCATCTCTTGACGGATGCTTGTACAATAAAAAGAGGACAAAGCTTTTGTTCTATCCGCCCAAGCGGTCATCCCGCCGCTTTGAGATACCGCAGGGCGTCACCGAGATCGGTCCCGAAGCCTTTTCCTCCTGTTTAAACCTTGTATCGGTAAGCATTCCCGATACTGTTACACACATCGACGCTTCGGCGTTCTCAGGCTGCTTTAAGCTCGGAGCGATCACGCTGCCCGACGGTCTCGTCGAGATCGGCGATAAGGCGTTTTACCTGTGCTCCGCGCTGCGGTCCGTCACCATGGGCAACAACGTAAAAGCCATCGGAAGCTCCGCGTTCTCAAACTGCAGTGATCTGACAACGATCAACCTGTCCGGAAAGCTTCGCAAGATCTCCGAAGCTATGTTCCAGTCCTGTCCCTCTCTGTCGTTACTCTACATCCCAGACGGTATCGAGAGCATCGACAAAAACGCCTTTCGATATTGCAGCGGACTAAACGGGATCCGGATCCCTCCGACGGTGACCAAAATCGACTCCGCCGCCTTTGACAGCGGCATAGAGCTGTTTGTCATGGGCGCCGAGGATTCTTATGCACAGCGCTTTGCGAAAGAGAACGGCTTTACGTTCAGCGCCGAATAGCCGAATTAACATTCAGATCGGAGACATCTATGGAATTGGCACAACTGTTAACCACCCTGAAACGAGAATACACTTACGATTTTTCTTTCAAATCCGTCAAAGCGATCGCCGATCCGCGGCGGGACTCTTTGATAGAGATCAAAACCCGTAAGTACTTCGGAACAAGGGCGCTGATGAGGTTCGGAGAATATGAGTACGATATTCCCTCGCTGAGAAAGCGCGGCGTACAGCTCATCCGATCGCGCGACGCGCTCTTTCATACCTCTCTTGCGCTCATACTGTCCGTTCCTACTTTCGACAGCTCAGACAGACAGTATGACAGCCGCCATACGCTGTACCTCATCCACGGGTGGACGGATATCTCCGCCGTGTACTGCAAGGAAGGCTATGAGATCGCCGAGCTGTACGTTCTCAAAAAACTGACCGCGGTTTCACGGGAGTTGTACGGGTTCATGAAAGAAGCCCGATTCCCCGTGTCTTTCGTCACACCGCTGTAATACGGGGAGATCAACTATGATTTGGAATGTTTGCTATACAATCGCCATCGTCGAGATATGCCTGGCGCTGGCGCTGTTCATCCGTCAGTATAACCGAAAAAAAGACACCTTCTCTTCAGCGGTAAAAACGCTGATCATCGGCTACGCGATGAGTCTGTTCACCCTGCTTCTGCCGATACAGCTCGATAACTTCGGCACCGACGCCGTCGGCGTTACAAAGGCGGTGCTGATGTCGTTGAACCGAACGCTGAGAAGCTTTGTTCTGACGGATATCAACTTTATGCCGTCAACCGCCAGCATCGGCAGCGGGCTGTTTCCCGCGTATTCCGTCACGCTGATGGCGCTGTGCTTTGTCTGCCCCTTCCTTACGATCGGATATATCCTGTCCTTCTTCTCAAAATTCCGAACCGGCGTAAGGCTTGTATGGTGCCGTTCACGGAATCTGTGTGTTTTTTCACAGCTGAACGACCATTCGCTGGCGCTCGCGAAGGATCTTTCCCTCAACCATCCCGCGTGGCGGATGATCTTCTGCGGCGTCAACGCCCCGGTCAAGGGACACAACGGAAATCTGACCGATGAAGCGGAGAAGCTCGGCGCGCTGTGTCTGACGAAGGATATCACCACGATGACGTTCCGATATCACAGCAGGAAGCGCTCCGTATGGTTCTTCACCATCAGCAGCGACGAACAGCTGAACACAAACGACGCGCTGGAGCTGCTCGCCGAGTATCGTATGCGCGAGCACACGCGAATCTACCTCTTCTCGACCCTGACGGAGAGCCACATGATCCTGTCGGGCGCAGACCCCGGTAAGGTCAAGCTCAGACGCATCGACATTTCACATTGTCTGATCAACCGCTTCCTGTATAATAACGGCGATCGGCTCTTTTACGGCGCAGCGGACGAGGAAGGCGGCGTAAAGACCATCTCAGCCGTGATCGTCGGTCTGGGGCATTACGGGAAAGAAATGCTTAAATCGCTTGCCTGGTTCTGTCAGATGGACGGCTACCGCCTTGTCATCGACGCTTTTGACAAAAGCAGCGCTCCCGCGCGGGAGCTCGAGGCGGAGTGCGGCGACCTGCTTGATCCGCGGTATAACGGCGTCGAAACCGCCGGAGAAGCCGCATACGAGATCAGACTCCACAGCGGCGTCGAGGTTCGCTCGGGAGAATTCTGCAGCATGCTCCGCTCGCTGCCCCATCCGACCTTTGCCTTCGTCTCGCTGGGAAACGACAGCGATAATATCGAGATCTCCGCGATGCTGAGAACGCTCTTCGAGCGCTCGGGCGTCCGGCCGGATCTATATACCATCATCCGCAGCAGCGACAAGAAACGGATGCTGGAAAATATCGAGAACTTCAAACACCAGAAGTATGATATCCATTCGATCGGAGATATCCCCTCCACCTTCTCCGAGAAAGAGATCATCAGCTCCGAGCTGGAACAGGAAGCTCTGCGTCTGCATAAACAATGGGGCGATGAAGCTGACTTTTGGCGGTATGAATACAACTATCAGTCATCGACCGCGCGGGCGATCCATCTCAAGGCGCGCAGCAATCTGAGCGATCAGGCAGCGAACCGGAGCGGCATTACCGAGCATAAGCGCTGGAACGCATACATGAGGTCTCTGGGATATACCTACAGCGGTTCCGGGGATCCGTCCTCTCGTAACGATCTGGCAAAGCTCCACAACGATCTGATCCCCTACGATCAGCTCAGCGCGTCCGAGAAGCTGAAGGATGAAGATCCGTAATACGTGCGCCGTCATATCCGACGGCTCTTGACGATGCGGCGGAAAAGCTGTAAAAAGCTCATTATCTTTATAAAAAATGTTGTAAACAATGTGAATAAAAGATATAATACAGATGTATATGCGTTACAATGATTTTTCACGTGATAACGGAGAACAAATATTAGGAGGCACTTTATGAAACTGAACACTACGTTTGAAGAGAAAATCTGCACGATCGCTATCGAGGGCAGCATCGACGCGCTGACCGCCAACGAGCTGGAGCAAGCGGTAAACGAAGCTGCGCCGAACTGTGAGAAGATGATCCTCGACATGGCTAAGGTAGACTATATTTCGTCCGGCGGTCTGAGGGTTGTTGTCGGCGCGAACCATACCGTCGGCAAGGGAAAACTTGTTCTGCGCAATCTCGAACCGAATGTGCTCGAAATATTCCGTCTGACAGGCTTCACAAAGTATCTGACCATCGAGTAATACATCATATATTCAGGAGGTCACTATGAGCGAACTGATCCGTTTAATCAGCGAAAACATCAAGAACCATCCCGATTGCACGATCATCGTGGATCAGGGTGAGAACAATACCTTTACATATGCCGAGTTCGACGCATGCGCCCGTCTGATTGCAGGCAAGCTGAATCGGCTGGGCGTAGGCAGGCGTGACTTCGTCACCATTGAACTGCCCCGCAACAAGGAGTATATCGCCGCGATGTACGCCGTGTGGCTGGTGGGCGCCGCCTTCGCTCCCCTGTCGCCGACCTATCCCGCCGAGCGACTGGAGTATATCCGCTCCGACTGTCACGCCAAAGCGATCATCAACGAGAAATTCCTCAGAAGGATCAACAGCGAGACTCCCTTCGAGGGTCAGATCGAGCCCGAGGACGACGACCCCTCGCTGCTGATCTACACCTCCGGCTCCACCGGCAGGCCCAAGGGCGTTCTGCACTCACATCAAAGCATCGGCGAATCCGTCATCCGTTATATCCGCTTCGCGAACGTCAGACCGGGGTTTCGAGCCGCGCTCGGCGCTCCGTTCACCTTCGTCGCCTCGGTACAGGGCGTCTTTGCGCCGCTTGCTTCCCGGCTGGTTGCGTACCTGATGCCGTATGAGGCGATGCGCGACCCGATCCTGCTCGCCGACTATATTGAGGAAAACGGCATCAACCGCACCTTCATCAGCCCGAAGATGCTCAAGGTATTCAAGCCCAAGGGCGATTCGCTCAAGTGCGTCTTTACCGGCAGCGAGCGCGTATCCGATACCTATTCCGACAAATTCGACCTTTACGTCATGTACGGACAGACAGAATCAGCCTCCGCCGTAATGGGCTTCAAGGTCGATAAAAAATATGATAATACCCCCATCGGTAAGCCGATCGGTGACGAAAAGGCGTATATCCTGGATGAGCAGGGCAACCTCTCCGACGAGGGCGAGCTATGCCTGTCGGGCCACTTCGCGACAGGATATCTCAACCTGCCGGAGCAGACCGGGAAAACCTTTGTCGACAACCCCTTTGCCGCCGAGGACGGTTATCCGAAGCTGCTGAAAACAGGCGATATCGTCCGCCGGAACAGCGACGGAAACATCATCTATCTCAACCGCAAGGACTGGATGGTCAAGATCAACGGCCAGCGCGTTGAGCCCGGTGAGATCGAGACGATCATCAAGAACACCGACGGCGTTCACGACGCCGCGATCAAGGACTTCAAAAATCAGTTCGGACAGGTTTACCTGGTCGCCTACTATGTCGAGAACAAACCCGTCGACGCGGACGAGATCAAGGAATCGATCGCCGAAAAGCTCCCGTCCTACATGATCCCCGCGTTCTTCGTCAAGCTGGACAAGCTGCCCGTCAACGCGAACGGCAAGCTCGACCGAAACGCGCTGGAGGCTCCCGAAGCGGGCGCGTTCAAGAACGACTACACCGCTCCCGAAACGGATATGCAGAAGGCGCTGTGCCGCGCATATGAAAAGGTGCTGGCGGTAGAGAACGTCGGTATCGACGACGACTTCTTCGCGCTGGGCGGCGACTCGATCAAGTGCGCTATGGTCGCCGCGGAATGTGAGCTGTACAAGCTAACCACCGCCGATATCTTCGCCGGCAAGACCCCGCGTATGATCGAGCGGCTCCTGATCCGTAAGGCGTCCGAAAAACATGTCAGGAAGAACACGAAGAAGGTCAGGGTCTATCCGCTGACCCCGTTCGAGCGCGGGATGTATCTTGAACAGAAGATGAACCCCGACTCCGTTGTCTACAACCTCAATATCGCCGCGATCATCAAGGGAGCGTCCCTCGACAAGGTGAAGGAAGCGCTGAATACGGTGTTCGCCGCACACGAGGCGTTCCACTCCTTCTACGGCGAGGAAAACGGTCTTCCCGTGCGTATCCTGACCGAAAAGCTCCCCGATATCCGCGTTGAATCAGCCGAATCCCGCGACGAGGTCATCGCAAAGGTCGACAGCTACGCCGTGCCCTTCGACCTGAACGGCGATATCCCCGTTATCCCCACGCTCTATACCGTCAGCGACGGCAGCGTCATTCTGCACCTCGCGATCCACCACATCGCCTTCGACGGCGGTTCGGCAGGCACCTTTGTCAAGGAGCTGATCGCCGGGCTGAACGGCGAAAAGATCAGCCCCTCCGAGATTGACCTGAGCGATCTCTATTCCGACAGCCTCAACGAAAAATACGAGAGCGGTCTTACGTTTTACCGCGAGCTGTTCAAGGACGGCGTACCCGCCAACGAGATGCCGCTCAAGAGCAAGCGTCCGAAGGTGCATCCGCTGTCCGACAGGCAGATCGACTTCGACTATGATACCGAGATGCTCGGCGTGCTCGACAGCACCGCCCGCCGCTACACCGTGACCGAGTTCGAGCTGATCTTCTCGGCGATCGCGATGGCGCTGGGCAAATATACGACCGCCGAGGACGTCGTTCTCGGCATTCCCACCAACACCCGTCCGAACGGCGCGGACGATGTGATCGGCATGTTCGTCAACACGGCGCCCGTCCGCGTCAAGCCGCGGAGAAACGCCGAGATCACCGATTACATCGCCTCCGTCAGCGAAGCGGTACGCAGCGTGACCTACGGCGCGTTCCTACCCTTTGAGGACGTGGTCAGAGAATTTGTAAAACAGCGCGACGAGAGCCGCAATCCGATGTTTGACGTCAGCGTCAACTTCATGTGGAACCCGCCCGCTTACGATAAAGACGGCTTGTCCGTCGAGATGTACGCGCCGCTGCAGAAGATGAGCCGCGATATCGGCTTCGTCATCCGCAAGGGTGCGAAAGGCCTGCACTTTATGGTGCAGTATTCGTCCGAGCTGTTCGAGGACGCTGTCATCGAGAACTTCATCGAGCAGTTCCGTCATACCCTCGACCTGCTCGCAGGCGGCGTAAAGACCGTCCGCGAAGCGATGGAGCTCCCCGAACGTCAGATGTCCGATATGGAGCGTCACAGCAGCGTAGAGAGCGCAGAGATTCCGACCGTTCTGCTGCATCGGCTCTTTGAAAAGAGCGCGGAAGAGAACGCGGATAAGACCGCGCTGATCGCTCAGGACGCGACCATGACCTATCGGGAGCTCAACGACTCGGCGAATATCGTTGCCCGTAACCTGATCGCCCGCGGCGTAAGGACAGGCGACAGCGTCGCCCTGCTGCTGCCCAGGCAATCCTGCTTCTTCTCCTGTATGTTCGGCGTGAACAAGGCGGGCGCGGCGTTCATCCCCTGTGATCCACAGTATCCCGCCGACCGCATCAACCACATCATTACCGACTCCGAGGCGAGCTACATCATCACCACTGCCGACAAGCTCGCCGATTACCCCGCCGAAAAGGCGATCGACGTCATGCAGATACTCGCGGGAGAGCCTGCGGGGAACCCCGACCTCGAAATGACCGGCGAGGAACTCAGCTACATGATCTACACCTCCGGCTCCACCGGCAAGCCAAAGGGCGTAATGCTGCGCCATAAGGGCATCTGCAACTACCTCACCCCGTATCCGCACAACACCATCATGCATAACATCTGCGAACGCACAACATGCTATCTCTCAGTGACCACGGTCTCCTTCGACATGTCCTTCAAGGAGCATGCCGCGGCGCTGTGCAACGGCAAGACGCTGGTCTTTGCCGCCGAGGATGAGATGAATGATCCCCGCGCGCTGGCTAAGCTGATGGCGGATCACAGGGTCGACTGCGTCAACGCGACGCCCTCCCGCCTGCTCCAATACATGGAGTACGCTCCGTTCAAAGACGGGCTGAAGAACTGCAGACTCATCATGTCGGGAGGCGAGGCGTATCCGCTCTCGCTGCGCGACAGCCTCAAGGAGTGCGCCCCCGACGCGCTGATCGTCAACACCTACGGTCCGACCGAGATCACCGTCTCCTCCAACGCCGCCGTGCTCAACGACGCGAAGGCGGTCAATATCGGCAGACCCCTCACCAACTACACCGAGTACATCGTGGATAAGTTCGGCGATATCGCGCCCTACGGCGTGATCGGCGAGCTGTATATCGGCGGCGCGGGCGTCGCCGAGGGCTACCGCAATCTGCCCGAAAAGACCGCACAGGTATTTGTCACCTACCGCGGTCAGCGGATGTACCGCTCGGGCGACTACGCCAAGTACGACAAGGACTTCAACGTCATCATCCTCGGCAGACTGGATAACCAGGTCAAGCTGCGCGGTCTGCGAATCGAGCTGGGTGAGATCGAGGGACTGATCGCGGCTCAGCCCGGTATCAAAAAGGTCGCCGTTGTCATTCGCAAGCTGGGCGGTCAGGACAACCTGTGCGCTTATTTCACAGCCCGGGAGCAGATCGACATCGACGCGCTGCGCGACGAGCTGAAAAAGCACCTGACCCATTACATGGTGCCCACCGCTTATTTACAGATGGCGCAGATGCCGATGACCGCGAACGGAAAGACCGACATCCGTCAGCTCCCCGAGCCCATACCGGTATCGCTGGGCGAGTTTGTCGCTCCCGCCAACAAGACGGAGGCGTTCTTCTGCGAATCCTTCAAGAAGGCGCTGAACCTCGACCGCGTCGGCGCGACAGACGACTTCTTTGAGATCGGCGGCACCTCGCTGGTGGTAACCGCCGTGGTACTGGATGCATCGGAAAACGGCTTCCCGATCACCTACGGCGACGTTTTCAAGTACACAACGCCGCGTGCGCTCGCCGAGCTGTTCCGGGACGGCGAGGTCGCTGCGCAGAGCGGAACCTTCAACTTTGACGACTACGACTACACCAAGATCAACGAGCTCCTCAGCGAGAATAACGCCGACTCCTTCCGCGAGGGAGAGCTCAGGGAGCTGGGCAACGTGCTGATCACCGGCGCGACCGGCTTCATGGGCGCTCACCTGGTCGCCGAGTACCTCGACCGCGAGGACGGACTCGTCTACTGTATGCTGCGAAAGGGCAAGTTCAGCTCCGCCTATGAGCGCATGCACAATATGCTGTTCTACTACTTCGGAACGCGCTTTGAGGACGTATTCAAGAGCCGCGTCCGCGTGGTAGAGGGCGACGTCACCGACTACAAGTATTTTGAGCCGCTCGAGAACGAGCCGATCGACACGGTATTCAACTGTGCGGCGAACGTAAAGCACTTCAGCAACGGCACCGATATCGAGGATATCAACGTCGGCGGCGCGGTCAACTGCATCCGCCTGTGCGAGAAGCGCGGCGCAAGGCTCGTACACTTCTCGACCGTTTCCGTCGCAGGTACTACCGACGATATTGAAAAACTCAGCCGCCGCTCGCTGGACGAGCAGAGCTTCTACTACGGTCAGACGCTCGATAACAAGTACACCTCCTCAAAGCTCATGGGCGAACGCATGGTGCTCGAGGCTGTCGCAGAGCAGGGACTTGACGGCAAGGTCATCCGCGTCGGCACGCTCGCCGCGCGTGAATCGGACGGCGAGTTCCAGATCAACTTCCTGACCAACAACTTCATGGGCAGACTGCGCTCCTATGAGCTGCTCGGCTGCTTCCCGTTCCAGATGATCGAGAACCAGGTCTGCATGGGACCGATCGACACCTCCTGCGCCGCCTTCCTCCTACTCGCCAAGACGCCGAAGGCTTGCACCGTGTTCAACGCGGTCAACAACCACACCCTGCCGCTTGGCGATATCATCCGTCAGATGAACGCGGCGGGTATTCCGATCCGCTTTGTGGAATATGAAGAGTTCGCACACGCGCTGACAGAGGCGCAAAAGGATCCCGACAAAGCGGCGATCCTGTCCTCCATGACAGCCTACATGAACACCGCTCACGGTAAGAAGGTCGTCGCGCTGCCGTTTGAATCCCACTACACGACCCAGATATTGGCGCGTATGGGCTTCTTCTGGAATGCGAGCAACGAGCGGTATGTCAACGATTTCATCAACGTTCTCAAGGGCTTCCGTTTCTTTGACAGCGATAACCTGACCAGATAAGAGGCAAGCGATGAAACGAACCGGAACACTGATTAATAAAACCTACCGCAATCTGCTGGTGTCAACGCTCGCGATGACGGCGTCGATGTACCTGTCGAGTATCCTCGACGGCATCATGGTCGGTCAGATCCTCGGCACGCTGGAGCTGTCGGCGATCAACCTGACCTACTCCATCAGCTTTTTGAAAAGCATCCCGATCGCGATGTTCACCTTCGGCGGCAACACCCTCGCGATCATGTACAAGGGCAAGCGCGACAATGAAAAGGCAGATAACGTCTTTACGATCTCTTTCTGGGCAGGTATAATCTCGAGCGTCGTGATCACCGTGATCGGCGTTATGCTGACCGCTCCGACCGCCTCGCTGCTCGGGCAGCACAAGCCCGAGCTCGAGAGCCTGGTCGCGGCGTATCTGATTCCCCTGTGGGTGCTCACGCCGCTGACCGCCCTGAACAACCAGACCGCCGCCTTCGCCCGTACCGACGGCCTGAAGAAGCTGGCGACCGCCCTGCCGATCGTATCGAACGTGATCAACCTGATCTGCGACTATATCTTTATGGCAATATTCAAGTGGGGTATTGCCGGAGCGGGCTGGGCGACCGTCGTCGGCTATGCGCTGGGCTCCCTACTGGTCATCGGCTACTTCAGAAGCCCCCAGCGCTCTGTACACTTCACGCAGCGGGCGTGGAAGAACCTCAGGCTGATGGGCAAGATACTCAGCACAGGTCTGCCCTCGGCGCTGATCTACGTATGCAACTTTCTCAGACTGTTCTGCACCAATGCGATCATCCTTTCCGCTACGGGTACGATGGGCACCAAGATCGCCTCGGTATCCTTCTCGCTGAACAGCCTGTGCTTCATCTTCGTTGAAGGCGCGACCATGACGCTGCTGCCGATCCTCGGCGCGCTGTACGGCGAGCGCGACATCCGCGGTCAGAAGCTCGCCCTGCGCTACGGCATGTGGGTGACTGTGGGGCTGTCGATGATCATCATGATCGTCTCGATGCTCTTCCCCCTCCCGCTGGCGGCGCTGTACGGACTGACCGACCCCTCGATCACCTCGATCTTTGCGGTGACCTTCCGCGTCATGTCGATCAACATCCCGATCCTCGCCGTGATCTATGTCATGCGCTCCTTCTTCCAGGCGACCAAGCAGCGGTGGCTGGCGAATATCCTGGTCGTTCTGGACGGTTTTGCCACCGTTGTACCGCTGATGTACTTCCTCTCCAAGATCGACATCTACTGGATGTGGTCGTCGTTCCCCTTCTCCAAGGCGCTCACGGTGCTGATCACAGCCATCATCCTGGTGATCTGCAAAATTGTCAGAAAAAAGGATAACTACCTCCTGATCGACGGCGAAGAGGGCCCCGTGCTCGACTTCTCCATCCATAACAATATCACAGAAGCAACCGACGCCGCGCACAAGACCGTCGCCTTCTGTGAAGAGCAGGGCGTGGAGAAGAACCTCGCTCATAACATCGGCGTATCGGTGGAGGAGCTGTGCGTCAACACCGCCAAGTACGCCTCTAAGTCCCAGTCCGACAGCGTGGATATCTATGTTAAGGTATCCGACAACGCCGTCGTGCTCCGACTCAGGGACAACGGCAAAATCTTCAACCCGACCGAATATGTGGATGATACGGGACGCGAGGTGACCGGACTCAAGCTGGTGCGCTCGCTGACCTCGTCCGTTGAATACAACCGTGTTCTCGGCTTCAACGTCACTGTCGTGACCGTCAACAGGTAACGGTATGAAGAATCAGAAATCTATCTTTATCAAGATCGGACTGCTCATGCTGCCGATCATACTGGCGCTCGAGGCGTTCGTGCTGATCCTGACTTACAACATCACCTATGAGAGTAACCTCGAACGGTGCAAGCAGAATATCCAGAACGCCGCCGCGGCAACCGCCAAATACTGTGAAGCGGTCGACCTATACGACACCGCCGTGAAGATTCAGGGCGAGGGCAGCTTCGACCAGTACTGCGTGATGTTCGATGTTACCTACATCTACGCGGTAAGGGTGGATCCCGTACAGAACAGCGAGACCTACCTGGTGATCGGCTTCGGCGAGGACGCCTCTGAGGAAGCGAAGAGGACCCGCTACATCGGCTACCGCGTAGAAGGTCAGGTCACTGAGGAGGAACTCGAGGCATATAACGGAAACACCGAAGGCGTGTTTTACCATTATACCAACCATCTGGACGATACGCTGGTCTGCTATATGCCCGTTATGAGCTACTACAGCTCCTCTGACTACAGCTACCACAGCTACGACTCTCCCATCATCATCGGCGCGGAGATCTCGCTTAACGGTATCAACCGCAGCTTCGGGAATCGCTTTTGGCAGATCGCCCTGCTGACGATCATAATCACCGTGCTGATGATCGTCCTTTTCGGTACGATTCTGTACTTTATGATCACAAAGCCGCTGCGCCGGATCAGCGAGCGCATGAACAGCTTTGTCTCCGACCGCGACAAGGGGCTTGGTCAGCTGCCGGTCAAAGGGAGCGACGAGCTCGCTCAGATGTCGCGCTCCTTCAACACCATGACCGTTGAGATCAACCGCTACATAGACGATATCGACGCGCTCAACCGGGAGAAGCACACCCGTGAAGCGGAGATGAATATTGCCCGCAACATCCAGAAGGGTCTGCTCCAGCCGGAGAATTATGACAGCAGAATAGCTGCGCTGCGCGCTTATATGCTGCCTGCCAGGGACGTCGGGGGCGATCTGTACGACTACCGTATCCTCGATGACGGCAGGGTGTTCGCAGCGATCGGCGACGTAGCCGGCAAAGGTATCACGGCGGCGCTGTTCATGTCGCGCGCGATCACACTGCTGCACCAGAACGCCCTAAGAGGCTGCTCTCCGGCAGAGATACTGACGGAGTTCAACAATACGCTGGCAGAGTACAACCCCGGCGGGCTGTTCATCACGACCTTCGTCGCGGTCTGGGACCCCGCGACAGGTGAGCTGACCTACTCGAACGCAGGTCACAATTATCCCTATATTCTTTCGGATAAGCTTACCGCGCTGACCGGCGCTCACGGCGTAACGGCGGGGCTCTTTCCGGGCGAGGTCTATGAGAACGCGACCGTGAAGCTCAGCGGCGGCGAGGTACTCTTTATGTACACCGACGGCGTGAACGAAGCGAAGAACACCGACGGAAGCTTCTACAAAAACGAGCGGCTGGAGCGTCAGCTCGCTCGCTGTTATGAGCGTGACGACAGCGATCCTATCGACGTCGTACTCGACGACCTGAACCGATTCACCGAGGGAGCCGAGCAGAACGACGACATCACCATGCTGGCGCTCCGGATCAAGAGGCTCCCCTCCCCCGCCGTCATCACCCTGCCCTCAGAGATCGCTCAGCTCCCGAGGGTCAAGGAGGCAATCTTCTCCCTGCCGATCGGCGAGGACTTCAAGAAGAAGCTCTTCCTCGCGGCGGAGGAGATATTCGTGAATATCTGTTCCTACGCATACGACGGAACCGGCGAGGTCGAGCTCAGGCTCAGTGTCGATCCCAATGGGGTTGAAATGGTCTTTTCCGACAGCGGCAAGCCGTTCGACCCCACCGAGGAGATGCTCGATATCGATGAATACGATCACGAGAACCGCATCGGCGGACTGGGAAGGTTCCTGACATTTTCCATAGCCGACCGATACCGCTATGAGTACCGCGACGGCAAGAATCATTTGTATCTGTACTTTGACGAGGTGAAATAACATGACGATCACTAAAACGCTTGACGGCGACACCCTGATTATCGCCGTGGAGGGATGGCTGGACACAATGACCGCGCCCGAGCTTCACGGCGAGCTGAATCATCTCGACCTTCCGCAGAACGTAAGGCTCGACCTGAGCCGTACCGAGTACATCTCCTCGGCGGGACTGCGCGAGATCGTCGGACTGTTCCGTTCCGTTTCCGCAAAGGGCGGGAGTCTCTCCGTATACGGGGTCATGCCCGCTGTGATGGATGTTTTCCGCCTGACCGGCTTTGATAAGAAATTCGAGATCATCCCCGCCTGAGCGGGGTCGGATCGCCTGCGACTCAGCGGGTATTCGTATCGGCTCGGCGGGCGGTCTGTTGAGCTGCTTTGGCAAAGCCTTTATAATATGTAAGAAAGATCGATTGCATATTGACTTTTTCCTGTCACAGATGTAAAATAGACTAAATGACGTATAAAGGTGAATAAATTGTCAAAGATTCATTTCTCAGCGGTGATTCTGCTGATCGCTCTTATACTCAGCCTTACGGCTTGCGCCGGCAGCAAGAACAGCGGCGCGACCCCCTCGCAAAGCGGCTCCGGGCAGTCCGCTTCTCAGGAAGCGGGGTCGACCGAAGCGGCCGAGACTTCTGCTGAGGACAGCCTGGGCAAAAGCGCCGGACAGAGCGGCGCTGAAACGATCGGCTCCGGCGGCGATAAGCAGAGTGACGCTCAAAACGGCGGTCACAGCTCAACCGCACGCAACAGCGAGGATAACTCCGACTCTCAGGCTAAGTCAAAGTCTGATTCCGACAGCTCAAAGCCGCATAACAACGATCCGCAAAAGGCCGAGCCGAATAACGCTCAACCCGATACCCCCGTATCTCCGGACCCGGAAAACAGAGATAACGCCGAGGTGAACTTCAATGATCTATAAACTGAGCAAGACCATATCGGTATTATTCTGTGCCGTATCACTCGCTTTCACCGGCGCGATCGCATTCGCGTCCGGAACGCTGCTCGGGGACGTTGACAACGACGGTCAGGTTACGATCATGGACGCGACGATCCTACAATGGAAGCTCGCGGATATCTCAAAAAGCGACGATACGTCAATTAACGCAACGGCTGCCGATATAGACAGCAACGGCGAGATCGAGATCATGGACGCTACCTATATCCAGCGCCGTCTTGCGTCGATTGAAACGCCGTATCCGATCGGCGTACTGCCTACGACGCAGCCCACCCTGCCGCCTACGGATGAGGACGGATGGGGACGCGAGATCATACAGCCCTGATATCTAGCGCACATTCTTAGGAGTGTATTGAATGAAAGAGTACAAACGCGAAAACCTGAGAATTACAGAATTTGATAAAGAAGATGTTATCATGACGCCGGAAACGATCGAACCGATCACGCCCCTTATGTATGAGCATGAGAACCGCTACGGCACGTTTAAAAGCTTTAGCTTTAACAAGGCGCCCGGTGCATGGTTTGACGACTGATACTTTAAGTAGATGATAATTAATTCGGGCGGGTGAAATATACCGCCTCTGCTTCGGCGGTGTTTGTTTATTGCAAACGCCGCTGTCCGTTTTTTGGAGGAAATGATGAAACAACCGTATAAACCGACGGCAAGGCTGACCGTTGCCGCACTCACCGGCGTCATGTTCGCCGCCTACGCCGCTTACAGCGTATTTATCCTGATCAGGGACGCACGGCATTTATCCTCAACAGCGAGGGTGATCAGCGCGGCGGTAGCGATTGTGTTCGCCGTATTCGCCCTGTTCGCCTGGACCTGTAACCTGAAGCCTGAGACGATCCATATCCTGATCGTGAGGAGAATCGCCTTCGTCGCCGGGTTGGTGATCGTATTTCTGCTGAAGCTGAGGATGATTACGAAGGTATCCGCCTATCTGGATTTCTCACAGTTTCATACCGTACTGTACGCCTGCGCCTACCTGCTTACGCAGGTCGCAATAGCCCTTCTGCTTATCTACTACGCTTTCATTCTGCCGAAGCTTGCCGTTTATCCGAAAGCCGCCGTACAGCTTCCCATGATCGCGCTGATCCTGTTTCTGCTCAGCATGATTCTGGAGGCGCTTCTCTTATTCATATACGGCATCGGAACAGAAACGAGTTACCTTAGATCCGCCGTCAGCCGACCGCTGTTCTTCCTCGGTTTTATCGGTTTATCCGCTTACTTTTTGCTCCCGCCGGAGCCGACTCCGACAGCGTGACCTCAGCACCGGATGATGATTCGTTCAGCTGCAAGCGAGCATAGAAACCATGATTATGTAAAGAAACCTAAAGGCCGGACATGAAGGAGCTCAAGATGAAACTCAACGACGCATTTGTGATCTATTCCATCAACGGGGACACCCTGCTGGTGCCTACCGCAGCGGCGCCCTTTCACGGGTTGGAAGAAGGAAACGCAACGGTAGGCGCGATCCTGAACTGTCTGAAGACGGATACGACCGAGGAGAAGATTGTTGACGCGCTTGCCGCCGAGTTTGTCGGCGATCGCAGCGAGATGGCGCAGGATGTTCGCTCCGTGCTCGAGAAGCTCAGGAGCATCGGCGCGATCGAGGAATGAGCCCGGAGTCTGAGCCGTAAGGAAACGGCAAATGCCGGGATTATGATGATAATAAAAAGGATAAATGCGCAATGAAAACCGAACGAGAAAAAATGACAGACGCCGAACCGTTTTTTACAAACGATCCCCAACTCATGGAGGATAAGAAAAACGCGCGGCTCCTCTGCTCCCGCTTTAATCATTCACCCGAGGATGAATCCGTCAGAAAAGCGCTGCTGAAAGAACTGCTGGGAAGCTGCACGGAAAACATCGCCGTAAAGCCGCCGTTTCACTGCGACTACGGATATAACATCTTTGCGGGCGATGATTTCTTCATGAACTTTGACTGCGTGTTTCTTGACGCCGCCCCGATCAGGATCGGCGAGCATTGTATGATCGGACCGAAAACATGTATCTACGCGATCGGTCATCCTCTTGATCCGGAAGAACGAAGGAAGAAGATCGGTATCCCAAAGCCGGTCAATATCGGCGATAATGTCTGGATCGGCGGAGGGGTAACGATACTCCCCGGCGTTACGATCGGCGATAACACCGTCGTTGCCGCCGCTTCCGTGGTCACCAAATCTTTCCCGGATAATGTAGTAATTGCCGGGAATCCCGCACGAATCATCAAGCGTCTGACAGAAAGCGGCGAAACCGACAGCGCAATCGGATATGAGAAATAAACCTCTCCGGCGCAATGGTATCCCCTGCGTTTTTAGTTATACAATTCTTTTCGAAGCAAATGAAAGACGATCCTTATTCAGCGGAATTGCTTCTTGTATCATTTGAATATTCTCTAAATCAGCATAATATACGAATCTCTTTTTGATAAATTTCTATATTAGAATAATAATTCGGTAAAGTACCGTTCTTTTGATCGATTGACTCTGAATAATAGGAGAATCATCCTCGTAGGTAGTCAGGTCAAATGATTGCTACTATGATTGATACCCATGAGCTTTATTGCAGGTAATTTCTTGAATGATATTGACAACACCATAAGTATATATACTTAGGAAATAATAGCTATAGATGGACTTATACTCTCGGATTTGCAAAAGAATAATAGACAAAAAGATTGTAATATGATATAATCAAATTATCCTATTGAAAGGAGAGTTCCTATGTGTACCAAAAGTGAATTACAGATCATCCTGACCGAAATAGCCGATACCGCAAAAGAAACATTTGGCGAGCAGTTGGATTCCGTAATCCTTTACGGCTCCTACGCTCGGGGAGACTATACTCCGGAATCCGATGTAGATATAATGATCTTGGTCAAAGGAATCGCTCCCGAGGAACTGTGGAAGTACAGATCTTCTATCACCTCAAAATCATCCGAATTAGGTTTGGAATACAATCTCGTGATTGTTCCCCTGATCAAGGACGTTGATACCTTCAACAAGTATATGGGTGTATTACCGTTTTATCAAAATGTCGATAAGGAGGGTATCCGCATTGGAGCATGAATACAGAATAGAGTTATCAAAAAGGCGGCTGGAGATTGCTCACGAAAGAATGAATACAGCCGGAATACTTTTAGATGCCGGAGATTACAAAGCTGTAGCCAACAGACTTTATTATGCTGTTTTCTCTGCGATGAGAGCTGTTCTTGCCTTGGATGGCTTTGACTCCAAAAAGCATTCCGGTATCATTGCGCGTTTCAGGCAAAGCTATATTAAAACAGGGATTTTCAGTACCGAAATGTCAAAGATTATCGATGATCTGGAGGTTATCAGAGAAGACAGTGATTATGATGATTTTTATATCATCTCAAAAGAAGATGTCAAGATTCAATCTCAAAAGGCTGAACATTTTGTTTCCGAGGTTGAGAAGTATTTAGAAAAACAGTATAATCAAGCATAGGACAGTTGCGCCATTTATCAGGGTGCGGCTGTTTTTTGATTATTACCTCAAATGTATTTAATCAATAACCTCAGAAGCATTAACCAAATTTATGCGAAGGAGCATACATATGACCGAAATCGAAACCATCGCCAGAGCGCAGATGTATCTGGAAAAGCTCGCTAACGGCGTGAATCCGCTGACAGATACGGAAGTAAATGAAACAGATGTAGTTAATAACGTTAGAATCTCCAGATGTCTGTTCTATGTGTCAGGGATACTGAAACAGATCGTAGACAACAAAGGGAAGTTCAAGGTGGAAATGCCGGACAGAGCGGAATATACCGTTACGCCGGAACAGCTAAAGCAATTTGCTTTTTCGGAGCGACCTATCTCAGTTTCTGAGCTGACAAAACGACTAAATGATCTGGTGAATCCGCAGTATATAAAAGACCGAGATCGGTATGTTGTCGGATTATATCGTCAACGACAAAACAAGGAAGCGTCCTACCGCACAGGGCATGAACATCGGCATCATCACCGAGGAGCGCACCAATCAGTACGGCACGCCGTACGAGGGCGTGTTCTACACCCACAGCGCTCAGCATTTTATCATCGACAATATCGGTACCGTCATCGAATGGAACCGCAAAAGAACCGCTAAGTAGGAGAAGAATATGAGTAATGTAAGCAAAGCCACTTTATCAGCAGAGGATAGAAGAACCTTTTTCCATTTGTTCATTCCGTTGTTACAATTCACGAATCAAAAGTATGGAATCAATGAGTATCTTGATGAAGATCTTCGTTCAGGTCATCCTTATATTGAAGATTTGAAAGAGGTCGCAGACGTATTATGGCAGAACACAGATACCATCGATGAATTTATTAAAGCAAACGAAGATAGATTAAGCGCTGCAGAGCGCACTCTTTTAGAACGCTGGAGACATCCTGTCTCCGGTCAGTTTATTCTGGAACGTCATCTCGCAAAAGGTTCGATTTTTATTGAATCAAAAGTCGGGAATGTCTATTTAGTCAAAGGCTTGACAGATCCATGGAGCGTCATGTTTGCGAATAGGATGCCGCCGATCCTGCTGGATACAACGCTGATTCCGTTCCGTGATTGCATCATTTCCGACGGATTGACTATGGTGCAAAACATTTATTTCAGCACTGAAGCCCGCAACGATTTCAAAGACGTTTATATGTATGCAAAACTAAACGGCAAGATAATATCGTCACTTTGATTCTTGTTTCGTATAATACACTGTTTTAGACAACCAAATTGTATGGTATGGCAGCATCAATCCGCTGTCTTATAATCGGGCGGAATCATCGGTATTGCGCTTGATGAATGCTTCGCTTGCCGGAAAGCTGATTGATGAAGCAACCGAAACCCCAACATTTTTTGACAAAGCATGACCAGCATCTTCCTTCCTCGTCAGATTCTTCCATATCAAACGTAATGTGCCCTGTACGACAAGCAGAATATGACCGTGCTAAATGGCAAAACACTTCTCAAATTGAGAGAGTTACATATCTTTATGGGCTTGCCGTATAACAACAGCGTCACAATTATATTTTGACTGCAACGCTGTTACTATAAACAATAGGATTTTTCCGTTTACAGCGCATTTCCAAAAATACGCAAGATAATCATACTAGAAAGCCATATAAATACGCATTTTGTTCCATGATAATTCCTAAATCAAGCCTTTTATACTTGGTGTTGTCCCATATAAAAGAATCACAATCATTTTTGTCGATTTTTGTTGAACTGTTTGTAATAATATGGTATTATAACAAAGAGAACACTTAGTATATTTATATCACAGTAATGTGTATAATGCCTTATGTTAAATAGGGTTTGGTTTATTGGGGCCCTTACAAGCGGTTGCTCTGTCACGCTTGTAAGCCTACTTTCAAGCGTGACATACCAACCGCTTGCCTTGTAAGTGTTCTTCAGAATTTAGGGGTAGGTGATACAGTGAATTCCTACAT
>CACZYF010000026.1 GCA_902785355.1 uncultured Ruminococcus sp. | reverse complement strand
TCCGGTCTTCTTGTTGTACCTTCATTACAAAAATACAGCCGAGTTTCTCTTCTCGACTGTATTCCTATACTTTATTTTTTCCTTATCTTAATGATATTGCCTTTATCGGGCGGGATTTTTTTATAATAACTACATTAGAGCTTGGACATATCCTCTTCGGTAACCAGCTTGATACCGTTTTCGGTCAGGATTCGTTCAGCCTCATCATTCTCAGCAACACGCAGTACAACATAAGCGAATTGCTTGGAAACGGTGATGAAAGCGTACATATACTCGATGTTGATGTTGTGATCGGCGAGGATCTTGACGACCTTCGCTAATGCACCCGGTTCATCCTGAACAGCGACACCTACGACCTCAGTGATGGATACAAAAGCGTTCGCTTCATCCAGCGCCTTTTTTGCTTTGTCAACGTCAGTTACGATCAAGCGGAAGATACCAAAATCATTGGTATCGGCAACGCTCATCGCTCGGATATCGACGCCTGCCTTTGCGATGGCGTCAGTCACGGTGACCAGAGTGCCCTCGCGGTTTTCTACAAAAATGGATAATTGTTTGATAGCCATTCGTAATCCTCCTTTTATACGTTAATACCGAGTTTCTTTCGGTTATCGATTACTCTTACGGCTTTGCCCTCGCTGCGAGCGAGGGACTTGGGAGCGACCAGTCGGATGGTGGGATTGATGCCGAGCATCTCCTTCATTGCGCTCTGGAGCTTCTTTTCTTTCTTTGTAATCAGCTTCGGTGTATCTGAGAAGTCCTCAGGCAGCATCTCGACTTGTATTTCAAAGGTATCGGTGTTGTTCACGCGGTCGACCAGAATCAGATAGTTCGGCGCGTATCCGTTGTTGAGCAGCACAGCCTCGATCTGGCTGGGGAAGACGTTGACGCCGCGGATGATCATCATATCGTCGGAACGACCCATCGGCTTGTGCATCCTTACGAATGTTCTGCCGCAGGAGCACTTCTCTCTCGAGAGCACGGTGATATCGCGTGTACGATATCTGATCAGCGGAAATGCTTCTTTATCCAGAGAAGTGAATACCAGCTCACCCTTACTGCCCTCGGGCAGTACCTCGCCGGTATCGGGGTCGATGACCTCGGCGTAGAAGTGGTCCTCATTGATATGCATACCTTTCTGCTCACAGCATTCGAACGCGACGCCGGGACCGCTCGATTCGGTCAGACCGTATATGTCATATGCCTTGATCCCTAAGCTGTTCTCGATATCCTTACGCATTTCCTCCGTCCAAGGCTCCGCGCCGAAGATACCCGCCTTCAAGCTGTTGTAGCCCGGCTTGTAGCCTTTTTCTTTCAATGTTTCGCCGATATAGGCGGCATACGAGGGAGTACAGCAAAGAATGGTGGATTTCAGATCCATCATGAACTGGATCTGACGATTAGTGTTGCCGCTGGACATCGGGAGCGTCAGGCAGCCTACTTTATGAGAGCCGCCGTGCAGACCCGCGCCGCCTGTAAACAGACCATAGCCGTAAGCGACCTGTACGACGTCGCCTTTATCGCCGCCTGCAGCGACGATCGCTCTGGCGCAGCAGTCCTCCCACATATCGACATCATTTTGCGTGTAGAAAGCGACGACGCGCTTACCGGTCGTACCGGAGGTAGAGTGGATACGGACACAGTTTTTGAGGTCGGTCGCGAGCATACCGTAGGGATACGCTTCACGAAGATCCGCTTTACTGAGGAAAGGCAGCTTGCTGATATCGGCAAGACAGGTGATGTCCTCAGGCTTCACGCCTTTTTCATCCATCAGATTACGATAATACTCTACATGCTCGTAGACGTAGCGCACCTGACGGATCAGCTTGTACTCTTGGAGCTTCTTGATCTCGTTGACAGGCATGGTCTCAGCTTCAGGCTGGTAGAATTTTTTCTGCATGGGGCTTCATCCTTTCATCTTTTTTTCATATACCAACTGCTCTATCAGCAGTTATATCCAAGTTCAAAAGCCTTTTTATTGATTTCTACGAACTGAGGCTTGACGCATTTTTCGATCGCTGTGATCCATTTATCCTTCGGTATGTCGAAGTACTTCGCGAGTCTGCCCATCAGAACGATATTGCACGCCTTTGAAGAGCCGGCTTCATTCGCCATCGACAGTGCGTCGATATCATCTACATGGATGCCCTTGCTCTTCATCTCATTGATGATGTCAGCGGGATAGGTTGCGGAGCCGATAATTACGGGCATCGGGTCGATCTGCTGGGTGTTGACGATGATGATACCGTCCTTTTTCAGATTCTGTACATAACGCGCCGCTTCGATCTTCTCGAATGATACGATGAAATCGGCCTCGCCGTCCTCGATAACAGGGGAGTAGACCTTATCGCCGAAGCGTACATAAGTGACGACGGAACCGCCGCGCTGGCTCATACCGTGTACCTCTGATACCTTGACGTCATAGCCTTCATCCACCAACAGTCTGCCGAGCAGTTTACTCGCGAGCAGCGATCCCTGACCGCCAACGCCTACGATCATGATATTCTTAGTCATTTGCGGGTACCTCACTTTCAAAAGCATCAAAGGGACAGAGCTGAGCGCATACGCCGCAGCCTATGCACAGAGTCTCGTCGACAACTGCGTGACCGTCACGGAAGGAGATCGACGGACAGCCGAACTTCATGCATTTTTTGCAGCCGCGGCACTTCTCGGGATTGACCCACAGCGGTTTCTTCGGCTTGACATACTTGAGCAGTACGCAGGGTCTGCGGGAAATGATAACGGAAGGCTCGTTCTTCGCAAGCTCCTCCTTCAGTACTCTTTCGCACTCTTCAAGGTTATAAGGATCGACGACTCGAACTGAGTTGATTCCGATGCTGTGGCACAGATCCTCCAGATTTACCTTGCCGGCGGGATCACCCTTGATGGAATATCCGGTGGTCGGGTTCTGCTGGTGACCGGTCATTCCGGTGATGGAGTTGTCGAGAATGATAACGGTCGAATTACTTTGGTTGTACGCAATATTGATCAGACCGGTAACGCCGGAGTGCATGAAGGTGGAGTCGCCGATCACGCATACTGTCTTGTTCTCGGTTTCTTTTCCGCCTGCTTTGTTATAGCCGTGGATGCCGGAGACGGAAGCGCCCATGCACAGCGTCATGTCCAGCGCGTTCAAAGGCGGCGCAGCACCTAAAGTGTAACAGCCGATATCGCCTAAAACGGTGATCTTGTTCTTTGCGAGTACATAGTACATGCCTCTGTGGGGACAGCCGGAGCACATCATCGGAGGACGAACGGGGATATCTGTATCAAGCGCGAATACGGTCTTATCCGCCATCTCAAACGCCTGCTCGATGCTCTTCTGGCTGAACTCGCCGAGGATAGAGAACTTATCCTTGCCGATAACGTCGACGCCGATATTTTTGCAGTGAGTTTCTACGATCGGGTCGAGCTCTTCGATAACATAGACCTTTCCGACCTTTGCGGCGAAGTCCTTGATCAGCTTAACGGGCAGCGGATTGATCATGCCGAGCTTGAGGACGGATACGCTGTCACCGAAAGCTTCCTTAACATACTGATAGGAGGTAGAAGAAGTGATGATACCGAAATCGTGGCTGCCGTCGCCTTCCTCAATACGGTTGAGGGGAGAGGTCTCCGCATATTCGGTCAGCTTCTTGGTGCGTTCCTCGACAAAGGGATGACGGCGGATCGCGTTACCGGGGGTCATGATGTATTTCTGAGGATTCTTGGTATAATCCTTGGTGATCTCCTGACGCTCGCCGAGTGCGACAATGCTCTGGGAATGAGCAACGCGCGTACACATTTTCAGCAGAACGGGCGTATCATACGTTTCCGAGATCTCGTAAGCGAGCTTTGCGAAGTCCAGCGCCTCCTGACTGTCGGAGGGCTCGAGCATCGGCAGCTTCGCCGCGATCGCGTAATGGCGCGAATCCTGCTCATTCTGTGAGCTGTGCATACCGGGATCATCCGCAACGCATATCACGATACCTGCATTCACGCCGGTATAGGACATGGTAAAAAGCGGGTCGGCGGCAACATTCAGACCGACATGCTTCATACAGCAAGCGGAGCGCTTGCCTCTGAGGGCTGAGCCGAAGGCAGCTTCCATCGCAACCTTCTCATTCGGCGCCCACTCGCAGTAGACGTCGTCATATTTGGAGAAGAACTCAGTGATCTCCGTACTGGGGGTACCGGGATAGCTGGAGATGACCGCACAGCCTGCTTCGTACAGACCGCGCGCTACCGCAGCGTTGCCGATCAATAAATCTTTCATTGTGTTTCACCTTAATTATCTATAGTCTTTTCGAATCCTGAAAGGATATTTGTAATTATGTCGTTGATAGTGTCAATTACTGATTTCTCATGTCAACGATCCTCTTCGCTTTACCCTGGAAGCGTTCGAGCGTCTTGGGAGCGACCAGTGTGACCTTGGTTCTCAGACCGAGGATCGACTGGAGTTTTGCTTCGATCTTCTTCTTGAGGTTATCGAGCATCTGGTAATTGTCGAGGAGCGTCTCGTTGATGACCTCGACCTTGATCTCCAGGCTGTCGCGGTAGTTCTGACGGGTAATGTACAGCATGTAATGGGGAGCGATATCCGGAATGTTGATCAGGATGTTCTCGATCTGGGTGGGGAAGACGTTAACACCCTTGATGATCAGCATATCGTCGGTTCTGCCCATGGTTTTCGCCATACGGCAGTGGGTACGACCGCAGGAGCAGGGCTGATAGTTCAGCTTGGTAATATCCTTGGTGCGATATCTGAGTACCGGCATACCGGTACGGGTCAGTGTAGTGACGACCAGCTCGCCGACCTCGCCTTCACCTAAGCGCTTACCGGTATCGGTATCGATGATCTCGGGTAGGAAATGATCCTCAGCGAAGTGCATACCGTCTCTGGCTTCACAGTCTCCGGATACGCCGGGACCGCCCAGCTCCGTCATGCCGTAGTTATCGGATACGCGGATATTGAAGTTGCGCTCGATCTGCTCGCGCATGGATACAGTGCAGGGCTCGGAGCCGAGAATACCTAAACGCAGGGTGTAATCGGAAAGGGGATAGCCGGCTTCCTTGATTGCCTCAGAGAGATACAGCGCATAGGAGGGAGTAGCGACAAGACCCGTGACGCCCCAGTCACGCAGCATCATCAGCTGCTTTTGCGTATTACCGGAGGAAGCAGGGATAACGGTCGCGCCGAGCTTTTCCATACCGTAATGCAGACCCAGAGCGCCGGTAAACAAGCCGTAGCCGAAGCTGATCTGGATGATATCATCGGGAGTGACGCCGCCCGCGCATGCAACACGCGCTACGCAATCCGACCAGATATCAAGGTCGTTCTTGGTATAAACGCCGGTGGTGGGCTTGCCGGTAGTACCGGATGACGCATGGATACGAACGATATCCTTCATATCCGCAGCCATCAGTCCAAAGGGGTAATTATCTCTGAAATCATCCTTGGTGGTGAAGGGAATGTACTGGATGTCGGAGAGCTCTTTGATCTTAGAGCCGTCGAGAACGCCGCAATCCGTCAGCCTCTGGTGATACAGAGGTACATTGTCATAGCAATACTTGACGACCCATTTGAGTCGTTCGAGTTGGATCGCGTCGATTTCTTTTCTAGGTAGAGTTTCAATGTCCTTTTGAAAAATCATTTTTATAAATCCTCTTTTCGTTTTTGTACATAGTTGAAGTGTACATACATCTTAATTATAGCGCAAAAGAAGTCTAAAGGCAAGTGTTCTTCAGACTTCTTTCGATATTATTTGATATTATTTTGACATGCTCAAGATTCGTCGATCGAATGCTTGGAACTGACGGTATGCTTCTTGTTGTAGCACTCGAAGATCGCGTCGACCCTTTCCTTATCCTTCGAGGGAGCGATCCATGCAATGATCGGCGTGATGATGATGCCTAAGATCATCGCCAGCATACCGGCATTGATGGGAGACTGGAAGTAGGTGAGGACGGGACTTGAGAACTTCACACCGGTCATATTGCAGATGAAAGAAGCGAGCGAGATGCCGACGCCTAAGATGTAGTTGACCCATACGGCAATCTTCGGTACGCGCTTCATGTACAAGCCGTACATGAACGGTCCGAGGAATGCGCCTGCCAAAGCGCCCCATGATACGCCCATCATCTGTGAGATGAACATGACGGGAGAGCTTGCCTGGATGATCGCGATAACAGCGGACAAAGCAATGAAGAAGACGATGAATATCCTCATGATAAAGACCTTTTTCTTCTCATCCATGCCCTTCTTCTTGTAAAATACGGGATCGATGAAGTCGATGGTCAAAACGGAGCTGGAGGTCAGTACCAGACTTGACAGGGTGCTCATTGACGCGGACAGTACCAGGATCACGACGATACCGATCAGCACAGGGGAGAGGTTCTCAAGCATTGCGGGGATAACGGAGTCAAAGCCGCCGACAGGTTTGCCGTCAGCACCCGCGGTACCGAACAGTCTGCCAAATCCGCCGAGGAAGTAACAACCACCCGCAACGATGATCGCAAATACGGTCGAAACTATGGTACCGGTGCTGATAGATTTCTCACTCTTGATTGCATAGAACTTCTGTACCATCTGCGGCAGACCCCACGTACCGAGGGAAGTCAGCAGAACAACGCCGATCAGTCCGAAGATATCGGGACCGAAGAAGGACGTGAACGCGCCCTGCATTTCGGTACCCTCGGCTTGAATTTTAGAGAGCATGGTCATGGTGGAACCTAATCCGCCGTTGACTCTCAGCACTGCCCAGATAACAGCGACGATGCCGAACAACATGATGATACCCTGAATGAAGTCGTTGATCGCTGTCGCCATGTAACCGCCGATAACAACGTAGATACCGGTCAGAACCGCCATCGCGATGACGCAGTAGGAATAGGGAATACCGAAAGCCATGCCGAACAGACGGGATAAGCCGTTGTACAGAGAAGCGGTATAAGGAATCAGGAAGATGAAAATAATAATCGCCGCCGCGATCTTTAACGCCTTGGAATCATAACGCTTGGCGAAGAAGTCGGGCATTGTAGCGGTATCGAGATGCTGCGACATGACGCGTGTACGTCTGCCGAGAATGTTCCATGCCAGTAACGAACCGATGAAGGCGTTTCCAAGACCGATCCAGGTTGACGCCATACCGAATTTCCAGCCGAACTGACCCGCGTAGCCGACAAAGATAACTGCCGAAAAATATGAAGTACCAAACGCAAACGCAGTCAGCCAGGGACCGACAGAGCGATTGCCGAGAACGAATCCGTTGACATCGGTGCTTTGCTTTCTGCAGTAGATACCTACGCCGATCATGACTGCAAAGAATACGACGAGAAAAGCGATTTTGATGAACATATCCATTGTTTTGAACTCCTTTTCGGAAATTGTTTATTCGTTAATACCAAGCAGCTTTTTCGCGTTGCCGCCGAGTATCATTTCCTTTTCGATATCGGTCAACCCTTTGAGCGCTTTGAAGCGATCAACATAAGCCTTCTGATCATTCCACGGCGAATCCGTCGCGAACAGGATCTTATCGGCGCCGTGATGCTTGATAATCCTGATGATCTCTTCATCTGTTGATGTACTGAAATTACCGAGATCGCTGAACGAACAGCTGATATCGATGTAGCACGGTTGACCGACGAGATATTTCTCAACGTCTTTCTGGAGATGGTTACCTCCGAGGTGTGCGAAGATGAAGAACGGTTCATCGAACGGAGCACGCTCCTGCACCAGATCGAGCATTTTCCTGCCTTTCTCCGGCGGACAGTGAATCGTGCTGTAGGCGGGGTCTTTACCCGCGTGGGTGATGACCAACAGTCCGAGCTTATGGGCTTCGGCAATGATATTGATGTATCTTTCATCATCGATGAAGGTCTCGGTGTAGTCGGGATGGATCTTGATCCCCTTAAAGCCGTTGTCCTTCAGAAATTGCAGTTTTACGGTGATATCATCGTCATCGGGGTGTAAACCGCCGAAAGAGATGAGATCATCAAAGGATTCGTTGATGTGTTGAGCGAAATTCGTGATTGAGTCGAATTGTCCTTTTCTGGTGTTCACAGGGAGTATAACGCTCTTATCGATCCCGGCTCGCTTCATGCTGTCGCGAAGGGCATTCAGCGTTCCGGTTGTATGAGCTTCAACGCCGTCGAATCGGCTTAAAGCTGACATGATTCGTTCGGCGAGAGCGTCGGGATAAACATGAGTATGAAAATCTATGATCATAATATAAATTCCTTTTCTGTAGACAGCTTAATCATTTTATCACTTCAACGTTTTAAAGTCAAGAAGATTTAAAGAATAAAAGTGATAATTTTTTATTTAACAAATATTCGTCAAGAATACATTGATTTTTTTCTCAAATATGATAATATTAAGAAGTAAGATTAATTATTTAAAGGAGCGATTTAATATGACTATTAATTATCGTAAAGTTGCGATTGTAGGCTGTGGTTTTGTCGGTTCTGCGACTGCGTTCGCACTGATGCAGAGCGGCTTGTTCTCTGAGATCGTGATGCTTGACGCCGACATGGCTAAGGCGGAGGGTGAAGCGCTGGATATTTCTCACGGCGTTCCATTTTCTAAACCCTGCGATATTCATGCGGGCGATTATGATGATGTTGCGGATTCATCCATTATTATTGTGACTGCCGGCGCGGCTCAGAAGCCCGGCGAGACCCGTCTCGATTTAATCAAGAAGAATGTCGGCATCTTCAAGTCGATCATCCCCGAGATCAGCAAGCGCAATTTCAAGGGCATCCTACTGATCGTTGCGAATCCCGTCGATATCCTGACATATGCGGCGAAGCAGCTCTCCGGTCTACCGGATAACCGTGTTTTCGGTTCGGGTACCGTTCTCGATTCCGCTCGTCTGCGCTTTAATCTCAGCGAGCATCTCGGCGTCGATCCTCGCTCGATCCATGCCTTTATCATCGGAGAGCACGGCGACAGCGAGTTTGCGGCTTGGAGCAGTGCAAATGTTTCCGGCGTTGAGATCAGTCGCTTCTGTGAGATGCGCGGCTACTTCCACGATCACGACGTCGCAAAGGACAATATCGCCGATGAGGTCAAGAATGCCGCTTATGACATTATCAGCAAGAAGCGCGCGACCTATTACGGCGTAGCGATGGCGACGAAGCGCATTTGTGAAGCAATCATTCGTGATGAGAAGAGTATTCTCCCCGTATCGTCCATCCAGCACGGTCGATTTGGGTTGAATGATGTTTCGCTGTCGATCCCCGTGATCGTCGGTAAAGATGGTATTGAGAGTGAGATCCCCTTCTCCTTGAATGACGAGGAGATGAAGAAGCTCCGAGAATCCGCAAAAACACTCAAAGAAGTCATCAAGTCCTGTGATCTTGATGTTTCAGAAGAGTGATCTTTTCATTAGTCGCAAAGATGCAGCCCACCAAATCGGTGAGCTGCATTTCAGTTTTATATGGTATTTATCGTTTCTCCATGATTCTCTGCGCTACATAAACGCCGCTTGCGGAAGCGTGGGAGAGGGAATGTGTGACGCCGGAGCCGTCGCCGATGACATAAAGACCATCGTACTTTGTCATCAGATTTTTGTCAAGAGCGACTTCCATGTTATAGAACTTGACCTCAACGCCGTATAGCAGAGTATCGTCGTTCGCGGTACCGGGAGCGATCTTATCGAGAGCGTAGATCATCTCGATGATGTCGTCGAGGATTCGCTTCGGGAGAACCAGACTCAGATCACCGGGAGTCGCCTGCAGGGTCGGTCTTACGGTGCTTTCCTCGATTCGATTGTGGTTAGAGCGTCTGCCTCGCTCCAGATCGCCGAAGCGCTGTACGATTACGCCGCCTCCGAGCATGTTGCTTAGCATGGCAATACTCTCGCCGTAGCCGTTGCTGTCCTCAAAGGGTTCGGAGAAATGTTTGGATACCAGTAGAGCAAAGTTAGTATTTTCGGTCTTTTTGGAAGGGTCTTCAAAGCTGTGACCGTTGACCGTGACAATGCCGTTGGTGTTCTCGTTAACGACGATGCCGTTGGGATTCATGCAGAAGGTGCGAACATTATCCTCAAATTTCTCGGTGCGGTAGACGATTTTGCTTTCGTACAGCTCGTCGGTCAGATGTGAGAAGATGACAGCGGGAAGCTCTACGCGAACGCCGATATCTACGCGATTGGATTTCGTCGCGATATCAAGCTCCTCACAGACCTTTTCCATCCATTTGGAGCCGGAACGACCGACGGAAACAATACACTCGTCACAGTCATCATAACCATTCTTGTGATGGATACGATAGCCGCCGTCGATGATCTCGATATGCTCGACAGGGGTGTTGAAGTGGAAGTCGACGGTCTTTGAAATGCGGTCGTATATATTCCCGAGCACGACATAGTTGATATCCGTACCCAGATGACGGACAGAAGCGTCGAGCAGCTGCAGTTTATGCTGGGTGCAGATCTTTTTGAAATCGGTACCCGCGGTAGAATAGAGCTTTGTTTCGGCGCCGCCGTTCTCAACATTGATCTGATCGACATAGTGCATCAGCTGCAACGCCTTATCACGTCCGATATACTCATGCATCGTACCACCGAAGTCGTTGGTGATATTGTACTTTCCGTCCGAAAAAGCGCCGGCGCCGCCGAAGCCGCTCATGATCGCACAGGTCTTGCATTTGATGCAGGACTTCACCTTGTCGCCGTCGATGGGACATTTTCTTTTCTCCAGTGCATTGCCGGTTTCAAAGACTGCGACCTTTAAATCGGGTCTTTTGGTAGCGAATTCATACGCCGAGAAAATGCCTCCCGGACCTGCACCGATAATGATGATATCATATTTCATTGTTTTTCTCCTGTATGTATTAGAATGTTGCTTCAACAATTTGTTGTTTATTTACGTCGATCAACCCTTTGCCGTTCAGACGAAGTACCGGGATGACCGGCAGACTGACGAACGCGAGCGTCATGAACGGATCGATATCGTCCGAAGCGCCGAGTTGTTTTGCTGCCTCTTTTAATCTCCTGAGCTTTTTGTCTACCTCGTGGATCGGCAGAGGACTCATGAGTCCCGCGATCGGAAGTGCCAGCTCTTCAATGACCTTTCCGTTCTCGACTGCGACCAAGCCGCCGCCGAGCTTTCTGACCGCTTCAGCTGCCGCGGCGATTTCCTCATCACTTACGCCGACAACGATCAGATTGTGCGAATCATGCGCTACGCTCGTTGCGATCGCGCCGCTTTTGATACCGTAACCTTTGATATATCCTAAGCCTATATGACCCGTGTTATGATGACGTTCAAATACAGCCGCTTTCAGAATATCTCGTTCAAGATCCACGCCGCTGTTTTTGATTGCAGTTTTTGTAGGCTGTATGATCAGCTCGTCTGTCAGCAGTTCATGACGTTTTACTCCGATTACGCGCTGGCGTTCTTTGAGCTCGGGATATTTGAATGATTCCGTTGTGATTTTCTGCATATGGAAAGAGTGCAGTATTTTGTCATTTTCGGGAAACGCAGCCGTCGAATCGTTTAATACTGCGCCGTTCTCGGCGACGAGAGCTCCGCCGATAAATACCTTTTCGATATTGAAATCAGCTAAATTATCAACGACCGCTATATCAGCTCTGTATCCCGGAGCGATCGCTCCTGTATCTTTTAATCCAAAGTAAGCTGCGGTATTCAGCGTACACATTTTCACAGCGATGACCGGATCAACGCCCCATGAGATTGCTTTACGGATGATTGAGTCCATATGACCTTCATGTAACAGATCTTCGGGGTGCCTGTCGTCGGTGCAGAACATTGCCCGATAACAGTATGGAGGCTGACAGAGAGGGAGGAGGGCTTTTAGATTTTTCGCCGCCGTACCTTCGCGTATCATGATCCATTGACCGCGGCTGAGCTTTTCAAATCCCTCCTGTTCGTTTGTACACTCATGGTCGGATCGAACGCCCGCTGCTATATATGCGTTCAGGTCTTTACCGCCTAAGAAGGGCGCGTGACCGTCGACGATTCTGCCGGCATTTTTCGCGTCGAGGATTTTTTTTAATAGGTTTTCGTCGCCTTCGGTAACGCCGACGGAATTCATCACTTCCGCAAGTCCGAGGACATTGTCATATTGATAATACGGCTTCAAGTCCTCCGCTTCCAGCGTTTCGCCGCTTTCCTCCAAAGGAGCGGCCGGCACACATGACGGAAGGTTGAAGTAGACGTGCATTTTCAACTCCTTGCACAAGTCCATCATATAATCGATACCGTCAGTACCGGCGACGTTGCCGATCTCATGAGGATCAGCCATCACAGCTACCGTGCCTCGAGGCAGTACGGCACGCTCAAATTCCGATGGAGTAAGCAGAGTTGATTCGAGGTGAATATGTCCGTCCATTAATCCGGGAATAACGATTTTATCGGTAATATCAATCTCCGTCTCTCCTTCGTATAAGCCGAGACCGACAATGATACCGTCACATATAGCGACATCCTTTGTTTCCGAATGCTCCGTAAATACGTTGAGCACCTGACCGCCCTTGAGTACCAGATCAGCTTTTCGGCGTCCGATAGCGGTATCGATCATTTTTTTGAGGTTCATGCTACACCTCCGTTATATCGATATGAATACTATTATTTACTATAGCACAAACCAATCGATGAATCAAACATTATTTATGAAATCTGACAAATATTTTGATATTATTTTTCGGTTTATTCAAATTTAGATATTGACAATTCAGTTTTTTAATGCTATAATTCGACTGTTCGATATGCGAGCGTGCTGGAATAGGCAGACAGGCACGTTTGAGGGGCGTGTGTCTTTGACGTACGGGTTCAAGTCCCGTCGCTCGCACCAGAGGAGTATCCGCAAGGATGCTCCTTTTTCTTTTGAAGTAATATAGTTAGGCTTGCATTTCCTTGATTTGATGATTTATTTATGAAAATATGAATAATTAACTTTACTTTTTGAATGCTTTTGTATATAATGTAGGTTGATAAGGAGGCTTCAATTATGCACAGAAGATTATTTTATACAATCGTCGCATTGTTGATTGTTGCGTCAATGACATTTGCTCCGCTGGCTTCTGCCGCTGAAGTGGATGAGATCGCAGCCGTGGCGGATGACCCGACTGAGGCTGTTGATTACAGCGTCAAGGTCACGAAGGTCGACAATACGATCGACGGTACGACTATCACATGGAAAGCGGTTCCTAATGCCGCATCCTACACTCTGTATCTTTATAACGGCAGTGAATGGGTCGAGCTTGTAACTACCAATAAGCTCACCTATACTCATAAGCCGCTGGTGAACAACAACACTTATCAGTACAGCATTATCGCACAGGACAAGAACGGCAATTTTCTCAGTCCCTTTGATTATGTAGGATTTGAGAACACCTTCCTTGCAGCTCCCGTGATTTCCGACCTTACAGCGAGCTACGACGGCGTTGTTGTTGAGTGGCACGAGTTGCCCGGTGCCGAGCGTTACCGTGTGTACCGCAAGGAGGATAACACTTCATGGAAACGCATCGGTGAGACAGACGGAAATACGTTTGTTGATGAAACCGCTGAATCCGGAAAGGCATACAGCTATACCGTCAGATGTATCAGCCCTGACGGAAAACGTTTTACCAGCTTCCATAATAACGGCAAGGCGATCGAGTATATCGCTTCTCCGAAGATTACTTCGATCAGCAATACTGCTACCGGCGCTAAACTTACATGGGGCGCATGCAAGGGCGTTGACCGTTACAGAGTTTATCTGTGGGACGGAACCAAATGGGACAAGCTCGGCGATTCCGTCACTAATTCTTATTTACATGACGGTCTGGAAACCGGTAAATCATATACTTATACTGTAAGAGGTATTCTTGACGATAAGTTCGTCAATGATTTCAACCATGACGGTTGGACCAACACCTTCATCGAGCCGCCTGTCATCACTGCGCTTGATTGTGATGATAACGGCATCAATATCACATGGAACGCACTTGAAGGCGCTGAGAAGTATCGCGTCTATTATCGCAGCGCGAACGGCTGGAAGCGCCTCGGAGAGGCCGCTGAGAATCACTATCTGGTTCAGAATGTCTCCTCCGGCAGCACCTACACCTTTACCGTAAGATGTATCAGCGAGGATCTGGATCGTTTTATGAGCTTCCATAACGACGGTAAATCGGTGAAATATACGGGTTCTCCGAAGATTACTTCGTTCAGCAATACTCTTACGGGTACAACTATCAGCTGGCCCAAGACCGCTTCCGGTATCAGAACCCGGGTTTATTATAAGGACGGAGAGAATTGGGTCCGCATCGGTGAGACTGCCGAGAACAGCCTTGTTCACGATAATCTGACTTCCGGTCAGACCTTTACCTACACCGTACGAAACGTTGACGGTAACGGTAAGTTTGTTTCCGACTTCAATCACGACGGTTGGACGAATACTTTTGTCGAAGCGCCTGTCATCACTGGCTTTGAGTGTACCGAAAGCGGTGTTAAGATTACTTGGTCGAAGCCTGAAGGCGCTGAGAAATACCGCCTGTATTTCCGTGGCTCCAAGGGATGGACCCGACTGACCGATACCGAGGAGAACTCCTGTACGGTCAGCAATCTGAAGAAGGGCAGCAGCTATACCTTCACCGTCAGATGTATCAATTCCGATGCGACAGCTTTTACCAGCTACCACACTTCTGGTAAGACCGTCAAGTATGAACTGCCTCCGCAGATTACCGGCTTCACGAATTCCAATACCGGTACCCTTGTTACATGGGAGAAGTTCACCGGCGCGGTGAAATATCGCCTCTATTACAAGGACGGCAGCGGCTGGAAGCGTATCGCCGAGACCACCGGCACCTCCGCTCTGCATGACGGACTGAAGGACGGCAACACCTTCACCTATACCGTCAGATGTCTTGACGCGAAGGGTCAGTTCTGCTCTGATTTTGATCGCAACGGCTGGGATCATACCTTTATGGCTCCTCCCGAGTTTACAAGTGTTTCCAAGACGGATGACGGTACTGTACTGACTTGGGCGGCGGATGAAGATGCCGCAGGCTACAGAGTTTACCGCAAGCCTTTCAAGGGCTCCTGGGGCAGAATCGTCGACGCGGTTACCGAAACCACCTTCACCGATACGACCGCTGAGGCTGATAAGCTCTACGCTTACACTCTTCGTTGTCTTGACGGTGAGGGTAACCTGATCACCGGTTATATCGACAGCAACGTTTATTATGTCAACGGTGTTCCCGTTGACGGCGATTTTACTGTCGATGGTACTAAATACCATTTCGAAAACGGTTCACTCCGCAGCGGTTATCTGACTGAGAACGGAAAAACCTATTATTACGACCAAGACGGCAAGGTCATGAAGAGCGCTATCGTCGGTAACGCGACTGACGGCTACTGCTATGCAGGCAGCACCGGCGCGATCGACTACGGCTATTGTAACGGTGTTTCCTACAAGGGAGAGAACTGGAACGTCATCAACGGCAAGGCGACCAAGGTCAGCGGCGAATCCGCCAAGACCCTGCATAAGGCGCTCAAGCTCGTTGCGAAGGTCACCACCAGCAGCATGACCAAGGAGCAGAAGCTCAGGAAGCTGTTCGATTACATCAGGAGCAACTATACCGAGAAAAATCCCCGCATCCCGCACTATCACGGCGCGGATTGGCCGATCATCTACGCGAACGATATCCTCGATAACGGTGTCGGCAACTGCTTCAGCTATGCCTCGACCTTTGCGTACTGTGCTGTCGCTATCGGCTATACCAACGTATATGCCTGCAACAGCAGCGGTCACGGTTGGGCTGAGATCGACGGTAAGGTCTATGATCCCGAGTGGAGCAGACATCGTTCCGGCTACTCTTATTATGGTATGAGCTACAACGAACCCTGCGACGTCAACTATAAGGCGGGTATTGCGCCGGGTTACTCTTGGATGCACGTCAAGATCCAGTAATACCCTTAATATCGATGGGGCTGTCTGAGGACAGCCCCTGATTATTTACCTGATAAACTTGCGTTTTTTGATAAAATCGTATATAATATAAACCATTCTTTCAATAATAACGGAATGAGGTATTTATGTTTCATGTATCGTTTCCGGGCTTAGGGATCAACGACCTGCCCGTTAACCGCGTAGCCTTCTCAATAGGCTCGTTCAATGTGTACTGGTACGGTATCCTGATCGCGACCGGTCTGATGCTCGCTGTACTGTATGCGTATTTCAATGCGCATCGCTATGATGTCGACCGCAACAAGCTGATCGACTGTGTGATCGTCGGTATTATTACTGCTGTCATCGGCGCACGTGCTTATTACGTCGCTTTTCGGTGGGATTATTTCTCCGCACATCCTACGGAGATCATCGATATCCGTGACGGCGGCATCGCGATCTACGGCTCGATCATCGGCGCGCTGATCGGCGGTCTTGTTGTTGCGAAGATACGGAAAATGAAGTTTTTGCCTGTATTGGATATCACGATGACCGGTTTTTTGATCGGTCAGGCGCTTGGACGCTGGGGCAACTTCTTTAACCAGGAGGCTTACGGAACCCCGACCGACAGCATTTTCCGCATGGTCAGTGAAAACACCGGCGGGGTAGGGGTACACCCCTGCTTCCTCTATGAATCAGTATGGTGCGCCCTCGGTTTTGTACTCCTGTTCATCATCAATCGTAAGTATCAGCGCTATCACGGCCAGATCTTATATACCTATATGGTATGGTACGGCTTCGAGCGTATGATCGTTGAGGGACTGCGTACCGACAGCCTGTATCTGCCCTTTAAGCTGTTCGGGTATGATATCCGTGTTTCACAGCTTTTATCGGCGGTTTTGGTATTAGCGGGCGTGATCCTACTGATCGTAAACCGCAATAAGAACGACGGTATGCAGGGTCGTAAATTTACGAAAACGTATAAGAAATCCAAGAAAAGAGGTTAATATATGTATCAATTGATTGACGGTAAGCTCGTTTCTCAGAGCGTAAAGGACAGGATCCGCGACGAGGTCGCACAGATCAAGGAGCAGGGTAAGGAGATCACCCTCGCGGTCATCATCGTCGGTGATGATCCCGCCTCCCGCGTTTATGTAAATAATAAGAAGAAAGCCTGCGAGTATGTCGGCTTCCGTTCTCTGGAGTATGCTTTACCTGCCGAGACTACGCAGGAGGAGCTGATCGCCCTGATCGAGGAGCTGAATGAGAGGAAAGACGTCAACGGCATCCTCTGTCAGCTTCCTGTTCCGAAGCATATCGACGATAAAGCAGTGATCGCCGCTATTTCCGTGGAAAAGGACGTTGACGCCTTTTCTTCCTACAATGTTGGAAAGATCATGATCGGTGACTACGATTTTCTGCCCTGCACACCGGCGGGCGTAATGGAGATGCTGCATTATTACGATATCGCGGTCGAAGGAAAGAACTGCGTCGTGATCGGCAGAAGCAATATCGTCGGTAAGCCGATGTCCATGCTCCTACTGCATGAGAACGGTACCGTCACCATCACTCACAGCCGAACCAAGAATCTCGCTGAGATCACCAAGCAGGCTGATATCCTTGTCGCCGCTGTCGGCAGAGCGAAGTTCGTCACCACCGATATGGTCAAGGACGGCGCTGTCGTGATCGACGTCGGTATGAACCGCGACGAGAACGGAAAGCTCTGCGGCGATGTCGATTTTAATTCTGTTAAAGAAAAATGCTCCTATATTACCCCTGTCCCCGGCGGCGTAGGCCCCATGACCATCGCCATGCTGATGCAGAATACTTTAAAGGCGTATCATATCCAGAACGATTGATAATTATGCTGTGTCGAATTGTACTGCAACAGATTTCTGATTTCTTTTTAAGGATTTAACTAAGAAAAGAATATGGTAGTTTTTTATCCGAAAGTCAGAGATAGATACTGGTTGTATGGTCGAAAGAATCTTACTTTCGTTTTGTTTCTCTCTATTACCATACTTTTGATCGGTGTAGCTTTTATTGGTTATTATTATTGGTCGGCAATGGATTATAACAGAGCAGAATATAAAGCGGATGTAACAGCGACGCTTGTAAGAATATCAGATGACAAACAACCAGTTTATGAGTATTACTGGAAATATGAGATTAACAGTAACACCGATTATTGGTGCAGCATTTCATCTGACGCAACAGCATATAGTATCGGCGATAAGATTGATTTGCGTTTATGGAGCGACGATGGCGTTACCTACTATCGAACTTATTACACCTCTCTTACAACAGCGTATTATTTTGCGATAACATCAATCGTAATCGCTTTGCTTTTGATTTTGAGATGTATCATTATTGAGAAACGTCTTGCCGCAGTCGGAAAGAAAAAGAAGTGAAAACGTTATTCCGGTAATGACTCTGTAAAAAATTCTTGACAAGCAATACCCTTTATGATATAGTATATAAGCCGCATACTGTGGGTTTATTAAGTGCGCGTAAATTGCGTTTACTGTTATATGGTAAAACTGCTTCGTTGCCACCCAAGAGTAGCGAGTCTATGTAAAAGGAATGATAAAATGTTCGCAGTAATCGAGACCGGCGGTAAGCAGTACAAGGTCGAGAAGGGTGACGTCATCTTTGTCGAGAAGCTCGACGCAGAGAACGGCGCTACCGTAGAGTTCGACGTTGTCGCTGTATCTACCGACGACGGTATCAAGGCCGGCACACCTTATGTTGACGGTGCTAAGGTCTCCGCTGAGGTCATCAAGACCGATAAGGCGAAGAAGATCTATGTATCCACCTACAAGCCCAAGAAGGGTGAGAAGCGTAAGATGGGTCACCGTCAGCCTTACACTAAGGTTGAGATCAAGGCGATCAACGCCTGATGATTAAAGTCGAATTTTTCGGTACTGAGCCTTCCTACGGCTTCTGTATCTCCGGTCATTCGGATATGAATCCCGGAGGTCCCGAGATACTCTGCGCGGCTGTCAGCAGCGCGGCGTATATGATGGCGAATACCATCACCGATGTGATCGGCTTCAATCCTTCTCTGGAGGTTGCCGACGGCTATATGTACCTGAAATTACAGACTGAAAGCGAAGCGATCCGCTGCCGCGATATCATGAGCGGCATGATGCTTCATCTAAGCTCCCTTATGGAGCAGTATCCTAAGTATCTAACAATAACATATTCGGAGGTGTAAGGTAATGCTTAAAATAAATCTGCAGTTGTTCGCTCATAAAAAAGGTATGGGTTCAACTAAGAACGGTCGTGACAGCGAGTCTAAGCGCCTCGGCGTCAAGCGTGCTGACGGTCAGTTCGTCTTAGCCGGCAACATTCTCGTTAAGCAGAGAGGTACTCACATCCACCCCGGCAACAATGTCGGCCGCGGTTCCGATGATTCTCTCTTCGCTAAGGTAGACGGCGTTGTCCGTTTCGAGCGTGTTGGCAAGGACAGAAAGCGCGCCAGCGTTTATCCTGTTGAGCAGTAATTGACTTTTGGGGCGGTTAGATTAACCGCCTTTTTTGTTTATCACCCGTAGGGGCGATTGTTGATCGTCCGCGGGCGGTTGATGACCACACTCATTTGTATCGTTCAACTACTGAAACGAGGTTTTAGCATGTTTGTAGATAAAGCGAAAATTTTGATTAAAGCCGGTGACGGCGGCGACGGCGCCGTCGCGTTTCACCGTGAAAAATATGTTGCCTCGGGCGGTCCCGACGGCGGCGATGGGGGAAAGGGCGGCGATGTGATCTTTGTCGCTGACTCGAATCTTTCTACGCTCGCCGACTTTCGCTATAAACGCAAGTTCGAGGCGAAGAAGGGTAATAACGGCTCCGGCGGCAGAAAGTACGGCAAGGCAGCTGAGGATCTGATCGTAAAGGTTCCCGTCGGTACCATCGTTAAGGAGGCCGCGAGCGGTCGAATCATGGCTGATCTTTCGGGTAAAGAGCCTGTTGTCGTAGCAAGAGGCGGTAAAGGCGGATGGGGCAATAAGCATTTCGCAACTCCGACCCGTCAGGCGCCTCGATTTGCCAAGCCCGGAATGCCCGGTGAGGAATTCGAGGTCACGCTGGAGTTAAAGCTCCTTGCGGATGTTGGCTTAGTCGGCTTTCCGAACGTCGGTAAATCAACGCTGATATCAGTCGTATCACAGGCGAAGCCCCAGATCGCGAATTACCATTTCACCACGATCTATCCGACGCTCGGCGTTGTTTCGATGGGTGACGGCGTGTCGTTCGTCATGGCGGATATCCCCGGTCTGATCGAGGGCGCCGCCGATGGCTCGGGGCTGGGTCATCAGTTCCTGCGCCATGTGGAGCGCTGCCGATTACTGGTTCATATCGTGGATGTATCCGGTTCCGAGGCACGCGATCCGAAGGAGGATTTCCGCATCATCAACGAGGAGCTCCATAAGTTCAACCCCGAGCTTGCCGAGCGCCCGATGCTGGTCGTCGGCAATAAATGCGATCTCGCGACCGATGAACAGATCGCCGATTTCAAGGCTTGGATCGAGGATCAGGGTTATAAATTCTTCCCGATCATGGCGGCGATCCGCTATGATGTTGATCCTCTTTTAAATCAGATCACAGAAGAGCTCTCGAAGCTCCCGCCGATCAAGGTATATGAGCCCGAACCGATGCCCGAGATCGAGGAAGAATCTTTCGGCGATGTTAAAATCACCGTACAGGACGGTGTATATATGGTCGAGGGCAAGTGGCTGCTGCGTGTTATCCGCGGCGTCAACTTTGATGATTATGAAGGTCTTTCGTACTTTGAACGTCTGCTCCAGACCTCCGGTGTGATCGATAAGCTGCGTGAAGCCGGCTGTCAGGAAGGCGACACTGTATCGATCTATGACCTTGAATTTGATTTTATTGAGTGATGAGTATGGATGATAGAACGCTTAACGCTGTCCCGACCTTGAATCTCGCTTTTATCGGCGACGGTGTGTATGATCTATTGGTGCGTGAGCATCTTGTCAAGACCAGCTCCGCCCATGTCGGTGAGCTGAATCACCGAAAAGTCTCGATGGTCAACTGTAAAAGTCAGGCGGCGTATGTGAAGGATCTTCTTCCGCTGCTGTCTGAGGAAGAGGAAGAGGTATATAAACGGGGCAGAAACACCAAGGTGAATTCCGCCTCTAAGCACTCTACCTTATCCGATTATCATGCGGCGACCGGACTGGAGGCTCTTTTCGGCTGGCTGTACCTCAAGGGCAGACAGGAGCGAATAAACGAGCTTTTCGCGCAGATAATAAGCAGTGATGTTCCTGCAATTGAGGGATAATTCTGCAAAGGCGTGATTGGATGAAACTGACCGACAGAGTAAAGAGCTATACTGCGGATCTTTTGATAACGATCCTCGGAGCGGCTCTGTATGCTCTGTCGGTTGATTGCTTTACGGCGCCTAACGATATTGCCCCCGGCGGCGTTACCGGTCTTGCGACGCTGCTGAACAGCTTGATCCATACGCCCATCGGCGCAGTTTCTCTTTTATTGAACGCTCCGCTGTTTATTTGGGGTGCCTTAGAGAGCGGAAAGCGTTTTATCGTGAGAACCGTTATCGCTGTCGTCATCGTTTCCCTGATGGTCGACGGCTTTGCCATATTCGGTCTTGTCTATACAGGTGACAGGATGATCGCGGCGATCTTCGGCGGCATCCTCTCTGGTATGGGCTTGGGTCTGATTCTACTTCGTGGCGGCAGTACGGGTGGTACGGATATTATCGCGCGTAACTTGCATCGCCGTTTCCCATATCTGAGCGTCGGACGAATCGTGTTTCTATCGGACGCAGTCGTTATCATTTTATCTGCTGTAGTCTACAGCAGTATCGAAAATGCTTTGTATGCCGTTATCACGATATTTGTTTCGACGAAGCTGATCGATACGGTCATCATCGGCTTTTCCCGAGATAACGGCAAGTTGATGATGATCGTTACATCTGTTCCGTCATCGGTTCGTGATACGATTACGATACGTGAGGATAGGGGAGTGACCCTGCTGAATGCTCGGGGAGGCTACAGTCATCTGCCGCTTGGCGTCATCATGTGTGCCGTCAGATCTCATGACGTCTATCGCATCAAGAATGCCGTACTCAGTGTAGATGATAATGCGTTTATCGTGATCATGACAGCCGGAACGATCGCCGGTAACGGTTTTCAGGGCAGTGAACTGAATTAATTCGTTATAATTCTTTGAAAGTAGAATCCGGTCGCTTTTTGTGTTATACTATAATTCCTAACTATAGTAAAGGAAGATACTATGACTTTTTCGATCAATCTCGGAGTGTGGGGAAGCGTTTTTGCAGTACCCGCCTGCGTTGTCGATAGACATATCAAGATTGCCAGTGAAGCTCAAATCAAAGTACTGCTGTACATACTGCGCCATGCAGAGGATGAAAACAGCGCCGATACTCTTTGCGCCGCTTTGAAGCTGTCAAGGGAAGAAGCGGAGAACGCATTATCCTTTTGGATAGAACGCGGCGTATTAACGGAAAGTCAAGGTGTGTTAGAGCCTGCAAATGTACCTCAAAAGGCAGATGAGTCCGATTCGGTCATTTCTAAGATGCCCGAGCCGGTGAAAAAACATCATACCGCTGTTTCCCGTGCGCGCAGACCAGATTCACAGTTTGTCGCGAAGCTTTTGAAGGAAGACGCGTTACTCGCCGGACTGTTGGAAGAAGCACAGACCGTACTGAAGAAACCGCTGTCCTCCGGCGATACCGCTACGCTCGTCATGCTTTACGATACCTTCGGACTTCCGTGCGAGGTCATCGCGATGATGATGAATTACCTCGCGTCTGTCGGCAACGCCAATATGCGCGCGGTCGAACGCCTCGGTATTCGATGGGCGGATGAAGGAATCAAAACCGCCGAGAGTGCCGAACGCGAGGTCGAACGACTTACCAATTCCCGTGAAGCATGGGGGAGAGTGTCGACACTGCTCGGTATCCGCAATATCGGTAAACCTACCGCTGCGCAGATGGAACATGCAGATAGGTGGCTCAATGAATGGGGCTTCAATGATGAGATGATTACAGAAGCCTACGAGCGCTGCGTCAATACCAAGGGCGCATATGATATCCGCTATATCAACGCGATCTTAAAGCGTTGGAACAACAGCGGCATCAAATCGCTTGATACGCTTCACGCACAGGAGAGCGCTACCAAAAACAAGACAACTGTAAAGAAGAACAACAGCTCGAAGGGTTCTGTTTTTTCAACGGACGGTGCGTCCTTTGATATATCGAAATACGAAAACACTTCTTTATTTGATGATTAAACGGAGGTATTCATGCCTTATTCCAATGAAGTATTCAACACAGCCAAAGACAGGCTTACCGAACGCCGTACACAGGCTTTGAGAGAGGCTGATATAAGGCGCGAGGAGCTTTATGTACAGTTTCCCCGATTGCGAGAAATCAATACAGAATTGCTTTCTATCGGTGCCGCGATCGCGAAGTGTGTGGTGAAGGACAGCGATAAGGACGCGATCAAGAAGCTCAGTGAGCGCAGTCTTGCTCTGCAGGAGGAGCAGGATCGTCTGCTCGTTGATAATCACATTTCTCCATCCGTGACGGAGCCGCATTTCCATTGTCAGAAGTGCGAGGACACCGGCTATATCGAGCTTGATAACCATACCGTTGTGTGCGATTGCTTCTATCAGCTGATGGCAGATGTCGCAGGCGAAGAGCTAAACGCTTTGTTACCGCTTGATCGCTGTACTTTCGAGAATTTTTCACTGGATTACTACAGCACATCTCCGGATGAAAACGGTAAGATTCCCTTTAACCGTATGTCAAACATCTACAATCACTGTCGTGAATACGCCGATACGTTCTCCGTTCACAGTAGGAATCTTCTGCTCCGCGGTGCAACAGGACTCGGTAAGACCCATCTCAGTCTCGCAATTGCTAATGAGGTGATCCGTAAAGGCATGTCGGTCATCTATGTCTCTGCACCTCAAATTTTATCTCGTCTGGAACGCGAGCATTTTACATACAAATTCGATCAACAGGAGGATACTTTTAATTCTCTCTTAAAATGTGATCTTCTTATTCTCGATGATCTCGGTACCGAATTCAGCACCCAATTCACGGTATCTTGTGTTTATAATTTGTTTAATTCACGTATTCTGGAAGGAAAGCCGATCATCATCAGCACGAATCTTTCGATGACTGAATTACTGACGACTTATTCCCAGCGTTTTGCCTCCCGTTTGATCGGAGTATGCGACACATTAGAGTTTATCGGCAAGGATGTCAGGATAAAAAAACAAAGATGACAAAGTTTTTAAAAATATGGTATTTTACTCTTGACAAATAAAGTTTTTTGTATATAATAATAAGAGTGCAATGCGGAATTGTGTAAGGGTAGCACAGCAGACTCTGACTCTGTATGTCTGGGTTCGAATCCTAGTTCCGCAGCCATTGGCCCCGATTCACTTCGGGGCTATTTTTTCGAGGTGTGGCGCAGTTTGGTAGCGCGCTTCGTTCGGGACGAAGAGGTCGCAGGTTCAAATCCTGTCACCTCGACCAGTATGAGTGTTCATAACGGATTTAAGTTATGGACACTCATTCTTTTTATTCAATTTCATCCGATTTGTATGTAGTGAGCAGGTTTTGTGCCTGCTCACAATTTTTATGCAGACTTTGCTGTGGGGATATACTCCACATCTACGCCCTTTCGGGTGTTTGCTTTGTAGTTTTCGTCCTCTGATGACGGTAGCTCTAAGTAGCCGACAAAGCGATAATAGATTACAATGCGCTGGGTGTAGCTTTTCTTCCCGCCTTCCTTTTCGTAAACATCAATGTGATCGATAAGCTCTCTGAGCATTGGTGCGGTTAAGGATTCCATCTCCATAAACTTTCTGACAGCTTTAAGAAAGTCATCTTTGTTTTGCTCCATTTCGCTGATTTTGGCAAGGCGTTCCTTGTACTCAAAAATCTTTGTTTTCAGTTCAAGGCGTTCAACCTCATATTTATGCGATAGCTCCATATACATCTCATCGCTTAGCTTGCCGGATACATTGTCCTCGTAGGTTTTGGCGAAAAGTGAAGTGAGCATTTCGTTTCGGGCGGTTGCCCGATTCAGCTCTGTTTCTAAGGTTTTCTGCTCCGCCAACATATCGGCGTTGGTTTTCTCGGCAAGAAGCTTTGCAAATTCTTCCTCGTGAGATTCCAAATACTCTGCTAAACGGCGAAGTTCCAGCATTACCACTTGTTCGATTGCGTCGGCACGGATATAATGGCGGGTTTCGCAATTCCCACGGGTATCCTTTTTATAGTTGGAACAGCTGAAATAATGGATTTCCTTGTTGGTGGTATTCGTATGATACCATAGCTTACTGCCGCAATCGGCGCAGTACAGAAAATCGCAAAACATATTCTTCTCGCCGTTCTCCTTTTTTGGAGCACGGCGCTTTGTCTTTACGACAAGCGTCTGCACCAACTCAAAATCATCACGACTGATAATCGGCTCGTGAACGTCCTTGAAGATTACCCAATTCTCTTTTGGGTTGTCGTAACGCTTCTTGTTCTTATAGGACTTGGAATACGTCTTAAAGTTGATGATATCGCCGCAATACTCCTGTTGGGTTAGTATTTTTGTAACAGTAGTTTTACACCATTTGTATTTGTTAGGCTGTGTAACCTTACCGCCTTTTCGGATACCCTTTTCTTGCCAATACGCTATAGGAATCAGCACCTTGCGCTCCTGCAAGATACGAGCGATAGTTTCATTGCTTTTTCCCTCTAACGCCATTTTGAAGATGTCACGCACAACCTGTGCTGCTTCC
>CACZYF010000025.1 GCA_902785355.1 uncultured Ruminococcus sp. | reverse complement strand
CTATCATACGTTTTCGATATCAATAACGTCCGTCATTCGCGGGCGACCAATGGTCGCCCCTACGGCGGGAGCATTCCTCGCCGGAGACAGCTTCCCCCCCTTGTCCTTCGGACATTCCCCCAACGGGGGTGCCAACCCCTACAACCCTATACGACGTTTATACAATTCCTCATTCCTCATTCCTCATTCCTAACTCCTCATTCCTAAATACTTTTTCCCAAAAAAGCGGACTCGCGGCTTTACTTTAGCTTTTCTTTGTGGTATAATGCTACAGAATAGGGAAAAATGCCTTGAAAGGAATATGAAAATGAAAGCTAATATCTATCGCTCCGTTACCTGCGGAGATTTACGCGAAGAACATATCGGTCAGGAGGTGCGCCTTGCCGGCTGGGTCGAGAATATCCGCGACCACGGCGGCGTCATGTTCCTCGACATCCGTGACCAGTACGGCGTGACCCAGGTCGTCGTCCATGACGACGCGCTTTTAGAGGGCGTGAACCGCGAGTGCTCCGTCACCATCTCCGGCAACGTCGTCAAGCGCGACGAGGAAACGATCAACAATAAGATCGCTACCGGTACCGTCGAGGTCGTCGCCTCTACCCTCACCATCCTCGGCAAGTGTAAGAACAACCTGCCCTTCGAGGTGGTCTCCTCCACCGCGACCAACGAGGATACCCGCCTGAGATACCGCTTCCTCGACCTGCGCAACCCCAAGGTACATGACAAGATCCTCCTGCGCTCGCAGGTGATCTCCTACCTTCGCGCTAAGATGGGCGAGCTGGGCTTCATGGATATCGCCACCCCGATCCTCGGCGTGTCCTCTCCCGAGGGCGCCCGCGACTACCTGATCCCCTCCCGCAAGCATAAGGGCAAGTTCTACGCTCTGCCTCAGGCGCCGCAGATCTTCAAGCAGCTGTTGATGGTCTCCGGCTTCGATAAATACTTCCAGATCGCGCCCTGCTTCCGTGATGAGGACGCGCGTGCCGACCGTTCCCCCGGCGAGTTCTACCAGCTCGACTTCGAGATGGCGTACGCGACTCAGGAGGATGTCTTTGAGGTCGCTGAGGAAGTGCTCTATTCCACCTTCAAGAAATTCTCGGATAAAGAGATCAGCAAGCCGCCCTTCAGACGCATCACCTTTGCCGAGGCGATGCTCAAGTACGGCACCGATAAGCCCGATCTGCGTAATCCGCTCGAGATCGTCGAGATCTCCGATATGTTTGAGGAGACCGACTTCAAGCCCTTCCTCAAAAAGTGCGTACGCTCGATCAACGTCCCCGGCGCCGCTTCCTGCTCCAAGAGCTGGTTCAAGAAGATGGAGGAGTTTGCGCTCTCCATCGGTATGAAGGGTCTGGGCTACGTCAAGGTCACCGACGACCTGCTCTTCGACGGCCCGATCGATAAGTTCTTAAAGCCCGGCGACAGAGAGGAGCTGATCCGGAGGAACGGCTCCAAGGCGGGCGACGTGATCTACTTCATCGCCGATACCGCCGCCGACGCGCCGAAGCTCGCGGGTCAGATCCGTACCGAGGTCGCGACCCGTCTCGACCTGATCGACAAGAGCCGCTTCGACTTCTGCTTCATCGTCGACTTCCCGATGTATGAGCAGGACGAGGAGAGCGGTCAGATCATCTTTACCCACAACCCGTTCAGTATGCCGCAGGGCGGTATGCAGGCGCTCTTAGAGAAGGATCCCTGCGATATCCTCGCCTACCAGTACGACATCGTCTGCAACGGCGTGGAGCTCTCCTCCGGCGCTGTCCGTAACCACGACATCGATATCATGAAGAAGGCGTTCGCCATCGCGGGCTATTCGGAGGACGACCTCAAGGAGAAGTTCCGCTCCCTGTACACCGCGTTCCAGTACGGCGCGCCGCCCCACGCGGGTATGGCGCCCGGCGTCGACCGTATGCTCATGCTCCTGACCGAGGAGGAGAACATCCGTGAGGTCATCGCCTTCCCGATGAACTCCAACGCCCAGGACGTCCTGCTCGGCTCTCCCGGAGAGGTCAGCGAGCAGCAGCTCCGTGAAGTTCATATCAAGTTGAGATAAATTGTTTGGTGAATGGTGAATGAGTAATGGTGAATGATGTCGGGAAACGCTGTCGCGTTTTGATTCCTATATAAATGGGTGAGGGCGAAGCCCTCCCTTAACCATTCACCATTCACCATTCACCATTCACCGTGACTGAAAGGAACACATTATGGTAACCAGAGAAGACATCGAGAATATCGCCCTGCTCTCTAAGCTGTTCGTGGATGAAAAGGATCTCGACAGCCTGACCGAAGAGATGCAGAAGATCGTCTCCTTCGCCGACACCATCAACAGCGTCGAGGTGAAGAGCGGCGATTTTGACAACATCAACAACCTCTCTAACGCCTTCCGCAAGGATGAGGTCAAAGAATCCTACCCCGTCGGGGAGATCCTCAAGAATGCCCCCGAACAGGCGGAGGATCACTTCCTCGTCAGAAAGAGAGCGTAAGATGGGACAGATCAAACGCATCCATGAGATGCTCGTCAATAAAGAGATCACCTGCGTTGAGCTGACCAAAAAGTATTTGGAAGCCATCGAAAATTCTAATAAAGAACTAAACGCCTACATCACCGTCACCCCCGAGGTCGCTCTCGCGCAGGCGGCTAAGGTGGATGAGAAGCTCGCCGCTGGCGAGACCATCGGGTTGCTTGAGGGCGTCCCGATGACCCTCAAGGACAATATCTCCACCAAGGGTATCGAGACCACCTGCGCCTCCAAGATCCTCACGGGCTACAAGCCGATCTACGACGCGACCGTCTATGAGCTGCTGCAAAAGGAAGGCGTGGTCATGCTCGGCAAGACCAACATGGATGAGTTCGCGATGGGCTCGTCCTGTGAGACCTCCTACTACGGCGGAGCTAAGAATCCCCACAGCCTCGATCATGTGGCGGGCGGCTCCTCCGGCGGCGTTGCGTCCGCTGTCGGCGGCAACCTCGCCGTCTACGGTCTGGGTTCCGATACGGGCGGCTCTATCCGCCAGCCCGCGTCCTTCTGCGGTATCGTCGGCTTAAAGCCCACCTACGGCGCCGTGTCGCGTTACGGACTGATCGCCTACGCCTCGTCCTTCGACCAGATCGGCCCGATCACCCATGACGTAGAGGACGCCGCGATCGTCTTTGACGCGATCGCGAAGTACGATGAGCGTGATTCCACCTCCCGGGGCAGCGAGCCTGCTCTGCCGACCCTGGATAATGATATTAAGGGCAAGAAGATCGGTATCGCCAACCAGTACCTCGACGGCGTCCGCGAGGACGTGAAGGAGGCGGTGCTTCAAGCCGCCAAGGTGTATGAGGAGATGGGCGCCGAGATCGTGTATTTCGATCTGCCCGAGCTGAAGTTCGCCCTGCCCGTCTACTACATCCTCGCGATGGCGGAGGCGTCCTCCAACCTCGGCCGCTATGACGGCATCCGTTACGGCTACAAGGCGGAGCATTATAACGGCACCCACGACATGATCTGCCGTACACGCAGCGAGGGCTTCGGCAAGGAGGTCCAGCGCCGTATCCTGATGGGTACCTATGTCCTTTCCGCGGGCTACTATGACGCGTATTATAAGAAGGCGGTCAACCTGCGCGGCGCGATCGTCGAAGCCTTCGACCGTGCCTTCGAGAATGTCGACGTGATCCTTGCGCCGACCGCTCCCGTGACCGCGTTCAAGAGCGGCTATCTCTTCGGCGAAGAGACCGACCAGCTCGAACAGTACCTCTCCGATATCTGCACCGTACCGGTCAACACCGCGGGTCTGCCTGCGGTATCCGTACCCTGCGGCGTCGATGGGGAGGGTCTGCCGATCGGTATGCAGCTGATCGGTAAGAAATTTGATGAGAAAACCATCCTCAACCTCGCTTATCGCTATGAGCAGGCTGAGCATAAGACGATAGAAACAAAGTGGGGTGTCAAGCTGTGAAATACGAATTGGTAGCGGGCTTTGAGACCCATGTCGAATTACAGACGAACACCAAGATCTTCTGCTCCTGCACCACGAAGTTCGGCGGCGACCCCAACACCCATTGCTGTCCCGTGTGCATCGGCTTGCCGGGTACGCTCCCGAAGCTGAACGAGCGCGTCGTGGAGTACGCGATCATGGCGGGTCTTGCCACCAACTGCGAGATCGCCGAGATCGCCAAGATGGACCGTAAGAACTACTGCTATCCCGATCTGCCCAAGGCGTACCAGATCTCTCAGTACGATAAGCCCCTGTGCGAGCATGGTTACATCCAACTTTCCAATGGAAGAAAGATAAGAATACTTCGTATTCATATCGAGGAGGACGCGGGTAAGCTGATCCATAACCACGGCGATACCTACGTCGACTACAACCGCGGCGGCGTACCGCTGATCGAGATCGTCACCGAGCCCGATTTCCGCTCGATCGACGAGGCGAAGGAGTATGTCGAAAAGCTCCAGCAGATCATGCGCTATATCGGCGTGTCCGACTGCCGTATGCAGGAGGGCTCGATGCGCTGTGACGTGAATATCTCCGTCCGCCCCGAGGGCTCCGAGAAGCTCGGCACCCGCACCGAGATCAAGAACATGAACTCCATCACCAATATCGCGAAGGCGATGGAATATGAATACGAGCGTCAGGTCGATTTGATCGAGAGCGGCGGCGCGGTCGTGCAGGAGACCCTGCGTTATGACGACGCCACCGGCACCACCTCTTCGATGAGATCGAAGGAGGACGCCCACGACTACCGTTACTTCCGCGAGCCTGATTTGGTTACGATCAGTACGCCGAAAGAAAAAATAGAGGAGCTTCGCTCCCGCCTGCCCGAATTACCCGAGCAGAAGTTCGCGCGCTACACCGAAGAATACGGCATCCCCGAGAAGGACGCCGCCCAGCTGACCAAGTACCGCAGCATCTCCGAGTTCTTCGACAAGGCGTCCGAGGGGCTGAAAGCGCCCAAGACCGCCTCGAACTTCATCATCGGTCAGATCTTCCGCCGTCTAGAGACCGAGGCGGATAAGGAAGCCTTCGACGTCAAGACCACCGCCGATCAGCTCAACGAGCTGTGCAAGCTCCTCGAGAGCGGCAAGCTCAAGAACAACCTCGCCAAGACCGCGCTCGAGAAGATGCTCGATTCCGGCAAGGCGGTCACCGAGTTCGTCAGCGAGTCCGACATGGCGGGTCTCGACGACGCCACCCTCACCGAGTATTGTCAGAACGCGATCAACGCCATGCAGGCGGCTGTCGCCGACTACAAGAGCGGTAAGGAGAAGGCGCTCATGGCGGTGCTCGGCAACGTCATGAAGCAGAGCCGCGGCAGAGCCGACGCGCCCTCCGTGATCAAGAAGCTCAAGGAGCTCATCGGTCAGTAACCGACAATCGAATCCAACCACAGCGCCCTCTTTCGCTGAATTGAGGGCGCTGTTCTGCTTTATATTAAGGAGAATACCCATGAAAAGAAGCATATCCGTTTTACTCGCAATCATTCTGCTGCTGTCAGCCCTTGTTTCCGTTCCCGCGGTCGCGGGATCTGTCGAACAGGAGTCCGGTGATGCCGGGATATACGGCGAGGAAAGCGCGCACGCGCCGGCTGACGTCGATACCTTCTCGCGTTTACCCGGAGAGAAAAGGGCGCACGCTCCCGCCGATACTGCCGAACGGGAGAAGCCCTCTCCCGCCGCGACCGGCGTCATAGAAGAAAAAAACGTGACGGAGTATTCCTACGAGGTCAAGCCGCTGCTTGCGCCGTTCAATTGCCTGTTCTTCGTCAAGACGGATAACCCCGACCCGACGTCCTTCCGCTTTACGGATCCCGATTCCGTTTATGATGAGGAGGGCGAAGAGAAGGATTCCCTCGTCGCCTATACAGATTATTATGATCAGCCTGTCATCTTTGCGGACGTGCAGTATGAGGATGAGAGCACCGGCCGCGTCGCCGGCGGCTACATCTTCGTATCCAACAGCTTCACTACCGACGGCGGAAAGCTCACGCTCCAGTACAGCAACGGCTACGGCTGGTGGGCGGATTGGTATGATTCCGACATCACCGTCACGATCCCTAAGCTCAAGGATGGAGTAGATTACCTGATCGACACCTACGCGAAGGGAAGTACGTTCTTCGATAAGATGGAAGCGGTACAGTCGGGACTCTACAGCATCTGTCACTACAGCGGCTCCTTTGTACGCGGCAGGGTCGAGAGAGTCGACCCCTACTGGATGCTCGCCAGAGCCGGTCACTACGATCAGAGCTACTATATCTACAGTCCGTTTACGCGCCGGGATAACCGCGCGCTCTTTGCCTCTTCGATCTATCCCTACCGCTACGATTCGCTCGGCTTCCCGTATCTTCTGGCTGATGTCGCACAGCGCCTTGACCCCCGCGTGACCGTCGAATGGACGAGTACGCACTACCTGTTCAACGCTACCCTTGACGGCGTGACCAAATGCTACGGCGGCGCGGGAAATATCGAAGGTCAGGGTGTTGACGAGAAGGATATCAAGCGCGTGTTCACCCTTGAGAAGAACGACGCCCCGATCACCCTTGAGGGCTCCTATCAGCTGCTCAAGGACTATGCCGATCTCGAGATCGAGGACGATATCCCGCGTGACGACGAGCTGAGCTTCCGCGATATCTGCGACACCGTCGGCGACGGCGCGTGGGTCACCATGGCGGGCAGCAATATGTCTGCCGACGGCCACCACGACGTTTCCAATCCCGTTTTCACTTACCTCTATTCCAAGGGCAACACCAACTACATCAGCGACGACGAATGGGACGTCGGCTCCCGTATGTACTGGGGCGGCAAAATGGGCTATTTTACCGACGCATGGGTAGACGGCAGGTATGTCGGCGAGTGGAGAACCCTTGTAACGGGCGAGAAGTTCGCCGACCATCCCAACAGCGACCTGTACCTGATCAAACATGAGATCCCGCTGATCCAATACGGTGAGGAGCACACTTACAATTACGCGGAGCAGAAGGATGAGACGACCTATACCGTGACCGATATCACCATGGCGAAGAAGAACATCCTCTTCCGCTATGATAAGGCTACCGACAAGTGGTACGCCGACGTGGATGAGCTCAGTTATGGCTACGCGTCCTATTCCGACGCGGAAGCGATGGTGAATCAGGGCGTGCTGGACGCCTCTTACCTCGAAAAGCTCTGTCTGACGCGCGCTCAGGTCGTCGCCATGAAGGTAGACCGCAACACCGATACCCTCCCGACTCAGGGCTATTACTTCGACGGCAGATTTGCGCCGGGTACGCCCTTCGGTCTCGGCTACATCCTCGGCGATATCAACGGCAACGGCGAGGCCGACGTGATCGACGCGACCCTGATCCAGCGACACGCCGCCGCCATCAAGACGGAGTATGCGGCAAAGGATTTCCTGCACGGCGACGTCAACGCCGACGGTAAGACGGATATCATCGACGCGAGCCTGATCCGCGGGTATCTCGCCGGGAGCTCATGCCCCTATGACATCGGCGGCATCGTCCGCACATAACCCGTACCGCAACACGATATTCAAGAACCATCAGCGCTCCTGTAAAAGGGGCGCTGTTTTTGCGTGTACAGGCAGGGGGACGATCGCGAAGCGATGAAATTGAAAAGCTTCCGTGATATCGCCCTGCTGACGCAGAATGAACGGGCTGAATAAATTCAGCCCCTACACGGGAGGTTTGCAAAGCCTCCGCCCTACAACACTCCGCGACGTTTATTATATTCCTCATTCCTCATTCCTCATTCCTCATTCCTCATTCCTCACTCCTCATCGCTCATTATGGCTCCGGGTACTTTGTAATTCTCCTCGAACTCGCGGATGATCTCGAGGTAGCTGTCCTGTGTGTCGTTCTGCCAGGGGTGGAGCTTGCTTTTCGGCAGGGTCTGCTTCGGCTCGGGGGCGTTGAGGTAGCCCTCGAACTTCTTGCCGAACAGCACGTCCGGGCGCAGATAACGGCTGAATTCACTGTTCAGCCATTCGGCACACTTACTGTCTATGACGCGCTTCATGTCCGCTGTATCGTAGCCCTCGTTCAGCAGGGCGGCGATGAGCCGCCGCGTACCCCCGGCAGAGGAACGGTAGCGGGTACCGGCACGCTGATTGAGATAATCAACGACTTCATCCACCTCCGGGAGATAGAGCGACGGGCTTGCCCGTCCCGCGCGTTCAGCGCCGTATTCTATATCTTTGTCATTGTCTATGTCATTGTCTATGTCATTGTCTTTGTCATTGTCATTGTCTTTGTCATTGTCTTTGTCTTGGCAGCAAACGCATGCGTTCGCATCCGTTCGCATGCTTGATTTCTCTCTGCTGTAGCGTGCGGCAGCCGCTTTTCTTCCCGCGGCTGACCTTGCCTGACACCTTTCATCATACTTTTCGTATTCGCGGTCGATCTGCTTTCTCAGGATCGAGAACAGCACCCGCAGCGTGATATCGTCGGTAAAATCGGGCTTTTCGCCGCGGTCGGCATAGCTCAGCAGCCCCTTGAGCAGCCGTCCGACCTGCTCGTCGGAGAGCATCGCGAGCTCGTCGGCGCAGTCGTTGAACAGCTTGATATACTTCGGTTCCATCATGAAAATCACTCCTTCACCCATAGCGCGACAAAGGAAAAAGTTGCATACTTTTATGCAACTTGGAGAAAAATTTTTCAGGCTCTCAAGCGCCGTTTATCCGCCGATTGAAATACCGATTTTTACAATGTAACAAAACTTACTGTCATTTTGTTGTAAGTTTGACAAAAAGCGGAAAAGAATATTGTGGAATATTTAGTTGACAATAATTCTGATACAGAAAATTAAAATTGTCCTCGTTCGGTATAATTAAAATGTATAGGCATACACCTATTTTAGGATTTGCTGAAAATTAACATGAAAGAAGGAGGGAATGATCATGAGAAACACCGATAAGCTCACAAAACGCGCGCTTTCTCTCGTTTTGTGTCTGGTCGTGCTTGTATCCGCCGTCGCCATGGCTGTGACCGTAAACGCGGCTGATAACGCCGAGGTCGCCGAGACCGGCGCCGAAACCTACTATCTGTGGGGCGAGCACACCAACGGTCCCAGCTTCAGCGGGACGACCCCTACCGGTACCTTTACTTATGATTCTTCAAAAGGCTATTATTACTGCGATGTAGCTGACGCGAGCAACGACTACTGCTTCGTGGTATCAACAGTCTCCAACTCTGCCGCCCAGGCTCAGCAGAACCAGGCGGTCACCACCGTATCCGGCGGACAAAAGTACTATGTACAGTCCGGTAACTACGGCGGCAAGAACTGCATGCACCTGTGGAATCCCTCGGGTGACAAGCTCCGTATCTACTTCATGAGCCCCAGCATAGGCTTGGTCGTCGTCGGTCTTGACGCACTTGAGACCCAGCCCGCTACCGTGAAGCCCACCTCCGCTCCTGCTACCCAGGGCGGCAACACCAACCCCACCTCCGCTCCCGCTACCCAGCCCGGCGGCTCCTCCGACGGTAAGAACTACGTTTACTGTGAGAACGAAGCCGGCTGGAGCGCCGTTTACGCCTATATGTGGAACGGCTCGAGCGACTCCAACGCGGCATGGCCGGGCGTGAAGATGACCAACATCGGCGGCAACATCTGGCGCTATCAGTTCTCAAAGAGCTACCAGAACATCATCTTCAACATCGGCAGCAACCAGACCCAGACTACCGACCTGCCCTTCCCCGGCGCGGGCTACTGCTACAACAACAAGACCTCCGAGTGGTCAGTCTATGACACCTCGCCGCTGCAGGTCTCCGCGTTCACCACCGATCTCGTGTCGCCCCAGTACAACGGCGTGGGCATTACCCTCAACGCTGACGCGAACGGCGAAGGCACGGTCTACTACAAGTTCAGCGTAACCGGCACCACCGGCACCACGGTTCTCTCTGACTTCTCCACCAGGAAGTCCGTCCTGTGGACGCCTCAGGTCGCCGGTACCTACACCATCACCTACGACTTCCGTGACGCGGCAGGCAACACCAACCAGCGCACCAAGTCCTACCTCATCGAGGACGGCTCGGTTTCTCCGACCCCGTACATCAAGACCGTGACCCCCGCGGGCGGTGAGATCCAGCGCAACAAGTCGGTCACCATCGCTACCTCCGCGGGCGGCGGTATCACCGGCACCAACCTGCTCTTCTACAAGTACACCATCAAGAACGCGAACGGCTCCATCGTGAACGTTCCGTACTATACGCTCAACAGCTCCACCTCCTTCACGCCCACCGTGAACGGCGCGTACTCCGTGACCGTCAGCGTTCAGGCGTCGGATAACAAGGTTGAGGAGCGCACTTATGACTTCACCTGCGTAGGCACCCTGTCGCCGACCGAACAGCCCGAGACCCAGCCTCCGACACAGAAGCCCACTCAGCCCCCGACCCAGCCCCCGACACAGCCCGCGACACAGAAGCCGACTCAGGCTCCCCCGACTCAGCCGCCTACAGAGCACAGCGCGCAGCCGATCCTGCTGGGCGACGCGGATGACGACGGCGACGTCAACGTCATGGACGTTACCTGGATCCAGCGCTACGAGCTGAGCATCCCGCTCTACACCCCGATCAATTTGGTCAACGCCGACGTAGACCGCAACGACGACGTCGATATCGTTGACGCGACCTTCATCCAGCGCTTTATCTCGGGCATCATCCACGATTTTGACGAAATTCTTTAAGAAGGAGGTAACATAACATGAAGAAACTTTCACGCATACTGGCGCTGATCATGTGCCTTGCAATGCTGTTCTCCGTAGCTGTTATCTCCGCGAACGCGGTGGATGAAGAGCTCGCCGATACAGCAGCCGACGTCGAAGTTGCCGACACCTCCGTGGACGGCGTTATCGTCCACGTCTACGCAACCGACTACACCCCGTATATCTACTACTGGAACACCCTTCCGTCCAATATCACCTGCACCTATCCCGGTGTGAGAATGACCGCTTCTCCGTCGCTGACCGGCGGCAGCTGGTACACCTACACCTTCACCGGCAAGACCAAGGTCAACTTCATGCTGACCAACGGTTCCTCGGCTCTCGCTGACCAGAAGTCCGGAGAGCTGACCCGCAACACCGGCGAGTGGTGGTACTACAACGGCCGCTTCCGCTCGAAGAACCCCTTCGAGGCGGATCCCTACCAGAGCGTCGATATGCGTCAGGATACCATCTACTTTGTCATCACCACCCGTTTCTATGACGGCGACAAGGGCAACAACGTCCACTGCTGGGATGACGCTAAGGCAAACAACCCCGATTCCGACCCCGCATGGCGCGGCGACTTCAAGGGTCTCGCCGACAAGCTTGACTACATCAAGGCGCTGGGCTTCTCCGCGATCTGGATCACTCCTGTTGTCGAGAACGCCTCCGGCTATGACTACCACGGCTACCACGCGCTCAACTTCTCGAAGGTCGACGCCCGCTATGAGAGCGACGACTTCACTTATGAGGATCTGATCGCGGCGGCTCACGAAAAGGGCATGAAGATCGTTCAGGACGTCGTCTGGAACCACACCGGTAACTTCGGCGAGACCAACCTTGAGCCTCTGTTTACCAAGGACGACTCCGACCGTACCAAGCTCGGCGACATGAAGGCGACCATGACCCCCACCAAGAAGCTCCTCGACTACTGCGGTATCTCCAAGCCCGAGCAGTACTGGCAGCTGCCTGACCAGACCCAGTACGACAAGCGTCTGCAGCTGATGAAGCAGACTCAGGGCTTCACCGATATGGTATCCTACGATAAGACCGCCAACTCCAACAACTATTTCCATAACGGCTACTTCGCGAGCCTTAACTGGGACGACTGGACCTGTAAGTTCTGTCAGATCGCGGGCGACTGCGTCGACCTGAACACCGAGAACAAGGCTGTTGCCGACTACACCGTCGACGCGTACTCCAACTACATTGATATGGGCGTTGACGCCTTCCGTGTCGACACTGTCCGTCATATCCCCAGACTCTCTCTGAACAAGTGGTACAACGACCCGATGAACGCAGCCGCGAAGGCAGCCGGCAACAATAACTTCTATATGTTCGGCGAAGTCTGCTGCCGTTTCAGCCAGACATGGTACCGCGATAACGCCGGCGAGTCCGTCCAGTTCTACACATGGGACGATTCCGCCGCCGACCTCGCGAAGCTGTCTGCTGCTACCGACGCTGCGACGATCAAGAACAACGTCAAGAACACGATCACCTTCTGTGAGAACCACGTCAGCACCTCCAATCAGCCGACCTCTCAGAACGCGTTCCTCAACGGTATCAACTACCATACCCCCGACTACTCCCAGAACTCCGGCATGGGCGCGATCGACTTCACCATGCACTGGAACTTTGACGAGGCGTCCGGCGCTTACGGAACGGCTCTCGAGGAGGATAAGTACTTCAACGATTCCACCTGGAACGTCACCTATGTTGAGTCCCACGACTATTCGCCCGACAGAGGTCAGAATAACCGCTTTACCGGCGGCACCCAGACCTGGGCTGAGAACCTGAACCTCATGTTCACCTTCCGCGGTATCCCCTGCCTGTATTACGGCGGTGAGGTCGAGTTCCAGAAGGGCGTTCGTATCGACGAAGGCACCAACATCTCGCTTGCGAACTCCGGCCGTGCATACTTCGGCGATTACCTCGAGGGCTCCGTCACCGCGACCGACTTCACGAAGTATTCCGCGTCCGGTAAGGTTGCCGATACGCTGAAGCAGCCGCTTGCCCTGCACCTCCAGAAGCTGAACGCGATCCGCCGCGCGGTTCCCGCTCTGCAGATGGGTCAGTACACCACCAACGATAACTATGTCAGCGGCAACATGGCGTACATCCGCCGTTACACCGGTAACTACAACGGCAAGAACGTCGACTCCCTCGCCTGCGTAACGATCACCGACGGCGCGACCTTCAAGAATATCCCCAACGGAACCTATATCGACGCTGTAACCGGCGACAGAAAGACCGTCTCCGGCGGTACCCTGAGCGTAGGCTCTGTCGGTAAGGGCAATATGCGCGTGTACGTCTACAGCTCTCCCACAGCGAGCATCAGCGGCGCGCTCGGTCCCGGCGGCCAGTCTTATCTGAAGTAATATCGGATTAAGGCATAATCTTAAATCCAAACAGAAGGGGCTGTCGCACTAAGACACCCCTAAAAACCAGACCGGGGCTGTCGCACTAAGACACCCCTAAAAAACCAGACCGGGCAGCCCGAAAGGGTTGCCCGGTATTAAATTGCCCCAAAAACCACACAGAAAGCAAGGTAATTATACAATGATGAGAAACAGAAAAAGAGCGTTTTTCAACGCCCTCTGATTCATTATGATTTCATTTGCTCTATAAACTGCTTATAAACAATATTAATTTCCCGTGATCAGGGCTGCCGCTAAACTTTCGGTTTTGCGACAGCCCCGTTTCGTTATGTTCGGTTTGTTGATCGGGTGAGGGAGAAGCCCTCCGTTATCTGTTCTCTGTTCTCTTAAAACTTGATCTTCTCGGCGATGTAGGCTTCGAGGTCGGCGATGGCGACGCGCTCCTGCTGCATGGTGTCGCGGTCGCGGACGGTCACGCAGTTGTCCTCAAGGGACTCGAAGTCGTAGGTGATGCAGAACGGCGTGCCGATCTCGTCCTGACGGCGATAACGCTTGCCGATGGAGCCGGCGTCATCATAGTCGATGGAGAAGCTCTTGGAGAGCTCGTCGGCCAGCGCGCCCGCCTGCTCGCCCAGCTTCTTAGAAAGGGGCAGAACAGCCGCCTTGAACGGCGCGAGATACGGATGCAGGCGCAGTACGACGCGGGTGTCGTTCTTCGCTTCATCGACGACCTCCTCGTCGTACGCCTCGGTCATGACGGTCAGGAACAGTCTTTCGACGCCGAGCGAAGGCTCGATGACGTAGGGGATGTAGCGGGTGTTGTCGGTCGGATCAAAGTAGCTCAGATCCTTACCGGAGACATTCTGGTGCTGGGTCAGGTCGTAGTCGGTACGGTCTGCGATACCCCACAGCTCGCCCCAGCCGAAGGGGAAGAGGTACTCGAAGTCGGTGGTCGCCTTGGAGTAGAAGCTCAGCTCCTCCTTAGAGTGATCGCGGAGTCTGAGGTTCTCCTCCTTGATGCCGAGGCTGTAAAGGAAGTCGCGGCAGTAGGAGCGCCAGTAGTCGAACCACTCGAGGTCGGTACCGGGCTTGCAGAAGAACTCGAGCTCCATCTGCTCGAACTCGCGCACGCGGAAGATGAAGTTACCGGGGGTGATCTCGTTACGGAAGCTCTTGCCCACCTGAGCGACGCCGAAGGGAACCTTCTTGCGGGTGGTGCGCTGGATGTTCGCAAAGTTGACGAAGATGCCCTGAGCGGTCTCGGGACGGAGGTACAGCTCCGCCTTGGTGTCCTCGGTAACGCCCTGGAAGGTCTTGAACATCAGGTTGAACTGACGGATATCGGTAAAGTTACTCTTGCCGCAGTTGGGGCAGGTGATGCCCTTCTCGCGGATGTAATCCATCATCTGCTCGTTCGACCAGCCCGCGACGTTGGTGCCGTCGAAATCCTCGATCAGGTTGTCGGCGCGGTGGCGGGTCTTACATTCCTTACAGTCCATCAGCGGGTCGGAGAAGCCGCCCAGATGACCCGAGGCGATCCATGTCTGTGGATTCATCAGGATCGCGGAGTCCAGACCGACGTTGTATTTGTTCTCCTGGACGAATTTCTTACGCCAGGCGTTCTTGATATTGTTCTTCAGCTCGACGCCGAGGGGACCGTAATCCCAGGTGTTAGCGAGTCCGCCGTAGATCTCGGAGCCCGGATAGACGAAGCCTCTGCCCTTGCACAGCGCAACGAGCTTTTCCATTGTTTTTTCAGTATTCTTCATGGTTACCTCCTTGTCGCCATTGGCTATGGCGATCAAATTTTTCAACATTATATATACTACCTTTTTATGGGAATCTTGTCAAGAGAAATATAGTATGACAGAGAAGCAAAGAAAACCGGCTCGGAGCGAAATGTCCGAGCCGGTAACGGTAGTATTATCCTATATATTTGCCGCGCATCACGTAGCGGCCGGTGTGCTCGAGGATTATCTCGCCGTTGCGGTAAACGAGACTGCCGCGCAGGTAGACTCTCTCGATCGCGCCCGCGGTACGCACGCCCTCATACGGATCGTAGCCGCTCTTACCAAAGCTGTTCGCAGCAGATAACACGCCGCTTCGCTTCGGGTCGAATATCACGAGGTCCGCGTCGGAGCCCGCCTTGATCACGCCCTTCTTCGGGTACATGCCGTAGAGCCGTGCAGGGTTCTCGCTGAGCAAAGCGCACATCTGCCGGAGGGAGATCCTGTGCTTTTTCACCCCGTAGGTGTACATCAGCACCGCTCGGGTACCCACACCCGGCATACCGTTGGGGATTTTGGTGAAATCATTCTCACCCGCGCGCTTCTGCTCTAAGGTAAAGGAGCAGTGATCGGTACTGACGGTGTTGACGCCGTCCTTTCTCAGCGCGTCCCATAAGGCGCGGTTATCGCTCCCCTTACGCAGAGGCGGGGAGCAGATATACTTGGCGGCATTATCGAAGCTGCCGGAATATACGCTGTCATCGAGCAGCAGATACTGCGGACAGGTCTCGACATAGACCCGCACGCCGTCCGCGCGGGCCCGGCAGATCGCCTCATAGCCCTTTTCCGTACTCAAATGAACCACGATACACGGCGCGTCGGCTGCCTTCGCGATACTCAGAAAGCGGGTTACTGCCTCCGCCTCGGTATAGTCGGGGCGCGTCGCGGGATGGAACGCGGCGGATGTGTTGCCGCAGGCGACGGCTTCTTCTCTGAGCTTGCCGATAATGCCCGAGTTCTCACAGTGGCATCCGACGATACCGCCGTATTTTTTCAGCTCGGTCATGATCTCGTAGATCTCGCGGTCGCACAGCTCCATCGCGTCATAGATCATGTAGACCTTGAACGAAGTCACGCCCTGCTCGAACATCGCGGGCAGCTCCTCGCGGATATCGTCGCGCCAGTCGGAAATCGCCATGTGGAACGCATAATCGCAGGATGAGTTGGCGAACGCCTTCATATGCCAGTTGTTGAGCGCGTCGGAGAGTGTCTCGCCCTTGTTCTGGGTCGCAAAATCCACTACGGTGGTCACACCGCCCGAAAGCGCGCTCTTGGTACCTGAATCAAAATCATCGGCGGTGACGGTGCCGCTGACCTCAAGGTCAAAATGCGTATGCGCGTCGATGAATCCCGGGAAGATCAGCTTCCCGCTGACGTCCGCGATCTGAGCGTCGGCGGCGAGGTGTTTGCCGACAGCGACGATCTTCTCGCCTGAGACAAGCACGTCTGCGCGCTTGGGTCCCCTGGCGGAGACCACTGTTCCTCCCTTGAACAGTATTTTTTTCATGTTATCACTTCTTATCTATATAGATCGATGTTTTTCATCACAGTCAGGATAAAGATTTCTTCATCCTTCGTCAGATCATTCGGCTGATCGAGATCGATGTCCCCGACCTTGTCGAGTCTGACGCGGACGGTGTGATCGTTGAGGATGTAAAAGCCCTTTTGGGTGCTGATTTCAAAGCTCTCAATGTCCTCGAACAGCGTCAGCTTATCGAGATACGGAGCAGACGCATAGGGACAGAAGCTTCGGCAGTTGCCGCACTCGTTACACAGGCGGTCGATATGCAGGATCTCACGTCGACCGTCGGGCATGACGACCACGGTGTTCGCGCGGTTGGGACACACGCTGACGCAGTTCTCGCATACGGTGCTGCAGCTCAGGCAGTTCGACAGCGTCGGGGTCAGCGCGACAGGATCGACATGCCGCTTGTTCTCGATAGCCTCATAGGTTGTCGGTTTTGCGTCATCGGGGATCTGCATCACATGCTTCTCGCCGATGATATCGTCCGCGGCGCGCTGCGCGTCGGCGATACACTCGACCACGGTACTCGGACCGCGCAGGCTGTCGCCGATATTATACACCATCATACCGTCGATTTCGGTCGCAAAGGGGATTCTGCCCCTCTCATCGGGAGCAATTCCGTTTTCGGTGAAGAGACGGGTGTCTACCTGCTCGCCGATCGCGGCGATCACCAGATCAGCGGGGATCGAGACAGTCTTATCGGTCGGAACGGGACTGCGTCTGCCGCTGCTGTCGGGATCGCCGAGCTTCATCACGGTGCAGGTCAGCGTTCCGTTCTTCTGCTCGAGCGGAGCGGCGAGCTCCACGAACTGTATGCCTTCCTTCAGCGCTTCGAGCAGCTCTTCCTCATCGGCAGGCATATACTTCTTGGTACGGCGATAGACGACGGTGACGTTCTCTACGGTTCCGATCCGCTTCGCAGTTCGAGCGGCGTCCATCGCGGTATTACCGCCGCCGATCACCGCTATATCACGGATACCCCCTATATCGAGGCGCTTTTCTTTATAATCTCTTAAAAAGTCGATGACGTTGATGACGTTTCCGCCGATATGCGGATCACGAGCCTTGTAGGCGCCTACGCCGCAGACCACGGCGCTGTAGCCCTGTGCCCGAAGCTCATCAAAGGACGGAGCGGGGGTATTCAGCAGAATGTTCGCGCCCATCTTCTCGATCATTGCGACATCTCTTTTAACGAAATACGGTGAGATCCGGAAGTCGGGGATAACATTGCGCACGATACCGCCCGGTTGAGCGTCCTTCTCATATACATCGACGTCGATTCCCGCGCGGGCGAGAAAATACGCAGCGGAGAGTCCCGCGGCGCCTGCGCCGATGACGGCGACCTTTCTGCCGACGGAAGCGGGCTTTTCGATCTCTTTCATCAGCTCATCGTAGCCCTCACAGGCGGCGATATACTTGTTTCCTCGGATATCGATGGGGTTATAGTTATACAGATGGTGTATGCATTTGCCCATGCAGCGGTGGGAGCAGATCAGGCCCGTCGTAAAGGGCAGGGGATTCTTCTGTGTGATGACGCGCAGGGCTTCGAGGTGCTTTTCCAGATCAACCAGACGTACATATTCGGGGATATCCTGACCGATCGGACAGCCTCCCTGACACGGAGCACGGTAACAGTCAAACAGCGGTACCGTTTGATCGTCCTTGAGATTGAGGCGCGGCTTTAAAGGCTTACGGAAGTTCGGATGCTGCATTGCGCGTCTGCCCAGCGCGGCGATCTTCTCGGTATCCGTACCGTTAAAGGGCTCGTACTTGCAGTTTCGCAGAATGTACGCCATCGGCGCCAGACGGCTGTAGCCGCCGGGCTTTAAAAGGGTTGTCGCGACGGTGATCGGCCAAATGCCTGCTTCAAACAGATAGCGGATGACCGATACTGACGCACCTCCGGAGAATGAGATGCGAAGTCTGCCGTCAAATTCCGCCGACAATCTGCGAGCCATCTCGATCGTAAGGTGAAACAGCGCTCTGCCGCTCATGTACATTTCCTCACTCGGCAGCTCGCCCTGCTTTACATCTACGGGGAAGGTATTACTGAGCTTCACGCCGAACTCCAACCCCTTGCATTTCGCGAGCGCCATCAGCCGACGGAACATCTGAACCGCGTCGGAATATTGCAGATCCTCCTTAAAATGATGATCGTCAAAGGCAACGTAGTCAAAGCCCGCCTTGTCGAGGATCGCCCTTGCATCGGCGTAGCCGAGGATGGTGGGGTTGCACTTGACGAAGGTGTTCAGTCCCTTTTCGGTCAGGAGATAGGTCGCGATCCGCTCGATCTCGTCGGGCGGACAGCCGTGGAGGGTCGAGAGGGTCACACTGCGGCAGATATGCGGCGAGATGCCGTCGATCAGCTCGGTGTATTCGGGATAATATTCTTTTAAGGAATTTTTAACTTCGGTAAAGATCGGACGGTCGGAAGCGTCCTTCAAGCCTTCGATGAAGCGGTCGATCTTCTCTGAGCGAATGCCCTCGAGGTCGTAGCCGACGCTCATGTTGAACACAAAGCCGTCGGGATCGCCCAGCCCGAACGCGACGGAGATCACCTTGAGCACGCACCACGCCTTGACGTACTCTTCGTACGCCTGCTCGACGGTCAGCTCGGTCGACCACTCGCAGTTGTAGCCCTCGTCGTCCGCCTTGATACACGGACGGGCGATGCATTTCGCGAGCTCCTCGCCGTCCATGACCTGCACGGTCTTGAGCTCGAAGAATCTCGCGCCGCCGATGTAGGCGCTGATGATATTCTGCGCCATCTGGGTGTGCGGACCCGCCGCGGGGCCTAAGGGAACCTCCAGTTTTTCGCCGAAGATCGGGAGATACTTCGTTTTGCCGCCCGCGATCACCTGAGCGCCCAGCGAATCCTTATGCCGCTCGATCCACTCATCGTAGCGCGAAATCTTGAAGCCCTCGTGGATCCCGAAGGCGATTTGATCTCTTTTATATTCCGTCGTCATTCTGTCGAGTAGCTCATTAATGCTCAGCGGTACCATTTTTTCACTCATAATCATACCTCATGATGCTGTTTTTATAGGTTGAAGTTTCTTAAGTATTTGGTATTTCAGCTTTGGACTTTAAGCTATCTGTTCACCCTGCTCCAAAGCCCCTCGGCTGTCTTGTATATACGGGCGCTGAGCGCTTCTTCGTCAATATCGACGAACTGTCTGTCGCGGTAGAGGAGCCTGCCGTTCGCCATGGTGGTGCGGCACTGTCTGCCGTTCATGCCGAAGATCATATGACCGTCGAGATTGTCGGCGGAAAGCGGGGTAAAGGGCAGGTAATCCATTACGATGATGTCCGCCGCCGCCCCTTCGCGGATCACGCCGAGCGGTGTATCGAAGTATTTTGCAGCCATCCTCGCGTTATTCTTAAAGAGCATGGTCGTGACCTCGTTCCAGCCGACGTTCGGCATGCCCGCATTGTGGCGCTGGATGGTCAAGGCAACCTTGAGGCTCTCGAGCATATCGTGCGTATATGCGTCGGTGCCCAGACCGATCAGGATGCCTTTTTCGAATATTTTCAGCACCGGAGAACACCCTACGGCATTACCCATGTTGCTCTCGGGATTGTTGACGACCATCGTGTTCGTTAAGGCGATCTTATCGAGCTCCGGATCGGTCAGGTGGATGCAGTGACCGAGGATGGTTTTCTCACCTAAGATGCCCCATTTCTCGAGTCGCTCGATGGGGAGCATATGATAGTTGTCACGGCTGTCCTCAACGTCGTTGAGCCCTTCACAGATGTGGATGTGGTAGCCGGTTCTGCCGTCGTTGGCTTTGACGCATTTGTCAAAGGTCTTGTCGGAGATGGTAAACAGCGCGTGCATACCGAACATCGCCGCGAGCATCGGATCGTTTTGCTCCTTGCAGTAGGAGATAAAGTCGGCGTTTTCCCTGATCGCCTGATCGCACTTCTCCTCTCCGTCACGGTCGGAGACCTCGTAGCATAAGCACGAGCGAACGCCCATCTCACGGGCACAGTCGGCGATGGCGAACAGCGAGCCGGGGATCTCCTTGTAGCTCGCGTGGTGATCGAACACCGTGGTCACGCCGTTGCGGATGCACTCGAGGTAGGTCGCGTAGGCGCTGGCTCTTGTGTCCTCCAGGGTCAGCTCGCGGTCAAGCTTCCACCACATGCCGTCGAGGATCTCGTAGAAGTTGGTGGGATTATAGCCGTTGATCGACAGCCCGCGCGCAAGTCCCGAGTAAATGTGCGTATGGGTATTGATGAATGCCGGCATGATCAGCTGTCCGTGAGCGTCGATCAGCTCCGCCTGCGGGTATCGCGCCTTCAGGTCTGCCGCTGTACCGACGGCGACGATCTTATCCCCCTCGGTAACGACGCCGCCGTCCGCAATATACGGACGCTCCGGATCGCGGGTGAAGAGCCTGCCGTTCGCAATCAGATACATAATAATCCCTCCAATGAATAATGATTGAATTATATAATACTATTCTATCACTGCTTTGTACTAATTGCAATAGTATTTATCGTTATTTATCATTAAATTTGATGTTTTTATACAAAATATTCATCAAAGGAAAATACCAAAAAGTTAGAATCAGCTAACCTCCGGAATTTCTCAATAATTATTGAAATAAACGGCGGTTTGCAGTACAATAAAAAGAAATGAATGAAATGGAGGGAAATCCATGGATAATAAAACAATAGACTTATCACTGCTCGACGGGGTACTCGACGAATACGCCTCGGTCAAGGGCAGTCTTATCACCATTTTGCAGCACACACAGGACATCTACGGCTATCTGCCGAAGGAAGCGATCGAGCGCATCTCTGAGAGAACGGGTATCGCGACCTCAGAGATCATGGGCGTAGGTACCTTCTACACCCAGTTCCGCTTTGAGCCTGTCGGAAAATATCTTATCATGCTGTGTCAGGGTACGGCGTGCCATGTCAACAGCTCCGAGCTGATCTTACAAACCATCAAGGATGAGCTGGGGATCGACGACGGCCAGACCACCGAGGACGGGTTGTTCTCGCTCAAATGCGTGGCGTGTCTGGGTTGTTGCTCGCTCTCGCCTGTCATGATGATCAACGAGGACACCTACGGCTCGCTCACCCCCGACAAGACCAAGAAGATCTTAAAAGAGTTAAGGGAGGCGGCAGTATGAGAGTAGTCATCGGACAGGGCTCCTGCGGTATCGCGGCGGGCGCCGAGAAGGTTCGCCAAGCTTTATTAAAAGAAAATATCAATGCAAGCATTGCCGGTTGTATCGGTATGTGCTACCTCGAGCCGATCGTGGATATCTATGACGAGGACAGATTGACAAGACTGGTCAAAGTCTCCGCGGATGACGCTCCCGCGATCGCGGAGTACATCAACACAGGCGACAGAAGCAAGATCGAAAACCTCGTTGTCACTGACGAGGACAGCGAGTTTCTCAGCAAACAGACCAGAATCGCTCTGAGAAACTGTGGTATCATCAACCCCGAGATCATCGAGGAATATATCGAGAAAGACGGCTACACCGCGCTGAAAAAGGCGCTCGGCATGACTCCCGAAGAGGTAATTGACATCATCAAGACCTCGGGCTTGGCAGGCAGAGGCGGCGCGGGCTTCCCGACATGGTTCAAGTGGAACGCCGCCCGCAACTCCGAGGGTGAGGAAAAGTACCTGATCTGTAACGCCGACGAGGGCGATCCCGGCGCATTCATGGATCGCGCTGTTATCGAATCCGACCCCCACAACCTCATCGAAGGTATGCTGATCGGCGCTTACGCCATCGGCGCAAAGCACGCCGTCGTCTACGTCAGAGCGGAATATCCGCTGGCTATCAAGCGTTTAAAGAATGCGCTGGAACAGGCGCGTGAAAAAGGCGTCATCGGCAAGAATATCTTTGGTTCTGACTTCTCCTGCGACTTCATGATCAAGGCGGGCGCGGGCGCGTTCGTCTGCGGAGAGGAAACAGCCCTGATCGAATCGCTCGAGGGTCACAGAGGTATGCCGCGCTTGAAGCCCCCGTTCCCCGCACAAAGCGGCTTTTGGAGAAAGCCCAGTAACATCAACAACGTCGAGACCTTTGCCAACGTCGCTTGGATCATCAACAACGGCGGCGAAGCCTTCGCCGCGATGGGTACCGAGGGCAGTAAGGGCACCAAGGTATTTGCCGTCACCGGTAAGGTCAAGAGAAGCGGTCTTGTCGAGATCCCAATGGGCAAGACCCTGCGCGACGTCATCTTCGATATCGGCGGCGGTATGAAGACCGACAAGCCCTTTAAGGCTGTCCAGATGGGCGGTCCCTCGGGCGGTTGTATTCCTGCTGATTTGATCGATACCGTCATCGACTACAAAGCGTTGGGAGCCACAGGCGCGATCATGGGATCGGGCGGTATGGTCGTCATGGACGAGAGCACCTGCATGGTCGGTATGGCAAAGTTCTTCCTCGACTTCACCGCCAAGGAGAGCTGCGGCAAGTGTATCCACTGCCGTATCGGCACCAAGCGTATGCTCGAAATGTTAGAGCGTATCACCAAGGGCGAGGGCAAAGAGGGCGATATCGAGCTGCTCGAGGAGCTGTGCTACGCCATCAAGGACGGCGCGCTCTGCGGTCTCGGTCAGACAGCGCCGAATCCTGTACTCACCACCATCAAGTATTTCCGTGACGAGTATGAAGCTCACATCAAGGACAAAAAGTGTCCCGCGGGCGAATGCTCCGATCTGATCGAATACAGTATCAACGCGGATAAGTGTAAGGGCTGTACCTTATGCGCGAGGAATTGTCCTGTGAATGCTATTACAGGCACAGTCAAGAAACCTCATGTCATCGACACAAACAAGTGTATCAAGTGCGGCAAGTGCTACAGCGTATGCCGCTTTGACGCGGTAGTAAAAGCGTAAAGGAGGGGTAAGAATGATCAATTTAACCATCAACGGAAAAGCGATTCAAGCCCCCGAGGGCGCGACGATCTTAGAAGCCGCAAGAGCGAACGGTATTGAAATCCCTACCTTATGCTACGACAAAGCAGTAGAAATATACGGAGCCTGCGGTCTGTGTGTTGTTGAAGCCGAAGGTATTCCTAAATTACTGCGCTCCTGCTCCGCGAAATGCACCGAGGGCATGGTCATCAATACTGAATCGGAGAGAGTTGTTCAATCGCGCAAGATTGCGATGGAGCTGCTCATGTCCGCTCACGACGGCGACTGCGTCGCGCCGTGTCAGCTCAACTGCCCCGCGAGAACCGACTGCCAGGGCTATGTCGGACTGATCGCTAACGGCGAATATGACAGCGCAATAAAGTTGATCAAGAACAAGATCCCTCTCCCCGCTTCCATCGGCAGAGTATGCCCGCATCCGTGTGAGAAAGCCTGCCGCAGAAAGAACGTAGAGGAGCCGATCAATATCGCTCAGCTTAAAGCCTTTGCCGCGGATATTGACCTCAACAAAGACAGCTACCTTCCTGATCTCATGGTAAGGACAGGAAAAACAATCGCAATTGTAGGCGGCGGTCCCGCGGGATTGACAGCCGCATACTACCTCAACATCATGGGTCATTCCGTCACCGTCTATGACATGATGGATAAGATGGGCGGAATGCTGAGATACGGCATCCCGCAGTACAGACTGCCGAAAGAAGTACTCGATAAAGAGATCGCCATCATTGAAAAGTCGGGCGTGAAGCTCGTTAATAATGTGAAGCTCGGCAAGGACTTTACCATCGAATCGCTGAAAGCGGAGAATGATGCGGTGATCGTGGCGGTCGGCGCGTGGAAGTCTTCTTCCATGCGTACCCCGGGCGAAGACCTCGAGGGCGTTTACGGCGGTATCGATTTCCTCCGTGCCGTTATTCAGGGCAATGCTCCCGCGATCGGCGAAAAGGTCGCTATTTGCGGCGGCGGTAATACCGCTATGGACGCATGCAGAACGGCTGTGAGACTCGGTGCGAAAGAGGTCTATGTCATCTACAGACGCACCCGCGCGGAGATGCCGGCGGACGCTTTGGAGATCGACGAAGCGGAGGAAGAGGGCGTAATCTACAAGTTCCTCACCAACCCGATCTCCTTCAACGGTGAGAACGGCAAGCTCAAATCCGTCACGCTCCAGATCATGGAGCTCGGTGAGCCCGACGCAAGCGGCAGACGCAGACCTGTTCCCGTCGAGGGCAAGACGGAAGAAATACCGCTCGATTCTGTGATCCTCGCCATCGGTCAGAAGCTCGTGCAGGGCGACGTCAGCGAATTACAGCTGAATGACCGCGGCAACATCGAAGCCGATCCCGATTTCTTTACCACCAGCATGGACGGCGTATTCGCGATCGGCGACGCGACCAACCGCGGCGCGTCCATCGCGATCGAAGCGATCGGCGAGGCTGACCGCTGTGCGAAAGCCGTTGACGCATATCTGAACGGTCAGCGCTTAGATACCCGCGTCCCCTATATCTCCAAGCGTGACGAAGCGACAATAGACTATTCTGACCGTAAGAAAGAGCCGAGAAAGACGCCGCGCGTTTTAGACCCCGAGGTAAGAAACAAAAACTTCGACGAGGTCAGCTTAGGCTTCACTGAGGAAGAGGCGCAGGCGGAAGCGAGCCGCTGCCTCGAGTGCGGCTGCCGCGAGTATTATAAATGTAAGTTGCTCAACGTAGCGCAGAGATATGACATTGACCCGAGCCGCTTCAAGGGCGAGATGCCGCAGCAGTACACCCGCGACGAAAACGCCTTCATCGAGCGCAACACCGCGAAGTGCATCCTCTGCGGACTGTGCGTGAGAAGCTGCCGCGAAGTCATGGACATCCACGCTTTAGGCTTGATGGGCAGAGGCTTCACCACCGAACCCTCCCCCGCTTTCGCGCTCCCGCTCGATCAGACCAAGTGCAACAACTGCGGACTGTGCGTTCAGCTCTGTCCGACAGGCGCGCTGACAGAGAAAGCCAACCTCAAAAAGCAGGTGCCGCTCGATGAAATTTATACCGAAGAGACCGTCACGATCAACGGACAGAAAGCTACAGTTCTTGTATCTCGTTACAACGGCAAGGTGCTCCGCGTGATCCCGAACGACGAAATCTCCCGCAATTCGGGACTCAGCCGTGAGGAACTGCTCGAACTCATAACCGAATAATCATTATGATAACCGCTGTGTTCGCATGGCGGTTATTTCTTATTTAGAATAATAAGAGCATACGAATGACCGTCTGTTTTATCGACAACAGAAATGACGATTCACTTATTTCTTTTAAGGCATTAATGCGTTAAAATTTTTGCAACCTCTATTCTATACAACTGCAATTTTCACGATTTCTTTCTGTGAAAAGTGACGAAATTGCTCTTTTTTATGATTTTTTGCGAAAAAATCTTGCAAAATACATTCGTTTGTAATATAATCCTAACTGTGCAGTTTTTCTTTTGGGCAAAGCCCGAAGAATATAATTCTTTTTTAGCACTATATTTAGGAGGTATATTTATGTCTTATGTTGATGAAGTCATCGCAAAAGTAAAAGAAAAGAACGCTTCCGAGCCTGAATTCCTTCAGACCGTAGAAGAGGTTCT
>CACZYF010000024.1 GCA_902785355.1 uncultured Ruminococcus sp. | reverse complement strand
CCAGAGCCACAATCTGGCGCTTTAACCAACTAAGCTATATCCACCATATTTGGCGCGCCAAAAGGGATTCGAACCCCTGACCTACTGCTTAGAAGGCAGTTGCTCTATCCAACTGAGCTATTGGCGCAAAACGGCAAACCATTTTTGGTCAGCTAAGTTATTATATAAGAATCCAGGGATTTTGTCAAGCCTTTTCACAGAAATAGTCAGAAAAACGTCATCAAGCCGATATGACTCGATGGCGTTACTCTTCTGTATCATCGTTCAAGCTGTGCGTTGACCGTTTCTGCGTAACGGACTGTATCCATTGCGTCCTTCGCGTAGCTGTCCGCACCGATCGAGGCGGCATACTCGGCGGTCATCACCGCGCCGCCGACTACGACCTTTGCCCACGGAGCTTTCTCACGCAACAGCTTGATAGTCTCTTCCATTGCGGGAACGGTAGTAGTCATCAAGGCGGATAGTCCTACCAGAGGAGCATGCAGGCGAACGGTTTCGTCCGCGATTACCTCGGGAGCGACGTCCTTGCCGAGATCGCTGACAGCAAAACCATAATTCTCTAAAAGAAGTTTCACAATATTCTTTCCGATATCATGGATATCTCCCTTGACGGTCGCGATCACAAAGCTGCACTTATCGCTGCTGTTGCCGGAGGTCATGCGGGACTTGATCTCCTCAAAGGCGGATTTAGCCGCTTCCGCGCTCATGAGCAATCCGGGGAGATAGACTCTCCCCTGCTCGTAATCCTTACCGACGGTGTCGAGGGCAGGGATGATATGCTCCTGCACAACAGTGAGAGGTTCATTGTCCTTAAGAAGCTCAACACAGAGGCGAGCCGCCTTCTCCTTAAGTCCCTTGACGATCGCGCGGTCGAGGGTATCGACGTCTACGTCGGTACTTTTCGCGGATGCCGCGATCAGGGTGGTATTGCTCTCTACGGTATCGGCAAAGGCGATGTAATCAACGCAGTTCTCATCGAGACCTTTCAACACACGGAACGCAAAGTAGGTCTTCATCATCTCGGCGGAGAAGGGGTTCATGATCGCGGCGGAGAGTCCGTTCTCCAAAGCGAGAGCGAAGAACGCCGCGTTAACGATATCGCGCTGAGGCAGTCCGAACGAGATATTGGACACACCCAGCGAGGTATGCACGCCGAGGTCGTAACGGATCACACGCAACGAGCCGAGCGTGAGCTGAGCGGCGTTTTTATCGGCGCTGACAGCCATCGCCAGCGTATCAAAGATCAGATTCTTTTTATCAATCCCATAGGAAGCGGCAGTGTCGATGATCCTTTTCGCGATCGCGACTCTCCCCTCTACCGTATCGGGGATGCCATTCTCGTCAAGAGTCAAAGCGACCGCAACACCGCCGTACTTTTTCATCAGCGGGAAGATGGCGTCCATGCTCTCCTGCTTGCCGTTGACAGAGTTGATCAGCGGCTTGCCGTTATACCGGCGCAGGGCGCGTTCCATCGCGACGGGATCGGAAGTATCGATCTGCAGGGGCAGGTCGATGATCGCCTGCAGCTCACAGACGACCTTTTCGAGCATCGCGGGCTCATCGATCTCGGGGAGTCCGACATTGACGTCCAGCACCTGAGCGCCCGCGTTCTGCTGCTTCAAGCCCTCGTTGAGAATATAATCGAGCTCATTGTTGCGAAGGGCTTCCTTCAGCCTCTTTTTACCGGTCGGGTTGATGCGCTCGCCGATCAGGACGGGATCTCTGTCGAAGAATACAGCGTTGGTATAGGATGAAATGACAGTATCGTTCTTAGGTTCAGTGTTCGGGACAGCCACGCAGATTTTATCAGTCAATGCTTTGATATAATCGGGCGTTGTACCGCAGCAGCCGCCCGCTATACGCACGCCTTCTCCTACCAGTCCCGCGGTGATATCCGAAAAAAGCGCCTCATCGATATCATAGACGGTACAGCCGCAGTCACTGTGGGGTAAACCCGCGTTGGGCTTCAACAGCACGGGAACGGAGGCATAGCGCAGATACTCGCGCACGATGGGTGCAAGCTTATCGGGACCGAAGGAGCAGTTCACGCCGATCGCGTCGGCGCCCATACTCTCAAGCATGGCGACCATCGCCGCGGGTGACGCGCCGGTCATCAGCTTGCCGTTCTCGCTGTAGGCGTTGCTGACCAAAACCGGCAGATCGCTGTTCTCCTTCGCGGCAAGCAGCGCCGCCTTGGTCTCGTAACTGTCGTTCATGGTCTCGATCATGATAAGGTCGACGCCGTACTTCACGCCGAGCTTCACGGTCTCAGCGAAGATACCGACCGCTTCTTCAAAATCAAGATCGCCCATCGGCTTCAAGAGTCGTCCGCAGGGTCCGATATCCAGCGCGACGAATTTTTCAGAATCCGCCTTGCTGTTATTCTGTGCCGTCCGTGCGTTCTCCACAGCCGAACGGACAACGGTATCGAGCTCCTCAGCGGAAAAATGCAGGAGATTCGCGCCGAAGGTATTGGTATTGACGACGTTTGATCCGCTGTCAAAATATGCCTGATGGATCGCAGCGACGTCATCGGGATGGGTCATGTTCCAGCTCTCGGGCGCTTCTCCCGGCTGTAAGCCGCGCACCTGCAGGAGCGTACCCATACCGCCGTCGAGGATCACGATATGATGTTGTAAATATTCTCTGAAATCCATTCTTTCACCTAAATTCTGTATTCACAGTCGGTTTTTGAGCAGTTATCACAGGAGCGTTTCTCCGCCTCATCGTCACAGTCGATCACGCCGCACAGTGCGGTGACGGACTTCGACGGCGACATCAAGAGGCTCTCGTCCAAGGTCAAGCCGATCTTGCGCGGACAATCGAGCAAGGCGAAGATCTCCCTTTGCATCGTCATCGGAATATCGCCGTAGCCGGGGCTGACGCGGGGCGTCAGGCGTTTTCCGTTCTCTGATAAAGTACTGTTGATCTCTGTACAAAAAGCGTCGCAGAGGCTCTCTACCCTCTCTGCTCCGATCGCTTGAAGAATCAGCGCCTTTGCGGGTGACAGGGCGCTGTACTTACGAATCAGCATGTCAAAGGGAACGCCGACCGTCGCTGCGAAGAGGACGACTTCATCGGCGTTTCGAATTGCCTTAGAGATCGTCTGTGACGCGGTAACGATATTGCCGAAATGCAGGTTATCCCTGTTATGCTCAACACGGAGTATCGAATAACATACACGATAGGAAAGCGCAGGCTCCGCCTCACGCATACACTCGTCGAGCAGCTCGCGATAGCTGTCATCCGCGCCGCAGATACGCGCGTAACGCATGATCTCCCGCACGTTCCATGCGGGAGGTTCAAAGTGCCTTAATTCGATCATTTGCCGATAATACTGCTCAGATTATTCTGAATTGCGCGGGCGACCTCGGGCTTGTTCATCGTATAGAGATGGACATTGCGGATGCCGTTGGCGTACAGGTCGATGATCTGGTCGGTCGCGTAAGCGATACCCGCCTGGGTCATAGCAAAATCATCATGACCGAATCGATCTACGATCGCCTTAAAGCGCTGGGGCATGAAGGAGCCGGAGAGCTTTAAGGCGCGCTCGAGCTGAACGGCGCGCGTGATCGGCATGATGCCCGGCACGACCGGCACGGTGATGCCCGCCTCACGGATCTTGTACAGGAAATTATACAAAAGGTTATTGTCAAAAAACATCTGGGTCGTGATGAAGTCACAGCCCGCGTCGACCTTCTCTTTCAGATACTTGATATCCTCGGTTTGGTTGGCGCTCTCGGGATGCACCTCGGGATAACACGCGCAGCCGATGCAGAAGTCTGCGCCGCTCTCACGCAGCTCGCGGACGAGGTCGATCGCGTGGCGGTAATCCCAGGAGTCGGAATCGCTCAGCTTCATATCGGGAGTCAGATCGCCGCGCAGCGCCATCACGTTCTGGATACCTGCCGCCTTTAGCTCTCTGATTTTCCCGGCGACGGTCTCCTTCGTAGAGGAAACGCAGGTCAGGTGTGCCATTGTCGGCACGCCGTAGCGGTTGCGGATATCCTCAGCGATATCGAGCGTATATCTACCGGTACCGCCGCCTGCTCCGTAGGTAACGCTCATAAAGGACGGGCGGAGCTTCGCGATCTTCTCGATCGCGGGCTTCACCTGCTCGAAGGAGGTCGAGACCTTGGGCGGGAACACCTCGAAGGAAAGGGAACAATGATCGTTATTTAGTATTTTGATGATCTTCATAACTTCACCTGAATCATAATAGTTGTGTTCGGATTTAAGCTTGAATAGTTATTATAGCACTTTTATCACTTTAAAGCAATAGCATAATAATATTTTAAGCTAATCGGTGATATCTTCGATCAAAAAGGACATAACCCCGCCGCAGACCATACCGTCTTCGGCAGCGACGTCATCGGTCATCTCGACTTCATAGACCGTAGAGCTGCCTGTACCGATGATCTGCCTCGCCTTTGCGATCGCCGCCGCCTCTCCGCAGCCGCCGCCGACGGTACCGTAGCCCTTGCCCAGTCTGTTCACCGCCATCATACTGCCGCTCTTGACGGGCGTCGAGCCGGTGGAGCTGAGTACGGTAATCAATGCGCGGGACTCGTCAGACTCCGCGAGGTAACGAAGCATCTTTATGTTGACATTATTTTGTATCAATTCATTTTCTATAGGAGACGTCTTGATCTTCCTCTTCTCGGCAATCATCTCGGCACAGATAGAGAGAGCGATCTCCATCGTAGTCATCGCACCGATATTGAGTCCGATCGGAGCATGGATACGGCTTATTTTTGCAGAATCATAGCCTTCCTCAACAAGTAATTCCCGCAAGCCGTCGGCACGGCGGCGGGAACTGATCATCCCGAGATAATACGGCATTTCGCCTGATAAAATCGCAGTTATACACTGACGATCCCATCGGTGACCGCGGGTCAGCACACAGACGTAATCACGAGCAGAGATATGAAGCTTCCTTATGGCGTTCTCAAAGGAATCGCAGAGCACCTGTGCTTTCGGAAATCGCTGCTTATTACAAAACTCGGGACGGTCATCGACCGCAACCACATCAAAGCCAAGCATAAAAGCCATATGATATACATCCAGCGATACATGACCGCCGCCGAGCAGGATCAGACGATCGCCCGGGATAAAGCGGCGGGTATAGGTTGTACCGTCGGCAGAGAGAGTCAGAGAGGCGCTCTCTCCCCTATCTAAGGTTTCCAAAATGATCTTAACGGTATTACTATCCATGAACGACACCTCACTACTGCTATTGTACACCAATTCACGGTAAAATCAAGTGTGTACTCAAAGAAAGAGCCTCGGATGTACCAAGGCTCTTCGGAAAATAGTTTCGGCAAAACAGCGGATTTCGGTTTATACAGCGGCGAAGCCCTTTTCGAGGTCGGCGATGATATCGTCGATATGCTCCGTGCCGATCGAGAGGCGAATCGTCGACTGCGAGATACCCTGATCGGCAAGCTCCGCGTCGGTGAGCTGGCTGTGGGTCGTGGTCGCGGGATGAATGACGAGCGACTTGACGTCGGCGACATTCGCAAGCAGAGAGAAGATCTCGAGGCTGTCGATGAAGGCGAAGGCTTCATCCTTCCCGCCCTTGATATCAAAGGTAAAGATCGACGCGCCGCCGTTCGGGAAATACTTCTCATACAGCTTATGGTCAGGATGATCGGGCAGCGAAGGGTGGTTGACCTTCGCGACCTTCGGATGATTGCTCAGGTACTCGACGACCTTCTTCGTATTCTCGGCATGGCGCTCTAATCGCAGAGAAAGCGTCTCGGTACCCTGAAGGAGCAGGAACGCAGCGAACGGAGAGATCGCAGCGCCGGTATCGCGCAGAAGGATCGCGCGGATATAGGTGACGAACGCCGCCGGGCCTACCGCGTCGGCGAAGGAGATCCCGTGGTAGCTCGGGTTGGGATCGGCGATGTTCGGATATCTGCCGCTCGCTTTCCAATCAAAGTTGCCGCTGTCTACGATCACGCCGCCGAGGGTGGTGCCGTGACCGCCGATGAACTTGGTCGCAGAATGGACAACGATGTCCGCACCGTGTTCAATGGGACGAATCAGATAAGGCGTGCCGAAGGTATTGTCGATGACCAGCGGGAGTCCGTGCCTGTGGGCGATCTCAGCAATCGCGTCGATATCGGGAATATCGGAGTTCGGATTGCCTAAAGTCTCGAGATAGACCGCCTTGGTGTTCGGCTTGATGGCGTTCTCGAGCTGTGTAAGATCATGTGCGTCAACGAAGGTAGTATCGATACCATACTGCGGAAGAGTATGTGCAAGAAGATTATACGAACCGCCGTAGATCGTTTTCTGGGCAACGATATGCTCGCCCTTTTGAGCCAAAGCTTCGATTGTATAAGTGATCGCAGCAGCGCCCGAGGCAACTGCCAAAGCCGCCACGCCACCCTCCAGAGCGGCGATACGCTCCTCAAAGACGCCCTGTGTAGAGTTGGTCAATCTGCCGTAGATATTGCCTGCGTCAGCAAGTCCGAAGCGGTCGGCAGCATGCTGAGAATTGTGGAATACATAAGAAGTGGTCGCATAGATCGGAACGGCACGCGCATCGGAAGCGGGATCGGGCTGCTCCTGACCGACATGTAACTGTAAAGTTTCGAATTTATAATTACTCATGATAATACCTCTTTCTGAAAGTTAATTAGGTTGAGATTGCCACAGCCTTGACAGGCTTCGCAATGACAGTTTGATAGTGTTGAGATTGCCACAGCCTTGACAGGCTTCGCAATGACAGTTTGATAGTGTTGAGATTACCGCAGCCCGGAACGGGCATTGCTTGACTGTTAGTCATAAAAATCGTTCAGAAGGAGTATTACATTCGTCCGAAGCGGAAGTTCGCACGCAGAAGCTTTTCAAAGTGAATTTTCATCATATACCTCATAATTATTTAATCCACCTACCAAGTAGGTTGGTGTTATAATACCACCTTTTCCTCACTTTGTCAAGGGGTAAATAAAATAATGAAGTACAAAATTCTGAATCCTGACTTTTCAATGCTCATTACGGATAGGGTGACTGCAATATCGCTTTCAGCAAAAAACTCCCCGGAGTGATCCGGGGAGCTGATCGTATTGATGATGTGGTATCAGAAACCGCCGCCGGGCATTTGGTTCATGCCGCCGTTCTGACCGAAGCCGCCCATGCCGCCTCTCATACCTCCCATACCGCCGCCCATCATCTGGTTGGTCAGCTGGGTCACCTGACTGCCGTTGACGGTAACGGTACCGCCGTTCAGCTTACCTTCGCCGTCATAATCGAAGGGCGACTGTGCGGTGATATTGATATTACCGCCGTTGATGTAGAGGTTGCCGTTTACATCGAGCGCGTCGGTATCGCCCTGACCCATGTTGACGGTCACGTCGCCGCCGTTGATCTCGATGGTCGGTGTATAAGCGCTCGATTTATTCGAGCCGTTGATGCCGTCGTCGGAAGCGTTGACGTTCACGCTGCCGCCATTGATCTGGACGAAGGTGCCTTCGATGCCTTCGGAAGCGGTGATATTGATGGTGCCGCCGTCGATCTGAGCGACCGTAGTCGCCTGGATACCGTCGCTTGCGGCATTGATACTGAAGGTACCGCCGCAGATGTAGATATAGCCCGTGGAGTTATCCTCATCGTTCTCGGCGTGGAGACCGTCCTTGCTGCTGTCGAGGTTGATCGTACCGTCGTCAATTGCGATGGAGTCGTTTGCCTCGATTGCGTCGGAGGTCGCGTTGATGTTGATTGTGCCGCCGGTGATCTTGAGATCATCCTTACAGGAAACGCCGTTATCGGTGGAGTTGATGTTCAGCGTACCCAGACCGTTCAAAACCAGATCATCCTTAGAGAAGATGACCGCGTCGGTATTGGTCTCCCCGTCTGCCGAGAAAGTACCGGTAGCGTTCAGGGTGCTTTCGGTGCCCGAAACGGTGGTGACAAATACCTTATCCGCACTCTTGACGTAGATCGCGGGAGCACTCGTATTATTGATCGAAACGCCGTTCAACACAATCTGTACCTTGTCGGAATCGCCTGCTTCTACGATGATCGAAGCGTCGGAAGCCGAACCGCTGATGATGTAGACTCCCTCTGCGTTGATGGTGATATTGCTGTTATCGGAAAGGGTATAAGCGACAGCGCCCTCGGTATCGACACTCTGTTTAAGATCTCTATCGGTGAAGATTCCGCTCGCGTCGATTGCACCGTTCGAGGTAACATTCGCTTTGGCGATGACCTCTCCTGTATCGGGAAGGCCGGGGAGATCGCCCTGAGAGTTCGTTGCAACTACCGGAGCGACGAAGTGAGCGGTTTCGGAATCATCGGCAGTCGCCGCTGCGGTTGCAGTAGTTTCGGTCTGCTGCTCATTCTTCTGGCAAGCTGCGAGAGAAGTGACCATAATCGCGGATAACAGGATGATGAATAATCTCTTTTTCATATTATTTCCTCCAATCAAGCATGTGCTGTTTTTTGTTTACAGCCACATCTTAACCTGTCAATATGAGGGATAATTGACGTGTATGTGAAAAATATGTGAAAATCTTCATATTACCGATTCGGAGTGAATCCCCATGTGACCTTGACCTTTCCCGCATTCCTCGCTGCGTCGCGCATCGCTTTACCTTGAGCGCCTATGAACATACCCGCTGCGAGCTTCGGGTCGGTGAGCGCTTTTGCCCACTCTGTACTCTGCAGCATCTTCAGATCCTTCGGAATCAGGCAAGAGGTATCGGCTGCGAGCGATACGATCCCGATCCCCCTCTGCGCCGTCCATTTTTCGGTGATGACGGCCGTCGCGCGTTCGAGGACCTCGTCAAGACCGTAGGAAAGCTCCGTCGGAGTCACGCCTTCGACAGACATGATTTCTGAGATTGCCATCGAAAGCTGCATCTCGAGCTCCGTGGTCAGCTGATTGAATACCTCGTGCTTATAGACGGTACCGGTGTTGTTACTGCATACATTCTTATAGAATACGGGTGGATCGGTGATACGAAAGGAGAACATACCGCTGATCTGCACCTGCGCGTCGAAGCGCATATTATTACCTCTGTCACGGATATTGACAGCGCGGTTGAGATAGAAGGGATTCGCCATATGCTCGCGGGTATCAAGAAAGATCACGACCTGATATACTGCCGCTACACCGCCGTAGCCGAAGCGGTCGAAGCTCTGCTTAAAGACGCTTTTCAATCCTCCCTTGGAGAACAGACTCCCGCTGCGCTCGCTGTGAAACTCGTAGGTACCGGGAGAAGCGCAGTAATCAACCACCTGTCCCCTATCGATCAGCAGAGCGCACTGACCCGCGTTCACGATCACAAGAGAGCCGTCGGACACTACATCGGGATCGCCCTCGGTGTTGGAAGAGCGTTCGCCCGTCTTTTTCATCACCCTTTGCGCCAAAATATCCTCGGGGAAGCTGTCACAGGTATAGACCTCAAGCCACTGGTCAGCCATTACGCCGCCGAAAGAACCGGAAAGCGCCTTGAATACACCCATCATCTCACTCCTAATATTCGTTATGTACCAATCGTACCACATTTCACAACGGGATTCAATGCTGCGTCTCAAGATTTCTCTGTGCAAAGTGTCCAATTAGCGATTGCAAAACCCGCCTTATACTATATATTGACGAAAATTGCGAAAAACATTGTAAATCGCAAAATCTTGTGGTAGAATGACTGTGTTTGGAATCAACAACTAATAAGAGGTGTATTATGAAACAGCTTTTCAAAAGGCTCCTTTCCGTAATTGCCGCGGCAGTCATGCTGACTACCGTTTTCGTAGCGGTGCCCGATATGGGTACCACCGTCGAGACCGAGGCGGCAAGCTCCTGGAACGGAACCAACTACGGCGGCGGCAGCGTCGCGGGATACCGCACCTTCCTCGAGGCGTACGGTATCGATTATAACGTCTATCAAAAATGGATGGACGACCACGACCACGACAGCGCCAACAAGGACTATTACCTCGGCACTCCCTACGTCGGCTACGATCACCGCAACCCTCACGGCGACCGCTTCAACACCTACGGCTCACTGGATCGCTACGGCGTAGAGGGCATGAACTGCACGGGCTTTGTCTGGCACATGCAGTACAAAGCGGCAGTGCTCTCGGGAGCCTCCCGCGCTCAAATCAACTCTATCCCCGTCATGGGCAACGTCACCCCCACATGGAACCGGCTGGGCATCTATCGTATCTACTTCCGCACGAAAGAAGAGATGATGAAGTCCGGCGTTCTGGAGAAGGGCGATATCTTCTGGATTTACGGCAGCGGCGATAATCACCACTGTATCTTCTACGGAAACAATCCCTCCCATGACCGATACTGGCATTCATCCGGTAAGAACAACAACATGACCACTATCCATGCGGCAGGTACATGGCTCGGCTGCTGGGTCGCGAAATGTACCCAGCCCAACAGGATCGAGCTGCAGGTCAATCCCACCTCGACCAACAACGGCGGTCAGTTCGGTGCAAAATACTGTGTTTTCACCGACAAGGCAAAGGCTCAGGCGGCGCTGGATAATCCTACGGCAGAGGGCGTATGGGACAGCAGAACCGGTACCATCGTGCTGGATAAAAACGGCAGAGGCTGTCTGAGAACCGACAACGCACCCTCCGACTCCGAGCTTTGGAAGGACGGCACGGCGCAGGTCGATCACAGCTACTTCAAGTCCATCGGAAAGAAGGTCGACGCGCAGTCCACCTACTATGCGGTGCAGTACAGCGCTCCCGAGGGCATGGAGAAGGATACCGTAATCCACGAGTTCAAGGACTCGAAGAAGCGTACCTCCACCGGCTACCGTATCTTCTCCTTCAAGCTTCCGAAGACCGTCAGCACCCCCGAGATATCAAAGACAAAGAGCACCGGCGACGGCGTAAGGCTGAGCTGGAACGCGGTCAGCGGTGCGGACAAGTACCGCGTATATAAGAAGAGTGAGAGCGGCTGGACGCGTCTCGGCGAGACCGCCTCGACCTCCTTCACCGATAAAACCGCCGAGAACGGCTCGATTTACACCTACACTATTCGCTGCGTCGACAACGACGGCGACTTCATCAGCGACTTCAACCACACCGGCTGGAAGCATCAGCACTCCATCCTACCGACTCCGCAGTTCAGCGTCATTAACGATACCTCGAACGGCGTACTGCTGCAATGGGAGCCCGTAGAGGGCGCCGCTAAGTACCGCGCTTACCTCAAGCTGTCCAATGGCTGGGCAAAGATGATCGAGACCGATCAGACCTCCTTCGTCCAGACAGGCGTGAAGATGGGTGCAAAATATACCTATACACTCAGATGCCTTGACAGTGAGGGTGACTTCATCAGCGATTTCAACCATGACGGCTGGGTACATACCTACACCGGTACGCCTACGCCTCAGATCACCTCGATCAACAGTGAGGCGAGCGGTATCAGGCTGACATGGCAGGCTGACGCCGGAGCGGATCAGTACGCGCTGTACCACAAGTCTGCAAAGGGCTGGACGCGCATCGCTACCCTCTCCGATACCGAGTATCTTGACGAGAGCGTACCGATCGGCACAAGCGTCATCTATACTCTCAGATGTCTGAACGACAAGGGCGAGTTCGTCAGCGGCTTTAACCGCGACGGCTGGAAGGCGACCTACAACGGCGTACAAACCCCCGCATATTCTGCGATCACCGACGAGCCGGAGGGCGTTCGACTAAGCTGGGCGCCCATCGAGGGAGTTGCCGCTTATCGACTGTATTATAAACAGGGCAACGACTGGAAGCGCTTCGCCGAAGTCAGCGGTACCGAGTACCTATACCCCGACGTTGAGTTCAACAAGACCATGACCTTCACCATCCGCTGTGCGAACGCCAAGGGAAACTTCATCAGCTACCATAACAAGACAGGCTGGACTCACACCTACGCGGGAGTAACAACCCCCGAGATCAGCGCCGCAGAGAGCACTGACGGCGGAATAAAGTTGAGCTTCACCCCCATCGAAGGCGCCGCGAAATACCGCGTCTACCGCAAAAACGACAAGGGTCAGTGGGGACGCATCGGTGAGACCGAAGCCCCCGAATACATCGATCCTAATGTTCAAAACGGCAAAACATACACATACACCGTCCGTTGTATGAACAGTGCGGGCAAGCTTATCAGCGACTATGTCCACGCAGGATCAACGGTACAGTATGTAAAACCGTAATAACGTTAAAAACTCCGTACACCATTGAAGTGTGCGGAGTTTTTCTGTAAATCAGTAAAAATTGATGTTATCCTATGTTACCCGATAATCGGCATACCGATACCGTAGTCGGTAGGCATCGTAAGAATATAACGCTGAATCAGCGTCGCGTCGATTACATCCGTCTCTTTATCATTATTGACATCGCCGTTCATAATAGAATCGACATCGATACTGACGGGGATCTGTGCATCAAAGCGCATAATAACGGCTACGTCAATCGCGTCGACTTCTCCACTGCCGTCGGCGTCGCCCAAAAGACGCACATCAGACTCGGTGGGATCTACAACGGGCTCATCGGTGTAGATAACCGCTATTCCGGTCGTACCGATATGACCCTTAATTTTAGTATCGGTAACGGTAAAGGTGTTACCCGTCACCTCGTCGATATAGGTGCCCGCCGGCACGAGTGAATTAGAGTTATTCACCGACACATCAAGATCGGAGCTTTTCGAAACAAGCACGGCGCCGCGTGAACGCAGAACGGAATAACAGCCGCCGTTATAGATATATTTCTCTTCTGTCCCGATCATCGCGTTATGAAAGCGATTGACAGCCGCGATCTCCTTGGAGGTAAAGTGCGTACTGCCCTTCGTCCCGTAGGTGATGGATTCCTTATTCTTCTGAGGGGGCCTGGAGAAGTACAGCGCCTGCGAACCTGCTCTGGAGCCGAGAACGGCATATACCTTATCGACTATATTCTGGTCAACATTCTTGGTGAAGCCGCCTTCATTGGCGTTATTAGCGAAGGTATCGTGGCTCTCTCCCCAGTAGACGATCCTGTCGGCGGCAACACCGTACTTATTCCAGTTACCCTGACTCTTCAGCGATGTGCCGGATTTTACTGCGTTGAACAGGTCTGTGCTGTAAACCGAATCCGTCACGCCTATATACTGCGCATACTCCGTCATCAGCGCATTATTGACGGAAGTGCTGCTGCCCGCGGGATTATTCAGGATCTCACCGTACTGAAACAGATCAATCTGCGCCATTTTAGACCAAAAGGCACAGTCCTCCGAGGGCAGAGAGATATGCTTGGCGGCGTCCCAGCGAATTCCGTCTACGCCTGCCGCCTTGTAACGTTCCAACATCGCGTAGACCATATTCTGCACGTCGATGTGCTCGCTGTTAAGATCAGGCATACCGATATTCTTATGGGTGACCTCAAAACGATCATTATCGTTCGTCTTAGGTCCTAAGTTATGGAAGTATTCCGTCTTTCTAAGGCTGCTCTCTACGCTGCTCGCCCACGTACCGGAGTTGCTGCCTGCGACATGGTTTGCGACAACGTCGACGATGATCTTGATACCGTACTTGTCCGCCTCTGCGCACAGAGCTTTCAGGTCGTCATAGGAGCCAAGCTCGTTACCGATCGTGAAGCCGTTCGGCTGATACAGCCAGTACCACTTGGCGTTTCCGTTGTGCGCCTGCAGCGGAGAAGTCTGTACAGAGGTAAATCCGGCTTCGGCGATGTTCGGCAGCTCCTGCTTGATCTGGCTAAGTGTCCAGTCAAAACAGTGTAGGATATTGCCGTCCTTGCAGTTCTGAGGCAAGCCGTAATCCGCTGTCCCGTCCGCAGCCGCGGCAGAGAATCCGCTGATCGCCGCGCAGGAGAGGAGCACGCAGAGCAAAAGGATAACGCTGATCGTTCTTTTCATCATTATTCTCACCTTTCCGTATCATAGACTTATTATACGTCAATCATATCAAGTGAAATACAAAATGTCAATCAAATTATCGTTCGGAAACATGAAAAAGGCTGCCGCGTGAACGACAGCCTTAGCTTCATCTATACATTAATAATCCTGATACTCAACAGTACCGTCGGAGTAGGTGATCTCTCTGTACCCGTGACCGGAACCGTCACAGTCAGGATAATCTACGGTAGACACGATGGTTCTGCCGCCGCCCGAAGAGCCGGAATCACCGCCGCCTGAGCTGCCGCCCGAACTGCCGGAACTACCGGAATCACTGCCGGAATCGTTTCCGGAGGAAGCAGTGCCGTAGGTTACGATCTTGTTGACGGCTTTCTTGGTGACCTTCTCGTTGATCGCCTCACGACTCTTTTCCTTACCGTTGACGTATTTGACCTTATAGGTGACTTCCTTCTCGCCGTCAACACCGTCCTGGGTGACCTGACTCTCGCCCTCGGAGAGGGAATCGCTGTAGGTCTCCTCAGTCTCGAAAGCGATCTTCTCGGTTTTCTTCTCTTCCTTATACTCGACGCGGAGTACGCTCAGTTTCATACCGTCGGTGATCTTTGCATCCTTCTTCGCGCTCAATTCATCATTCTCGCCGAGAGTGATCTTCTGTTCCTTAATGAAATCCGCAACAGTAGCCGCCTTGGTATAGATTTCAGTGGTCTTGCCGTCAACGGTGAGGCTGACTTTCATGCCCTTGGTGAGGGTGACAGTCATGCCGTCCTTAACGTAATCGGTAGCCGGAACGTCAGGAGTCATGCCCTCTTCGAGCTTGATGCCGGACTTCTTGATCGCGTCCTCAACGGTACCGCCGACCAGCTCGACTTCCTTCTTCTCATTGCCGATAACTACAGTAACCTTAGCGTAACGCTTGACAATAATCTCTTTCAGATCCGCGGTGATCTTGGTGTCGAGCGCGGGCTCGGTCTCATCCTTCTCACCGAGAGTGATCTCAGCGTCGGCGATCGCCTGCTTGACGGTCTTGGCGGTAGAGGTGGTGATCGCAGTCTTGTTGCCCATGTCGTTGATCTCGAGCGAGACCTCCTGACCGCCGCACGCGACCAACATACCGGCGAGCATGCATACCGCCATCAGAACAGCGGTGATCTTCGCAAATGTTTTCTGCATAATGGTTTCTCCTTCCATGATGTTTATATTACAGGATCTATATTATCAACCGAAGTATGATAAACCTTGGTAAAACTGCCTTCGGAGCCGACGATCACGTCGACCTCGAGCGGCTTGCCCGCGTAATCGGAGGCGGGGATATACACGACGAAGCTGTCTCCCTCTTCCCCGCTCAGACCCGTGTACGCCTCAAAGTCGGCAGTCTTTCCGTCGGCGTTTACACGCAGATATACGACAGAGTCATCGAAAAGCAGGCTGCCATCGAGAACAGCATTCAGAGAAAGATACATGGTATTCGCCTTGAGCACCTCGCCGGAGACCTTTGCCTTGCCTTCCTTCGTCTCACCGACGTTCAGCACACGCTGAGGAGAAGCGATAACGGGAGGACTCTCTAAAAACCACGAGATATTTCGCTCGACGATTTCAAAGATCACCGTATCGGCGAGACCTTTCATGTTATCGAGAGCGAGGTTGATTGGCTTCGCCTTAGTGAAATGGGCGTTACCGTAGGCGTTCGCGAAGTACGGCAGCAGCGCGTTACCGAACGAGTCGCGGTACATATAGAGAGAACCGGTCGCCGCGGGGTTCTCGGTCTTGATATTCGCGTCCTCGACAGACTTAGTGGGTGTGGCATAAGAGTAAGTCGGGGCGATATCATAGGTATAGTTGAATTCCTTTACATCGGAGGCGGGGTAGAGCATCTTAGCAAGATCGCCGTTGAAATCCTTTACCCGCTTCACATCGGCGGTACTGTAATCGTTATGAGGCTTACCGAGCGCGTCAAGCATGGCGTTATACGCCATCAAAGCGCCTTTGTTGTTCCAGTGGGAATCCTGTTTAAGATACAGCACCTCATCCTGCGCCTTGAACAGCGAGAAGAGGTCGAGGTAATTCAATCCGCTGTCGGTGATCGCTTCATGCAGCTTATCGCGGTTATGCTCATCGGACGCAAGCTTTCTCAGATAATAAGGCATGTTCTCGGGATAGAGGGTGTTTTTATTCGGCGCTACGGTGAAGAGGAACTTCGAGCCCTGCGACTCGACATACTCCTGCACCAACTTCAAGTTATGGACAATGCCGTTGATCTCGCGGGTACTGAGCGTGTTTCTGCCGAGGTAATCGTCGAGGGTGGAGGAATAGTACAGCCAGCCATTATCGCCGACGGTAACGGTATCAAGGTTGGAGGTCTTGAACAGACCCGACTGCACCCGTGCGTCGGCGTCGATCGACTGTGGGCGGAAAGCGAAATGCTTCTCAAAATATGTGCCGAGCTCCGGCAGAAAAGCGCTGTTGAAACCGCCTTCCTCGGTCTTTACCGAAGGGAGAGGGGTCTCAGGCTCATTACCGATACGCTCGTTGGTGGGAAAGAGCGTCATCCCGAGCGAGGGTATCACGCACAACACCATGCACAAAGCTACGAAAAACAGCAATAAAATCTTCTTCATATCATGCCGCCTTTCTAAAATCTAAAGTAAATGAACGGGTTGTAGGAGGTTGCGGAGAGGCGGATCATGCACCAGAACAGGAGCACGAACGCAAGCGCGTACAGCGTGATCTGTACGACCTTCATGCCTGTAGACAGCTCAGCTTCGCCGTAGAGGTTAGCGCGGAGTTTATCGGCAAGCGGTCTGATCGGCGCGCAACCGATGATCGCGGCGACAAGCATGAGGATGAACCACGGGGTCAGCTGAGTCAGCGCGAGGCTCAGCGAGCTGTCGGTAAAGCTGAAGCCCGCGAACATCTTGCCGATCACGGTGATGCCCTGACCGATGGTATCGGCACGGAACAGCACAAAGCCGACCGTCACGACCAGCAGCGTATAGATATGCGCAATGACGCGCGGGAGCTTCTTAATCGCCGGGACAGCGCCTTCGAGAAGTAGGAACAAGCCGTGATAGACGCCCCAGAGTACGAACGTCCAGCTCGCACCGTGCCAAAGACCCGTACAGAAGAATACGATCATCTTATTAAGGTAGGTGCGCGCCTTACCCTTGCGGTTGCCGCCGAGAGGGATGTAGAGGTACTCCTTGAACCACGTCGACAGCGAGATATGCCATCTGCGCCAGAAGTCCTGGATGCTCACGGCACCGTAGGGATACATGAAGTTCTCCTTGAACTCGAAGCCGAACATCAATCCGAGGCCGATCGCCATATCGGAGTAGCCGCAGAAATCGTAGTAGATCTGGAAGAGATACGCGATCGCACCCAGCCAAGCAGCGGGGAGCGATAAGGCACTGACGTCGGAGTTGAAGATGATGTCAGCTGTCTGCCCCATCGTATTTGCGATCAGCACCTTCTTACCGAGACCGCAGATGAAGCGCCTGAGTCCGCGGGCGATCTTCTCGATACTCTGGGAGCGGTTCATGATCTGCTCGTCGATGTCGCGGTACTTGACGATGGGTCCCGCGATCAACTGCGGGAAGAAGGTGATGTACAACAATACGCTGAAATAATTCTTCTGAACCTTTGCATCACCGCGGTAGACGTCGATGACGTAGGACAGCGCCTGGAAGGTGAAGAAAGAGATACCCACAGGTAAGGCGATCTCCGGTACGGGGATCGACAGCGAAAACAGGTTGTTGACGGTGCCGACGAGGAAGCCGGTGTATTTGAACACGCCGAGGATGGCGAGGTTGATCACCACCGCGATGATCAGCACAGCCTTGTTCTTCCCGCGTCCCGTCCGCACAAACAGCGCACAGATATAGTTGAGCACAGAGCTGAAGATCATCAACAGCACATAGACAGGCTCGCCGTAGGCGTAAAACACCAGACTCGCGATGATCAACAGCGCGTTGCGAAATCTCAGGTTGGGAACCAGCGAATAAATGATGAATACCGCCGGCAGGAATATGCATAGAAATGTCAGGGAGCTAAATACCATAAATAGCAGCCTTTCTCAGATTTTAAACAATTTACTTCCAGGTAGCCTTACCGTCGCTGATGGTCAGCTCGGCGGTGAAGTACTTGCTCAGCGGCCAGAAGTGGGAGGTCATCATGTAAGCGCCCCAGTTGCCGCTGTGATACTGCGGCAGGTTTGCGTCAACGTCACAGATCAGCCATCTGCCGTTGACATAAACCTCCGTCCAACCGTGAGGAGCGCTACCGGTGATACCGACAGCCATGCGGGCACGGTAGCCCGCCATACGCGCCATACAGCAGAACGCAGCAGCGTAACGATAGCAGTTGGCGTTGCGATTTTTAAAGCACTCGATCGCAAGATGCGGGATATCCGCCGCCTTCTTGGGCGGGTCATAATAACGCTTGTACGGAATGTTGTTCGCCATGTACATAAAGCCGTTCTTCATTTTTTCCTGCAGGGTGTTTCCCTTACAATACTTTGCCATAAACTGCGCAGCAAGGCGGATCTCCTCAGATTCACAGCAGACGCCTTTACTATCCGCGTAATACCAGCCCTCTTGATCGCTGCCGACTATGTTGTTTTTGACGACAGCACCGCCTTTGCCGTAATAATACTTCTTACCTTTAACGGTACGGAAGCCTGACAGCAATATACCGCTGTCAAAATGATAAGCGTTACCGTCCTCGGTCAAATCTCCGTCGGCGACAACACCATCAACATAGTACTTGGTGTCGGCGATATAATCGCTGATCAAATTGCCCTCTGCATCTGTATAACGGAGGGTGTAGGTATAAATTCGGGAAGCGTCGGAGGACTCATCCGTATAACTGTTGTCTGAAATAGAATCAAACAGCCTTGCCCAAGAGCCGCCGGGACTTTTACGGTACAAGCGATAACCGGCTACGCCCTGCTTCTCTTCCCACGTTATCTTATTATAACCATCATCCGTCTTTTCGACGGAGGTAATCACAGGGGGAGCGAAGAAGGTGATACTGGTACCGCAGCGGTTAAAATCGCTCATCGCGTTGTTTGCACTGTCATAGCAGCGTACAGAGTAAACGCGGCTCTCACCATCCTCGACAGAGGTATCGTTATACTCAACAGCCTTCACATCAGCGAGCTTCGTCCACAGGCCTTCCTTCATATACAGAACTCCGTAATGATCAGCATGCTCTACCTTGTTCCATGTGAGCTTGACGCCTTCTGCGCCATTTGTCAAAGAACTGAGCTTCGGCGTATCGCAGAAAGTGATGCTCTTGCCGTCGAGGAAGTCGCTCATAAACTCCTCCTTATCGGCGCGAATCATGCGAATGGTGTAGGTGTAATTGACGCCGCTTAGGGCGGTCGTATCGGTGAAGTCGCTTCCGTCTACCTGTCCGAGTCTCGTCCAAGACTTTCCCGCTGTTTTGCGGTAAACGCGGTAATCCTCAGCGCCCTCAGGACGATCCCATGTGAGCCTTACGCCGTCGTCGAATTTCTCGATCGACTTGATTTCGGGAGCCGCATAGTAGGTATTCTGCCATCCTTTGCTGAGATAATCACTGCAATACATGCCTTTCTTATCAAGTGCTCGAACAGTATAGGTACGGCTCTCTTCGTTATTTACCTCGGTATCGATGGCGATATTAGTCTTGACGTCTGTCAGCTTCGCCCATGCATTGTTCTTGCTGACAAATACACGATAAGCGGCAGCGCCGGATGTTTTTGTCCACGTGATCTTCACACCGGTCTTGGTATTCTCAAAGCCGGTGATACGAGGAGGCGCAACGCAAACTATGGATTTACCGCCGTTAAAATCGCTCATAAAACGCTCGCCATCAGCGGAAATCATGCGAAGTGTATAGGTATAGGTAACGCCGGAAGCGGCAGTGGTATCCAGGTAATCACTCTGCGCGGTCTGAGTCAGACGTAACCATGATTTATCGCCGGCCGCTTTACGGTAGACGCGGTAATCCTCTGCACCCTCAGCGCGCGTCCACTTGATCAAAACGCCATCGACGGTGCTCTCCAGCGAATCGATCACGGGAGCGGTAAAATGGATATAGGTATGCGGCTCGTTATCACGGTAAAAATCGCTGACAAAAGCGCCGTCCTTGTTCACACATCGTACAGTATATACGCGCGGCTCGTTATGCTTAGCGGTAGTATCGGTAAAGGAGGTCGCGGAAGTCTGTCCGAGTCTGACCCAGTTCTCACCGTTCTGATAATAAACACGATAAGCAGCTGCGCCCTTGCAGGCGTTCCAACGGATAACAGCGCCGTGATCGCCGTTATCAACACCGGTGATTACGGGTGCGGAAACGTAGGTAACGGACTTACCGCCGTTATGGCCGCTCATGAAGCTCTCATCCTCTGTGTAAATCATACGCAGGGTATATGTGTAGGCAGTGCCCGACACGACGGTTGTATCGGTGTACTCGCCCTCGGCAAGCTGAGCGATACGAACCCATCCGCCGCCCGGAACCTTACGGTACAAGCGGTACAGCTGAGCGTCCTCGGCTAACGTCCATTTGAGGTGAACGCCGTCAACGGTATTTGTCAGCGAATCAATGACCGGGAAAGCGTAGTAGGTGTTGCTCCAGCCTTCGGCACTGAAGCCCGAGGTAAAGCTCTTTCCCTCTGCGTTATTCACGCAGCGAAGGGTATAGACACGGGTCTGACCGACGGAAACGGTCTTGTCGGTGTAGCTGTTACCGTTTACGGTAGCAAGCCTGACCCAACCATTCTCGCTGAGATAGTAGACGCGATAATAGCGATTACCGTTATAGGTATGCCAGCTGATATGTGCGCCGTCATTCGCGTTCTCGATCTTGCTGATCACGGGATAATCCTGTAAGGCAACAGCGTCAGCCGCAACAGCGGCAGGCTCTTCCTCAGCGGCAGTGAAACTCAGTCCCTCCTGCTCCTCTGCGGCAACAGGGGCAAGCTCAACAGAGCCGCCGTCCACCCTTTCCTCGGCGCCGGCAGTTATCGGCAGCACCGCAAAGACGGAAACGATCATAATGACCGCGATCATCAGCGATAAGCTTCTTTTAAGCATATAGCTTCCTCCTAATGAACAACTTCTGTCGATATGCCGTTGAAAATGAGCATTTTACGACAGGATAACACTAAACTAGTATATTATAGAGGAAAAGCGGAGATTTTGCAAGACTCTAATCAATATTTGTCATAATTTGTAAAGAAACACAAAGAAAACCACTATATCATACGGCAGTTTTTCTTTCTGACATAGAAATAGAACGTCCAAGCCAAAGGCGTCCGATACAATCGTGCGAATATTTCAAGATTTAAACTGTTGTAAAGAAATGAGCGGATACCGACAAGATAACGCCCTTTACGTGCATTTCTCGCAACCAACACACGTTATTATGTAGTAGAAAACTTAGCGGGCATAAATAATTTTTCATTTTATATTAAGAAAGAAGCAATTTCTTATAAAGTTAAGAACGGCGGCGGAAAGCTCCGTCGCCGTCATATCGTCTGTTTTTTATCCGTTCTTTTTCTTCTTGCCGATGAAGGTCACCCCTGCGCCGAGCATAGCCAGCGCGATCATCGCAACACCGATAAAGAGCACACTACTCTCGCCGGTCTTGGGAGAAGGGTTCTTCTGAGCGGAGGTGGGCGCTTGTGTCACAGCAGCGGAAGCAGGCTGAGTCGCCGTCACAGTCGCGTCAGACGCTTCGGTCGCCGGAGCTTCTGTCACAGAAGTCTCAGTCGCAACAGTCTCGGCAGATTCGGTAACTGAGGTCTCAGTCTCTGCGGGTGTACCGCTCACAGTAACAACGGACGCCGCTACGCTGAAGCGGTCTGTGATCATATCCCAAGTTTGACAGTCGGCAAACTCAAGATTACCCAGCTGTACGGACGCGGTACCCTCAAAACCCTCGTTCACCTTGCATTTGAATGATCCCAACGGCGTATCACTGTCGCTCTCGTAGTTTGCGGCGGACGCAACGCCGTTGATCATCAAGGTTTCCTCCGTCCAGTCGAAGGAATCGAAGCCCATCTGCTTCATCGTGCCATCGGTGACCTTGCCCGAGCCTTCGACATAGCTCAGTCCCTCAGGAATCGTCAGGGTCATCTGGATCGTGCCGAGCTCCGAGACAGGGCCCATCACAACAGTAAAGTCAATAATATCACCGGGCTTGGCCTCGGTCGTTTCGGTAGTCACATACAGTACGGTAGACGTATGCTGCTCTGCAGACACGGAGACCGCAGTCAGCGCAAAAGTGACAACGAGTAATACGCAAAATATCACGGAAACGATACGCTTGTTCATATCGCAGCTCCTTTCATAATCATCACATCAATATAAACATCGTCATAAAGCAAAATCAAACAGGACGAACCCGTTTGATACAGCCGAATTATACATCATTTTACCTGAGAATTCAATAGATTCGTAAAAACGCTACAAATTGTTTACAATTGTACAAAGCTTATTCACATTTGAATTACTCCTTTTACCATTTTGCTCATTATCACTTCATCATAACTTACCGCAATTTATCCTAAAGGTCATTTCTCACACCTGAGCGCCGTTTCGTTCATGATGTTTTACTGTAGCACGCTCTTTTGAGCTGTTCGTGTGAGTTGATAATCCGCTTGACTTTTTATACTATATATAGTATAATTCAAGCGTTTTAGGGTTATTTATCTCTAAAACATAAAACTGCCTGACGGAAGGAGGATAATCAGGTTAGTTAGCGCCGGGACCGTAATTGGTTGACGAGGTTTGGCGGTTATCGAAAGATTCGGCGGATGCTGCCACGGCGAGCGCGTATTTTTCTGAAAAAGAAATAAGAAAAGCATTACTCGGAAGGTATGTTAATATAAATAATCAGCGCGCCGGTACGTCGTAAGAAAGATGATAAAAAGCAGAATCAACACTGTAACAGAGCGTCTTTTATTACCAACAATAAAAAATTATTCACTACTATTATAATACTTTTACGGAGGTATATACCATGAGAGTTGTTATTCAGGAAAATTACGATAATATGTGTAAGTGGGCCGCAAACTACATCGCTGCCAAGATCAATAACCATAAGGAAGACAGACCCTTTATCCTCGGTCTGCCGACCGGTTCCTCCCCCATCGGCGTTTACAAGGAGCTCGCGCGCATGAACAAGGCGGGCGAAGTATCTTTCGCGAACGTCGTCACCTTCAACATGGACGAATATCTGGGTCTGCCCCACGAGCATGACCAGAGCTACTGGTACTTCATGCACGACAACTTCTTCAATCATCTGGTAGACATGAAGCCCGAGAACATCAACATCCTCAACGGCATGACCGATGATCCCGAGGGCGAGTGTGCAAGATATGAGGAGAAGATCAAGTCCTACGGCGGCATCGACCTGTTCATGGGCGGCATCGGCGTTGACGGTCATATCGCGTTCAACGAGCCGTTCACCAGCCTTTGCTCCCGCACCGGCGTCCGCAACCTGACCACCGACACCCGTATCGTCAACTCCCGTTTCTTCGGCAACGATCCCGAGGCAGTTCCCTCTCAGGCGCTGTCCGTCGGCGTCGGCACCGTTACCGACTCCAAGGAAGTCCTGATCCTGATCAACGGCCACAACAAGGCTCGTGCGCTCGCCGAGACCGTAGAGGGCTCCGTCAGCCACAAGTGGACCTGCTCCGCTCTGCAGATGCACAACGGCGCGATCATCGCCTGTGATGAGGCTGCATGCGGTGAGCTGACCGTCGACACCTACAAATACTTCCTCGATATCGAGAAGAAGGAGAGAATTTAATGTACACCATCAACGATCTTTATGATCTCGATCATACCCTTGCGAAGGATTACCTTCAGCAGTTTACCTATCCGTGGGAAGCACTGAAGGGCATCAAGGATATGATTATCGCGCTGGGCGAGACCCTGGGCGATGACTACGAGGAGCGCGCTCCTCAGGTGTGGGTTCACAAGACCGCCAAGGTCTTTGACTCCGCTTATCTGGGCGCACCCTGCATCATCGGTCCGAACACCGAGGTTCGTCAGTGCGCGTTCATCCGCGGTTCGGCGCTGGTCGGCGCGGACTGCGTCGTCGGCAACTCCGCCGAGCTCAAGAACGTCATCCTCTTCGATCACGTTCAGACCCCTCATTACAACTACGTAGGTGATTCGATCCTCGGTTATTTCTCCCACATGGGAGCCGGCTCCATCACCTCTAACGTAAAATCCGACAAGCAGCTTGTCGTCGTACACAACGGCACCGAGAAGATCGAGACCGGACTCAAGAAGTTCGGCGCGATGCTGGGCGACTATGTCGAGGTCGGCTGCAATGCGGTCTGCAACCCCGGCACCGTTATCGGCAGACATTCCAACGTCTACCCCACCTCCTGTGTGCGCGGCGTTGTCCCGGAGAACTGCATCTATAAAAACAGCGGTGAAATTGTAGAAAAGAGGTAATTCAACATGGGTAAGTATTTTGGTACCGACGGATTCCGCGGTGAGGCGAACAAGGATTTGACCTTCGATCACGCGATCAAGATCGGTCGTTTCCTCGGCTGGTATTACGGCGCGAATCAGGGCAAGAAGGCAAAGGTTCTGATCGGTAAGGACACCCGCCGTTCCTCCTATATGTTCGAGTATGCGCTCTGTACCGGTCTTATGGCGAGCGGTGCCGACGCCTACATCATGCACGTCACCACCACTCCCTCCGTTGCGTACATCACCCGTATCGATGATTTTGACTGCGGTATCATGATCTCCGCTTCTCATAACCCGTTCTATGACAACGGTATCAAGGTGCTCAACGGCAACGGCGAGAAGATGGAGGAAGAGACCCTCCTGAAGGTCGAGGAGTATATCGACGGCAAGATCGATATCCCTGTTGCCGAGCGTGAAAGCATCGGCAGAACCGTCGACTACGTCGAGGGCAGAAACCGTTACATCGGCTACCTGATCTCCATGAGCAAATACAGCTTCAAGGGCGTAAAGGTCGGTCTGGACTGCGCGAACGGTGCTTCGTGGCAGATCGCGAAGGGCGTGTTCAATGCGCTGGGCGCCAAGACTTATGTCATAAACGACGCTCCCGACGGCTATAACATCAACACCGACTGCGGCTCCACTCACATCGAGCATTTACAGAAGTTTGTAGTCGAGAAGGGGCTGGATATCGGTTTTGCATACGACGGCGACGCTGACCGCTGTCTGTGTGTAGACGAGAAGGGCAACGTCGTCACCGGCGACCACATTCTCTATATCTACGGTCTGTATATGAAGGAGCGCGGCAAGCTGCTCAACAATAAGGTCGTCACCACGATCATGAGTAACTTCGGACTGTACAAGGCGCTCGACAAGGTCGGCATCGAGTATGAGAAGACCGCTGTCGGCGATAAGTATGTCTATGAGAACATGGTTCAGACCGGTAACCGTATCGGCGGCGAGCAGAGCGGTCACATCATTTTCAGCAAGTACGCCACTACCGGCGACGGCATCCTGACCTCCCTCAAGATGATGGAAGTCATGCTGGCAAAGGAAAAGCCCATGAGCGAGCTCGCGGCTCCCTGCGTCTTCTATCCGCAGGTGCTCAAGAACGTCCGCGTGAAGAGTAAGCCCGAGGCTCAGAACGATCCCGACGTACAGGCAGCTGTCGCGAAGGTCGCCGAGGAACTCGGCGAGGACGGCCGTATCCTCGTTCGAGAGAGCGGTACCGAGCCTGTTATCCGCGTCATGGTCGAGGCGGGCTCCGATGAGATCTGTGAGAAGTATGTCGATCAGGTCATCGACGTCATCAAGGCGAAGGGGCATATCGCTTAATCAATACTTTTTTTCAAAGGTCCTGTACTTCGGCACAGGACCTTTTTTTATTCCCATCCCTTCCATCTACATACTGTTTACAAAACTCCTCGCGTTACATGATATCGACGGTCTTTATCACAGTAGCTCAATGTATTTGCGGCTATTAAATTTTTATGCAAAATAATAGCAAAAACAACCTAATAATTCTCCAAATACATTATAATTTTTAATAATATGATACAATGATATGGTCAGGAAGTATCTTCCGATAAATATAAAGAAAAGGAGTTTTTTGATGACAAAGAAAGTACTGGCATTGTTCCTTGCGTTTGCCCTGTTATTTTCATTTGCCGTCCCCGTCTATGCGGCGCCTGTAGAACGTGCCGAAGTCGGCGCTGATACCATCACGGTCTACTTCACCGACGCCCTGAACTGGGGATCCGCGAATGTCTATTACTGGAACGACGGACCTTCATGGCCCGGTAACGCAATGGAAAAGGTTGAAGTCAACGATTTCAACCAGCAGGTCTACAAGGCTGTCATCCCCGCTAACGTTGAAGGCGTGATCTTCAACAGCAACGGCAACCAGACCGTAGACATCAAGACCGGCATCACTGACAACGCTCAGTGGTACACAACCGGCGAAAAAGAAGGTAACAACTTCAAAGTCGATGTTACAACTTATGTTGCCCCGACTGAAGCGGTTACCGAAACACCCACAGCAGCCCCCGTGACAGAATCCCCTGCTGCTTCGTACATTTACGTCGATTTCTCTCAAGTATTAACCGATGCTCCCGGAAGCACTTGGTACGCTTGGACATGGAACGACAACGAAGAAGGCACTTGGAGTACTGTGCAAAAATTCGGGTATGTTTCCGCAAGGGATAACATTCTCTTTGCAAACTTCGATATCACCCCTCCCGACTGGGATAATAAGCTTGCGCAAACCGTCGACACAAAGACTAAGGTCGGCGATACGCTGCTGATTCTTCCTGAGAAGGACAGCTCCGGTAACTATCTGGTTCAGTGGAAATCTGAGGCTGCTGCTACAGAAACGCCCACTGAAGTCAAAGAACCCACCACTGTTGTAGAACCCACTACCGTAGTTGAGCCTACCACCGTTCCCGCTGAGGATATTACCGTGAAATTCACCGACGCACTCGGCTGGGGCGACGTACATGTCTATTACTGGAACAACGGCAGCGAG
>CACZYF010000023.1:69637-75066 GCA_902785355.1 uncultured Ruminococcus sp. | reverse complement strand
CGACCGCGAGGAATACAACTTCCAGTGCTTCGGCGTGACCCCCGGCATCAGCCACGTCACCCTGATGTACAACACCGCTGACGATGTACAGGTCCCCGTAAACCTCACCCTTTCCGTTGACAACGACCTCAACGTTTCCGTTCTCCCCAACGCTTGATCCGTTTTCATCAGAAACTCCTATAAACAAGGCACGGCAGATCATTGTCGTGCCTTGCTTCTTTCTCATCAGACCTTATTCTCTGCTGTCCTTTCGGTGACCTTTGTTTACAGTCAGCGCCTTTAAGCCTAATTCTTCCGACATCACGATGAGAAGCGGGATCCCGAGCAGAATCGGGAACGCGACGGAGTTGATCATCACCATCCCGAAGAACAGCCCGAAATCCACCTCGGGATAGGATATCGCTACGGAGGGCGTGATGATACTCGCCTCCATCAGGGCAACGACAACAATAACTGCGACATGGCGAAGTATGTTCTTCATCGTTTTCAGTGCAAAGGGCGTACGCGACAGTTTTCCCCAATACAGATAAAAGCAGAATGGTCCGAGGAAATTCGCGATAAAGCCCGCGATCGAAGACCATCTCAGGCTGTCGAAAAGGATATCGGTGATCAGGTTGCCGACGGCGAACGCAAGCGACCCGGGGATCCCGAAAAAGATGCCGTAGACGGGCTGGAGCATAGATACGGGACGGATATCCGTAAAGCCCGGAATGATCTCCATCACCTTAAAGGGAACGGATACGATCAGGTACGCGGCGATCAGCGTAACGACCGTAAGAATCATTCTCAGCGGAGATCGTTTTTCACACTTCATAGCCGCTTCACCGCCTTCCGCTTGAAGCTGAGGATCTCCGCCAGGTTACCGAGAACGATGAACGCTGCGCCGATCATCATGAACACGTCCGGCGTGATCGGTGTAACGATCGACGCGGGCATCGTCATTCCCCAGATCAGCGAAAAAATGATCTCCAGTGAATAGATGATGGTCGCCGCCGCGGGGGTGGCGTTTCGCTGGGCAAAGATGTTGAGCGTCTGGGCGAACATGACGATGAAGTAGGCGTGAATAAACAGGCTTGCGACGATCCGGGTGTCCCATTCGATCGCGCCGAAGGTTGCGGGCTGCATCACAAACCAAATGACAAAGCTGAATATGCCGACTATGACCGCAATCAGCGCGGAGAGCGGGACGGGATCGAATTCGCGCGCCGCCTCGTTCAGACGGATAATATAATATGCGCGGATGACACACCCGCCGATCAGCATCAACAGTCCCGGAACGCTGATCGTACCGAGCTTACCGAGGTATGATATGACGATGCCGGTGAGCACCAGTATCGCGGAGACCCACGTTTTCTTATCTACGTTCTGTCTCTTCATCATCAGGATAACGGGCAGGATGACGACCGTCATCGAGATCGTGAACGCGCCGCTCGATACGTCGAATTTCTTCAAGCCGTACTGGTACATAACGTTGTAGCCGCAGTTGAGCACCGACAGCAGCACGCCGGTCAGAAGCAGCTTTTTTCCGCCGTTTTTCAGCGCTGTTTTGATCCGCTTAAAGAAGCAGAGGAGCAGCAGCACGCCGCCGATCATGCTTGTGATCGCGGTCGTAGCGAACGGCGCCACGCTGTCGGGGATACACGCGAAGATGATGACCTCGGTTGACCACAGCAACGTAACGCAGACCAGGCACAGATTTGCCTGCAGTTTATTCATCGTTTATCACTTCCCTTATCATCAAGCTGAAGAGCATACCGAATTACCTTCTCAAATATCCGGAGGATACGGGAAAGTCAAAATAGGTATCGGGATATGGCTCGTGAGCGAGGGTAAAGTGCCACCACTCACAGTCGATCGGCAAAAAGCCGCCGCGGAGCATTGCGCGCCGTAGGATCATGCGGTTATCATACTGCTCCTCGGCAATACCGCGATAATCGGGATGGGATACCTCGCTGAACAGGTCGAAGGGACTGCCCATATCGAGCTCCTTACCGGTATTCATATCGAGCAGGGTCAGGTCGACCGTGCTGCCGCGGCTGTGGCTCGAGAGTTTTGCGATATAGCCCTTTGCGAAGAGCTCCTGCTTCTCGAGCGCGGGATAGAAATACGGCTTCATGCGGATATCCTGATCCTCCAAGCCCCACAGCACAAAATGCTTGACAGCGCTCACGGGGCGATAAGCGTCAAAAACCTTGAGCCGGTAGCCCTGAACCATCAGCTCGTTGCTGACCGATTTCAGCGCGCGGGCCGTCTCGATGGTACTGATCGCGCACGGCTCCTCATAACCGTCGATACGCTCGCCGATAAAGTTGTAGGTAGAATAATAGCGGATCTCCTGGATAATGCCAGGCACATGATCCGCGAGCAGCACAAAGCCGGATGGATCGTGGATAAGATCCGTATGGTAGTTTTTCATCATATCGCTCCCTGTCGTTTGATTCGGATTCTTTATTTATTACGTTGTCCGCGCTTGAGCTTATCAAGGATCCGCAGGTAAAGCAGACCCACTCCGAGCACCAACAGAATGCCGACCAGTATCCACCATACGCAGCCCATAAACGGCAGCTTCGGCGTAAAGCCGAAGGCTCCGGCGGAGCTGCCCCAGTTCAGGAAAAAGTAGGGATATCGGTTGCCGGGAGAGAACTCCCATCCCGCCGCGTAACCGACAGCGGCATAGATCACATATACAAGCGGCGGCAAAACGATGAACGGCAGATGCTTCTTATCGATCGTGCCGCAGACGCCCGTGATGAAAAAGTCGGCGATCGAGGCGATCGGCACGACTGCATGGGTCAGGACATTTTGTACGTTCCACGCTTTATCCCCCAGCGTAGGCGCGAGGATAAAGATGAACACGCCGCCCGTCAGCGTAATGGCGACCGTGCCGACAAATTTGACGACGAACCATACATTCTTCGGCATGGTTTTCCTCAGCAGAAAGACCGCTCCGACCGCGCTGATCAGCGCGACGGCGATATTCGACTGGATGGTAAAGTACATGAACACTGTGCTCCCACTCATAAAGGCGACAAATCCCGCTGTCGCGCTCAGATACACGCCGAACGCGGCGGAGACGATCACGATACATTTGAGGATCAGGGAAAACGTCCCGCGTTTATTCGTAATTTCCATTCTTTCATCACTTTCCTTTACGATCGCAGACAGGCTGTGAGGCTTTTTCTTTCTGTTCCTTCGGGAGCGGGGGCACCTTCACCCTCGATAACAGGCACCTGATACCGCGCAGGTAATGACGGTTGGTAAGCTCCATGAAGCCCTTCGCGACAGGATACGACATCATGCCGCCCGAGCTCATCGTCATTGAGCGCAGGGAATTGGACTCGAAGATGCGCTTCAAAAACTGCGCTCCCTTGATCTTGTTATCCCTCTCGGTACCCTCGGGCAGACGCTCGGCGTCCCTGAGCCGTCTGTCCGCTACACCCATCACATACCTGTACAGCAGTCTGCCCATTGCCGTCTGATGCAGATCGGTAAAGGGCGACTCCATCGTTATGGGGAACGCGGGCGGTTCATCGGGTACGGTATAGGTATCGGAATATGCGCTGTAATCCTCCCGCTCGGCGGTAAGGCGTACCTCGGCGCTCTCCCCCGCCTTCAGATAAACCTTTTTGAAGCCGCAGAGCGCACCGTCGAGATAGAGCTGTACCACCTCGGCGCCGTATCGGTCGCCGGTGTTGGAGACTGTCGTCGTATAGGTATCGCCGTCCCTGACCCACTCCGTCCGCGAAAAGCTCGTGTAGCTCAGTCCGTGGCCGAAGGAGTAGCGGACGGGGATATGGTGCCTATTATAATAGCGGTAGCCGACCTCCGTGCCCTCGCGGTAGACCTCGTTGATGCCCTTGCCGTAGGTCTCGTGACCCGGCACATCCTCATAACGCAGCGGCCAGGTCTCGCACAGCTTACCGGAGGGGTTCTTCTCACCCGTCAACAGCTGAACGACAGCCTTGCCTCCGTTCTGACCCGGCAGCGCCATATACAGGATCGCGCTGACGCGATCGTTGAAGGGGAGCTCGACCGGCGAGCCGCCGAACAGCACGACAACGATCTTCTTACCGGTATCGCACAGCCTGTCGATCAGCGCAAGCTGGTCGTCGGGCAGGCGCATGTTCTCTCTGTCCACGCCCTCGGACTCGTATTCGTCCGTCAGGCCGGCAAAGGCGAGGATCGTATCGCAGTCATCAAGGCTGTGATCGTACTTGATACCCCTCTCGTCAAAGGCGTCCTTCGGAGTAGTGACAAAGGTCGGATTGATCATCGAGCTGCCTGCGCCCTGATAGCGCATATGCTCAAAGAGCTCTCCCTCGACGCGGAGCTTCTCATCCCCTGTAAGCGGGAGAACCCCGTCGTTCCTCAACAGCACGGCGCTGTCGGCGGCAAGCTCGGCGGCGAGCGCGTGGTGCGCCCTCCAATCGGGAGCCGTCTTATCGGCGGGCTGTACATAACGGTCGATCCATCTGAGAATGTTGCGGCATGCCTTATCGAGATCGGTCATCGGCAGCTCGCCGCTCTCTACGGCGTCCAGTATCCACCTGCGGCAGATGGGGGTATCGCCGGGCATCTCAAGGTCGAGCCCAGCCCTGATTCCCGCTACGCGGTCGTGTACCGCGCCCCAGTCGGTCATCACCACGCCGTCAAAGCCCCATTCCTCGCGCAAAATATCGGTCAGGAGCCACTTGTTCTCGGAACAGAAGGTGCCGTTGATCTGATTATATGCGCACATGATCGTCGCGGGTCTTGCGCTCTTGACGATGATCTCAAAGGGCTTGAGATAGATCTCGCGCATTGCTCTCTCGGAAGCGATCGAGTTACCCATAAAGCGGTAATTCTCGGAGTTATTCATCGCGAAGTGCTTTACCGAAACACCCACGCCCTTACTCTGTACGCCCTCTACCTCGGCGGCGCCCATTACCCCCGCAAGGTACGGATCCTCCGAAAAGTACTCAAAGTTTCTGCCGCACAGGGGATTGCGCTTGATGTTCACGCCGGGTCCTAAAAGCGTATGCACGCCGTAATAACGGCACTCCTCGGCGATCGCCTCGCCCATCCTTCTGGTATTGTCGGGATTCCAGCTCGAGGCGGCGGCAACGGCAGTCGGGAACGCGGTCGCGGGCTCGGCTTCACTGACCTCGCCGCTGAGCGTTGTCTTCTGCTTACGCAGTCCGTGAGGGCCGTCCGCCATCGACAGCGACGGGATCCCGAGCCGCGGGATAGGGTTCGTAAACATGAAATCGGTACCGCTGACCAACGCCGCCTTTTCTTCGACTGTCATCTGTGAAATGATTTTCTCAATGTCCATATTCTTTCCCCGTTCGTTTATACTAATCCTTGATAAAAAGATTTAATCAGATATTAGTGATATATTTCGGATAGCGCGACGGGAGACGCAGACAGGCTGGCGCCTGTCAAGGAGC
>CACZYF010000023.1:27273-69595 GCA_902785355.1 uncultured Ruminococcus sp. | reverse complement strand
CGGGAGACGCAGACAGGCTGGCGCCTGTCAAGGAGCCCAACAAAGCTATACGAAATATAGCGCAATAGATGATAAAGGTTTTTATTAAGGATTAGTATGATTCTTCCCCATTATACCAACATCACCGCCGCTTGACAAGTAGCAAAGTCGTGTAATTATCCCCGAAAAGCCGTCGTATCAAGCCGAGACAGAAACGCCGCAAACGCAAAACACCGGAGCCGCCGCGAAGGCAACTCCGGTGTATTTTTTGTTGATAATAAGATTGAGCTTTGAACTGACAATCACAGCTCTCTGACACGGATCACGCCGTCTATAGCCTTGAGGGCGTCATCACAGCCCTTGTTTGCGCCGGTGACGTCGATGATGGTGTACGCATAGTCGCCGCGGCTCTTGTTCTCCATGTTCTCTACGTTACCGCCGATGATATCAAGCAGCTGCGAGATGATCTTCGGGGTGTTCTGATGGAAAACACAGAAGCGGGTCTCGCCGCTTCTGGGCATGGAAACATTCGGGAAGTTGACGGAGTTCTTGATGTTGCCGAGCTCGAGGTAATCCTTGATCTCATCGGCAGCCATCACAGCACAGTTGTCCTCGCTCTCGGGAGTGGAAGCGCCCAGATGCGGGATCGCAACAACGCCGTCAACGGTCAGCAGATCCTGAGTCGCGAAGTCGGTGACATAAGCCGCCATCTTACCGCTCTCGAGAGCCGCGATGATGTCGGCGGACTTGACCAGACCGTCACGCGAGAAGTTCAGGATACGGACGCCGTCCTTCATCTTACCGATGGTTTCGGCGTTGATCATACCGCGGGTGCCGTCGTTGAGCGGCAGATGATAGGTGATGTAGTCAGCCTGTGCGTACATCTCGTCGATATTCTTGACGATGGTGACATGACGGCTCAGATGGAGCGCCGCGTCTACGCTCAGATAAGGATCGTAACCGACGACGCGCATGTGCAGCGCACGCGCTGCGTTCGCGACCAGAACGCCGATCGCGCCCAGACCGACAACGCCGAGGGTCTTGCCCTTGATCTCGGGACCGACGAACTGGCTCTTGCCTTTCTCTACGGTTTTGAGGCAGTTCTCATCGTCCGCGAGGGTCTTGTTCCACGCGATACCCTGAGCGATCTTGCGGGAAGCCAGCAGCATACCGGCAACGACCAGCTCCATAACGGCGTTCGCGTTCGCGCCGGGGGTGTTGAATACGCAGATACCCTTCTCGGCGCACTTGTCGAGCGGGATGTTGTTGACGCCGGCGCCTGCACGGGCGATCGCCAGCAGGCTCTCGGGCAGCTCCATGTCATGCATGGAAGCGGAGCGGACGAGGATACCATCGGGAGCGGCGCACTCGTCAACACAGTTGTAATTCTCGCCCAGACGGTCGGTACCGATCGCGGCGATCTTGTTGAGCTTTAAGATATTATACATTTGGAAATCTCCCTTTCACAGCAGCGTCTTCCGTAGGGCGGGGGCTTGCTCCCGCCGAAGCGCTTCTGCCTTATTGATACTTAATAACACAGCAGAGGTTACCGGTCTGCTGTATGATAAACGAGCAAAAAGAGGAAATGTAAGCGGCGGGAGCAAGCCCCCGCCCTACAATTCGGTTGATTATTTATTCTCTTCTTCGAACTTCTTCATGAAGGCGACGAGCTTCTCAACACCCTCGATCGGCATCGCGTTGTAGATAGAAGCGCGCATACCGCCGACGGTACGGTGACCCTTGATGTTGATGAAGCCGGCCGCGGTAGCCTCCTTGACGAACTTCGCGTCGAGGTCGGCGTCACCGGTAACGAAGGGGACGTTCATCAGAGAACGGTCCTCAGGGACAACGGTACCCTTGAACAGCCCGGAGGAATCGAGGAAGTCATACAGGATCTTTGCCTTACGCTCGTTGAGCTCCTTCATCTTCTCCAGACCGCCTACCTCGTTCTTGATCCACTCGAGGACGAGCTTCATGATGTAGATGGTGTAGCAGGGAGGCGTATTGTACATAGAACCGTTATCGGCATGGATCTGGTAGTTGAGCATGGTCGGGCAGATATCGCGCGCCTTGCCGAGCAGATCCTCGCGGATGATGCAGATGGTCACGCCTGCGGGAGCCACGTTCTTCTGAGCGCCGCCGTAGAGCATACCGAACTTGGTGACGTCGAGGGGCTCGGACAGGAAGCAGGAAGAGATATCGGCGATCAGCGGAACATCACCGGTCTCGGGCAGCTCGTGATAAACGGTACCGTAGATGGTGTTGTTCATGCAGATATAGAAGTAATCCGCGTCGGGGGTAAAGGTGCTCTTGTCGAGCTTCGGAATATAAGAGAAGGTCTTGTCAGCGGAGGAAGCGACGATATTGACCTCGCCGTAACGGGAAGCCTCCTGAGCCGCCTTCTTCGCCCACTGGCCGGTGATGACATAGTCAGCCTTGCCGGAGCCGTTCATGAAGTTGAGCGGGATCGCGGCGAACTGGGTGGAAGCGCCGCCCTGCAGGAACAGGACCTTGTAGTTATCGGGGATGTTCATAATTTCGCGTAAGAGAGACTCAGCCTCGGTGATGATCGCGCCGTACTCCTTGGAACGGTGGGACATCTCCATGACAGACTCGCCGGTGCCCTTGTAGTCGAGCATCTCGGCTGCTGCGGTCTTCAGTACGCTTTCGGGCAGCATCGAAGGACCTGCCGAAAAATTGTAAACTCTTGCCATAATATATACCTCCTAAATTTGATAAGTATTAGCGGATAACGGAGTCGTTACCAATTACAAACTAATAATACCAGTTACAATTATATGACAAACGGGCTGTTAATTCAATAACAACCGAGAAATCGGGTTTGGAATTTTTACAACGAATCGTCTCTATTTTTGGACATTTTGCAAAAAATCAGACAAAATCAAACAATTTGTAATGAGATATGACAGTTTTTTGAGCTGAACTAAGAACTAAGAACTAAGAAATAAGAAGTTATAGATATTTTCGTATAATATACTTAAAAATCGGAGGATAAAGTATGAAGCCCTTAAAAAGCAAGGTAAGTATCACTCTCGACAATGATATTATCAACAGAATCAAAGAACTCAGCGAAGAGGACGATCGTTCTTTTTCACAGTATATCAATATGGTTCTAAAACAATATCTAAAAAACACCGACAAAAAAGACGCTGAATAAATAAAACGACCCGGCAGAACAACCTGCCGGGTTAGTTTTTCGGGTATTTTCAGCCTTCCCCTCAAAGGGAAAACTCTTCGTATTCTTCAAAACGAAATCCGATATTCTCGGCGCTGTGGGCGTCGGAGGACAGGACAAATCTCCCGCCGTGCTCTCTGATATAGTCGATCATCGCCCCGCTCGGATAGGGCTCGGAGCGGTAGCCGCGCGAGATAGCGCCGGTGTTGATCTCAAAGGGAACGCCGGTTTTCAGCAGTTCATCGGCAGCCCTCTGCCACGCCGCAACATAACGCGGATGGTTCGTATCAAAGAGCGGTTCACGTTCGATGAACTTCGAGATCAGGTCAAAATGCCCGATGATATCGCAGAAAGTCTTGTTCACGACGTCAGAAACGGTTTTATAATATGCCTCACAGAGCGCATAAATATCTTTGTTGAAGTGTTTATCTGCCGCAGAATAAAGTATCGCGATACTTTCGTCAACGGGGATATACTCCTCCCCCGCCTTCACGTAATGCACCGAACCGATCACATAGTCGAAGTCATCGGTCGGATAATCGCTGTAGTAATCCTGCTCCACGCCGCACAGGACATGGATCTGATCGAAGTACTTTGCGCGCAGATAGCGGCACTCGGCAAGATAGCGCGGAATATCCTCACGCTGCATGCAGTAGCTTTCATCAAAGAAGGTATAGCTGTGACCGCTGATACCGACGGTAGAAAGCCCCTTTTTGATGGCACTCTGCACCATTTCCTCGGGCGTGTTCTTGCCGTCGCAGTAGCAGGTGTGCATATGCAAATCTTTAGTTGTCACCTGTCATCTTCTCCTGCTTGACCTTCTTGTCAATCACGTGGCGGGAAGCGAGCTCACGGTGGATATCCTCGAGAGAGATGCCCTGCTCGATCATCAGCACCATGACATGATACGCGAGATCGGCGATCTCATAGATCGTCTCCTTCTTATCCTCCGCCTTGGCGGCGATGATGACCTCGGTACACTCCTCGCCAACCTTCTTGAGGATCTTATCCAGACCCTTGTCGAAGAGATAGGTCGTGTAAGAGCCCTCCTGCGGGTCGGTCTTACGACCCTTGATCAGCTCGATCAGCCCCTCGTAGGAGAATTCCTTAAGCTCGTCGCTTTCCCAGACGGGATTCGTAAAGCACGAGGTGGTACCGAGATGACATGCGGGACCGTCGGGCTCGACCATCACGACCAGCGCGTCCTTGTCGCAGTCGGCAGTGATGCTGACGATGTGCTGGTAGTTGCCGGAGGTCTCGCCCTTGAGCCAGAGCTCCTGACGGGAACGGCTCCAGAAGCAGGTCAGTCCCTTCTCCATCGAGATCGCGAGGCTCTCGCGGTTCATATACGCAACGGTCAGTACCTGCTTCGTGATACTGTCGACCACGACAGCGGGGATCAGACCTTTTTCATCAAATTTCAGTTCGTTTATATCGATCATCGTTGTTCCTCCATCCTATATTACACCCTCGTGGGGATACCCGCCTCAGCCATCGCGGCTTTCAGGTCAGCGATCTTCACTTCACCGAAGTGGAAGATCGAAGCGGCGAGACCCGCGTCGACCTTCGGCAGGGTCTTGAATAACGTGATAAAATCCTCGATCTTACCTGCGCCGCCCGACGCGATCACAGGCACGCTCACGGCGTTGCTGACCGCCTCGAGCATCTCGAGGTCGAAGCCGCCCTTCACGCCGTCGGTATCGATGGAGTTGAGCACGACCTCGCCCGCACCGTTATCGACGCAGCGCCTGATCCAGCCGATCGCCTCCATGCCGGTGTCCTCACGTCCGCCCTTTGCGTAAACGCGAAACATGCCGTCCTGACGCTTTACGTCGGCGGAGATGACCACGCACTGGTCGCCGTAGCGCTTCGCCGCCTCATAGATCAGATCGGGGTTGCGGATCGCGCCGCTGTTCACGCTGACCTTGTCCGCGCCGCATTTCAGCACACGATCGAAGTCATCGAGGGTGTTGATGCCTCCGCCGACGGTAAGAGGGATGAACACCTTCTTCGCCGTCTCGGTCAGAATATCGGTGAACAACGCTCTGCCCTCAGCAGAAGCGGTGATATCATAGAAAACCAGCTCGTCCGCGCCGCAGGAGCTGTAGTACTGCGCGAGCTCTACGGGAGAAGCGACGTCGCTGAGACCCTCGAAGTTCACGCCCTTGACGACCCTGCCGTTCTTGACGTCGAGGCAGGGGATGATACGCTTCGTGATCATTGTACCGCCTTCACCGCCTCTCTCAGGTCGATCGCGCCGGTATAGTACGCCTTGCCGATGATCGCGGCGTACATATCCATCTCGGCGAGCGCTTTGATGTCGTCCATCGAGCTCACGCCGCCCGACGCGGTGATATCCACGTCATAACGGCGGGATAAGGTGCGGTAAAGGTGCAGGTTCGTACCCTGCATCGCGCCGTCCTTGCTGATATCGGTACAAATTATGGTCTTGACGCCGAGATTCTGCATTTTCTCAAAGAACTCGTCGGCAGTGACCTCACTGCGCTCCAGCCAGCCCTTCACGGCGATGAAGCCGTCGCGGATATCGGCGCCTACGGCGATGCGCTCGCCGTACTTCTCGACAGCCTTTTTGAGGAACGCCTCATCCTTGATCGCGGCAGTACCGAGGATCACGCGATCGATACCCGCGGACAGATAGCGGTCGACGACCTCCATACTGCGGATGCCGCCGCCGATCTCACAGAACAAGCCCGCTTGTTTTTTTATTTCCAATACAGTATCTAAATTAGGTGTACCGCCGTCGCGGGCACCCTCAAGGTCTACGATATGGATGTGCTGTGCGCCGCACGCCTTGAAGTCCAGCGCAATCTCGGCGGGGTTATCGCTGTAGACGGTCATTTGGTTATAGTCGCCCTTGTACAGGCGAACCGCCTTACCTCCCACGATGTCAATAGCAGGAAAAAGAATCATAAATCATATACCTCCTCAGAGGGAAACAAAATAGTTAGGAGTCGTTAGAAGTTAGGAGTTAGGAATTAGGAATGAATGGCGGGCGCTGCCCGCACCCGATTTGTAATACATTTGATAAATATACACCGCCTGTAGTCCTTTATAAAGAGCCAAAGACATTTCTATCTCAAAAAGCCGTCAGGCTTTCCCAAAACTCCTAACTCCTAATTCCTCATTCCTCATTATATTTCAGATCTCACAGAACGCCTTGAGTATCTTCAGGCCTACGTCGCCGCTCTTTTCGGGGTGGAACTGGCAGCCGTAGACGTTGCCGCGCTCGATCGAGGCGGTCAGCTCGGCGCTGTACTCCGCGACGGACGTCGCGTCATCGCAGTCGGCGGCATAGTAGGAGTGGACGAAGTACACGCAGTCGCCGTCCTTCAGATACTTGAAGAGCGGGCTCGGCTTCTTCACGATCAGGCGGTTCCAGCCGATGTGCGGGATCTTCAGCCCGCTGTCGATCACGTCGGCGATCGGACGGACGTTGCCCCTGATCAACCCGAGTCCCTCATGCTCGCCGTACTCGAAGCTCTTGTCTAGCAGCAGCTGCATACCCAGACAAATACCCATGATCGGCTTGCCCGAAGCGGCTTCACGCTTCACGACGTCCGCCATTCCGGTGTCACGCAGCTTAGTCGCCGCGTCCTCAAAGGCGCCTACGCCCGGCAGGATCAGTCGGTCAGCGGCTGAGATCACCTTTTCATCAGCCGTTACAACAGCCTCTTCTCCGATCGCTCCGAAGGAGCTCTGCAGCGAGAAGAGATTGCCGACGCCGTAGTCGATAATGGCGATCATCACAGCACCCCCTTGGTAGAGGGGATCTCGTCCTTGAAAGCTTCGTCGATCGCGACCGCCTGCTTCATCGCGCGGGCGACACACTTGAAGGTGCCTTCGATGATATGATGGCTGTTCCTGCCCTCGAGCTGCTTTAGGTGCAGGGTCAGGTTTGCGTTGCGGGTGAAGCCGAGGAAGAATTCCTCCGTAAGCTCGGTGTCAAAGGTGCCGACCTTCTCGGTCGGGATATGCAGGTCATAGTTCAGATAGGCTCTGCCGGAGATATCGACAGCGGCGAGGATCAGCGTCTCATCCATCGGGAGGATGAAGCTGCCGTAGCGGATGATGCCGCGCTTGTCAGAAAGCGCCTGCTCGAACGCCTGACCCAGCGCGATACCGATATCCTCCACGCTGTGGTGGTCGTCGACGTAGGTGTCGCCGTTACAGGTCAGGGTCAGATCGAACCGACCGTGCTTAGCGAACAGGGTCAGCATGTGGTCGAGGAAGCCTACGCCGCTTTTGATCTCGCTCTTGCCGGTGCCGTCGAGGTTCAGGCTCAGGCGAATATCGGTCTCTTTGGTTGTTCTGATGATCTCGGCGGTTCTCATGCGTTCTCCTCCATTATTTTCTTGATCTTATCGAGCAGGATATCGAGCTGCTCGCGCGTGCCTACGGTGATGCGGTTGTAGTCGCGTATGCGCGCTTTGGTAAAGTGGCGGATCAGCACGCCGCGTTTTTTCAGTTCCAGATAGAGCTTCTCGCCGTCTAAATCCGTATGCTTTGCGAAAACGAAATTGCTAACCGAGGGGGTGTGGACAAAGCCGAGCTTTTCGAGCCGGTCGGTCAGATAAGCGCGGTTTTCGGCGATTGTTTCACAGTTGCGGCGGCAGTAAGCGTCATCGAGCAGGGTGCCGATGCCCGCCGCCTGGGTCATGCTGTTGATATTATAGGGATTCGTGGAATACTTGATGGTGTTCAGATCACGGATCAGCGAAGAATTGCCGATCGCCATACCGAGTCGTCCGCCCGCCAGCGAGCGCGACTTCGAGAAGGTCTGGGTCACGATCAGATTCTCATACTTTTCGATCAGACCGACCGCGCTCTGTGCGCCGAAATCGACATACGCCTCGTCGATGACGACGACGTTATCGGGATTCGACCGTAGGATCCGCTCGATCTCATCGAGCGTCAGCGCGATACCGGTCGGCGCGTTCGGATTCGCGATGAAGATCGTTCTTCCGATGCCGCAGTAATCGGCGGTATTAATGGTAAAATCCTCTCTCAGAGGAATTTCGGAATACGGGATGTGATTCAGCTCCGCGAATACGGGATAGAAGCCGTAGGTGATGTCGGGGAAGGCGGCGGGATGCTGTTCATCACAGAACGCCATGAAGCAGAAGTTCAGCACATCGTCCGAGCCGTTGGTGAAGATCACCTGATCGGTACCGATGCCGTAGAGCTTGCTGAATTCTCCGACGAGCTTCGTACACTCGGGGTCACAGTAGAGCTGCAGCCTTTCTGCCGCTTGTGCGGCATACGCCATCGCCTTTTCGGACGGCGGGAAGGGGCTCTCGTTGGTATTGAGCTTGACGTACTGCATGTCCTTCGGCTGCTCGCCGGGGGTGTACGCCTCTAAGTTACTGTATTTCTGACTGAAAAAGCGGCTCATGCCTCATCCTCCAGACGGATGACCGCAGACTTCGCGTGACCGGTCAAGCCCTCCTGACGTGCGAAATACGCCACGTCCTCGGCGACCTTCTTCAGCGCGTCGGCGGTGTAATAGGTGTACTGGGTCTTTTTAACGAAATCATCCACAGACAGGGGGCTCGAAAACTTCGCCGTGCCGGAGGTCGGCAGGGTGTGGTTCGGACCCGCGAAGTAGTCGCCCAGCGCCTCGGGACAGCTCCGACCCATGAAGATCGAACCCGCGTGACGGATCTTATCGAGCCAGTCAAAGGGATTGTCCACGCACAGCTCAAGGTGCTCGGGAGCGATCTCGTTGGCGATATCGATGACGACGTTCAGGTTATCGGCGACGATGATCTTGCCGTTATTGTCGATGGAAGCGCGCGCGATCTCGGCGCGGTCGAGCAGCGGGATCTGGCGCTCGAGCTCAGCAGATACCGCCTCGGCGAGTTCCATAGAATCGGTGACCAGTACCGCGGAGGCGAGCTTATCATGCTCCGCCTGGCTGAGCAGATCGGCGGCGACATAGCGCGGATTGCTCTTGCCGTCCGCAACGACCAGGATCTCGGAGGGGCCCGCGATCATGTCGATGGAAACCACGCCGAACACCTGCTTCTTTGCCTCGGCGACGAAGGCGTTGCCGGGGCCGACGATCTTATCCACCTTCGGCACGGATTCTGTACCGTAGGCGAGCGCGGCGATCGCCTGAGCGCCGCCGACCTTGAAGATCTTGTCTACGCCCGCGACGGACGCCGCCGCGAGGATCGCGGGATTCACCTTACCGTCAGCGGAGGGAGGGGTCACCATGACCACCTCGCGCACACCGGCGATCTTGGCGGGGATCGCGTCCATCAGCACGGTGCTGGGATAAGCCGCCGTACCGCCGGGCACATACAGACCCGCGCGATCGACGGGGATAACCTTCTGTCCGATGACGATACCGTCCTCATCATTGATGATGAAGCTGCGGCGCACCTGCGCCTCATGGAACCTGCGAATGTTTTTCGCCGCACGCTCCAGGATGTCGATGAAGCGCGGCTCGACCAGCGATCGGGCTTCCGCGATCTCCTCCTTGGTCACAAGGAGAGAATCAAGCTGCGCCTTGTCGAAGCGGGCGGTATAGTCAAAGAGCGCCTTGTCGCCCTGCTCTCTGACGGTCTTGATAATATCGGTAACGATGCCCTCGACCGACGAGGTCGGCTCAAAGCGAGCGAAGATCTCATCGTAGGACAGCTCGTTGTAATTCAGTATTTTGATCATAGTAACCCTCCAACTTGAAAATGAGAAATGAGGAATGATGGGAAATACTTTGCGTTTTGGATTCCTGATAACGAAACAATATGAACCTTTCCTGTTATCATATAAACGGGGTGCGGGCAGCGCCCGCCATTCATTCCTAATTCCTAATTCCTAACTCCTAACTATCCTCATTCCTAATTAACTTCCGTCTGTTCCTTCAGCTCCCGGCTCAACTTCATGATGCTGTCGCCCTTGAACTGGTAACTGCTCTTGTTCGCGATCAGGCGCGCCGAGATCGGGACGATGCTCTCGACCACCTCGAGGTTGTTCTCCCTGAGGGTGGTGCCGGTCTCGACGATATCGACGATCACGTCGGTCAATCCTAAGATCGGCGCAATCTCAATCGAACCGTTCAGGTGGACGATGTCGATATCCCTGCCCTTGGAGGCGTAATGCTCCGCGGCGATATGGCTGAACTTCGTCGCCACACGCAGGGTACGGCGGGTATCATCCTCGAAGCCCTTGGGAGCGGCGACCGCCATGCGGCACTTGCCGAAGCCCAGATCGAGCAGCTCATACACATCGGGCTGATATTCGAGCAGAATATCCTTGCCCGCTACGCCGATATCGGCAGCGCCGCGCTCGACATAGATCGCGACGTCGCTGGGCTTGACCCAGAAGTAGCGTACGCCGGCGTCGGGATTCTCAAAGATCAGCTTGCGGTTGTTCTCGCGGATCGAAGGACAGGGAAAGCCCGCCGCCTCGAACATCGCGTAGACCTTCTCGCCCAGCCTGCCCTTGGGCAGGGCGACATTGAGCATACGATCCTGCGGGATCTCGTCGGCATGGAGATCGACGCGCTCGAGCGTATCGAGGTAGACCGCGAAGCCGACCGCCTTGCTCCTTCTCTTCATACGGCGCATCAGCTTGTCGTAGCGGCCGCCGGACAGCACGCTGTCGGGAACCCCGCTCAGAAAGCCCTTGAAGATCACGCCGTTATAGTAACTCCGGTCGCTGACGACCGAGAAGTCGATTTGTATTTTACTCAGGAAATCACTGTCCCGCATCACGGAGAGCGCTTCCTTCAGCTCTGTCGCCGCGTCCTCACAGTGAAGCTGCTCACAAAGGTCGGTCAGCTTCGGCAGTACCCTGTCGGGAGCGCCGCAAAGACCGATCAGCGCGATCAGCGGGTCGGCAGAGATCGGGTCGAGTCCGTTCTCCTCACACAGGGAGAGAATGCCGTGGACGTTCTTCTCGCTGACGCACTTGACGAGCTCATCCTGCAAGGATCGGCTGTCGGTGATCTGCATCAGCGCCGCGTCGAGGATATCGAGGCTCGATACATCCAGCACGAAGCTGCCGCCGATCAGGCTCAGGCTTTCGGCAGCGAGATACAGGCTCTCGCCCACGAGGCGGCTGTCCACCTCGCCGATGCACTCCACACCGGCTTGCTTTAGCTCCTTATAGCCGACGCTGTCTTTAGACACGCGGTAGACGTTCTCATCATAATACAGCTTGATGGTCTCGCCGTCCTTATGGTTCTTGATGATGCTGAGGGTAACGTCGGGCTTGAGCGCCTTGAGCTTACCGCCGATATCGTTGAAGGTGATGACCTGATCGGAGATCAGAAAGTCCTTATTGCGGCTGTACAGGTCGTAATCCTCGAACTTGCTCATCCGATAGTTACGGTAGCCGTGACTGCTGTACAGACTTCTCAGCGAGAAGGTGAGCCGCTCGGTAAAGCTCAGTACGCGATCATCTATGTTCATATCTTACCTCTTTTATCACGAATGTAGGGGACGGCGCCTCAACGTCCCGCCGGCAGAACGCAGATACTCTGCTCTCTGTTTTTTATGAAGCGCTTATCAGCAGTTTACCACTTTATCACGATAAAGTCAAGCGAACCGCCCCGTATAACGGTTATTGATCCACTTCTACTACGCCCTCAAAGACCGTTGCGGCAGGACCTGTCATGACGACGGTATCGTCGGTATAACGAATCACGAGATCGCCGCCGCGCAGGCGCACGGTAACGTCGGTATTTTTGCGGCAGTAGCCGTTCAGACACGCGGCGACTACGGTCGCGCAGGCGCCGGTACCGCATGCCCAGGTCTCGCCCGAGCCGCGCTCCCATACGCGCATCTGCAAAGTATGATTATCGATCACACGAACGAACTCGGTGTTCACCCTGTCGGGAAAGGCGGGATGCTTCTCAAAGCCGGGGCCGATCTTCTCGAGTTCGAGGACGTCTACGTCCTTGACGAAGGTTACGCAGTGGGGATTGCCCATCGAAACCGCGGTGACATACCACTCACGGCCGTCAACGATCAGCGGCTTGTTGACCGCCTTACTGCCGCGGAAGTTCGCGGGAATCTCGGACGGGTTGAGGATCGCGGCGCCCATATCGACGCGAACGCTGACGACCTTACCGTCCTCTACAGAAAGCTCCAGCGTCTTGACGCCGCTGAGGGTCTCGATGGTGATGGTTGTTTTATCGGCGGAAACCAGCCCTTTATCATACACGAACTTGCCTACGCAGCGAATACCATTGCCGCACATCTTTCCCTCGCTTCCGTCGGCGTTGAAAATACGCATCTTCGCGTCCGCGACCTCGGAGGGACAGACGAGGATCACGCCGTCGCCGCCGATACCGGTACGGCGATCGGACAGAGCGATCGAAAGCGCCTCGGGATCGTCGACCTGCTGATCGAAGGTGCTGATATAGATATAGTCGTTTGATATGCCGTGCATTTTGGTAAAGCGCAGTTCCATGATAATTCCTCTTTTTACATAATATTACATACTGTTTTATTATACACATTCTCAAGGGTGAAGTCAATAATTCCGCGAGGGTTCTAACGGGTCAACAAGTCATAAACCGAGCCCAACAATGCATACGCTTTCTGTGTGAGTTTCACAAAGCTAATCGGCACGATATGGTTTTTTATTGACATTGAAACGTGAAATGGCTATACTTTAGAATGTATTACACTATCATAATGAACACGAATCGGAGGTTCCTATGATCGACGTACCGGGCATCTTTGCCTCAAATGTATTCAACGATGAGAAGCTGCGCGAGCGGCTGCCTCACGACACCTATATCAGCTACCGCGAGAGCATCGACTCCGACCAGCCACTGGATATCCATGTCGCCAACGCCGTTGCCGACGCGATGAAGGACTGGGCGATCGAGAAGGGCTGCACCCACTACACCCACTGGTTCCAGCCGATGACCGGCATCACCGCCGAGAAGCACGACAGCTTCCTGACCCCGATGGAGGACGGCCATGTGATGATGGAGTTCTCCGGCAAGGAGCTGATCAAGGGCGAGCCCGACGCTTCCTCCTTCCCGTCCGGCGGTATCCGCGCCACCTTTGAGGCGCGCGGCTACACCACATGGGATCCCACCTCCCCCGCCTTCGTCAAGGATAATACCCTGTGCATCCCGACCGCCTTCGTGTCCTATACCGGCGACGTGCTGGATAAAAAAACCCCTCTGCTGCGTTCGATGGATCGGATCAATCACGAGGCGGTACGCATCCTACACCTGTTCGGCAGGGACGACATCACCCGCGTCGACGCGACCGTCGGTCCCGAGCAGGAATACTTCCTCATCGACAAGGAGGTCTACGACTGCCGTAAGGATCTCCGCTACACCGGACGCACCCTCTTCGGTGCGCGTCCGCCCAAGGGTCAGCAGCTCGACGACCACTACTTCGGCGCGATCAAGCAGCGCGTCAAGGCGTTCATGGCGGAACTCGACGAGGAGCTGTGGAAGCTCGGCATCTACAGCAAGACCGAGCACAACGAGGTAGCGCCCGCCCAGCATGAGCTCGCGCCCATCTTCACGACCGTGAATATCGCCGCCGACCACAACCAGCTGACGATGGAGCTGATGAAGCGCATCGCCCGCAAGCACGGCATGGTCTGTCTTTTACACGAAAAGCCCTTCAAGGGCGTCAACGGCTCCGGTAAACACAATAACTGGTCTCTCTCCACCGACACCGGCGAGAATCTCTTGAAGCCCGGTAAGAAGCCCGAGGAGAACACCCAGTTCCTGCTGTTTTTGACCGCGGTCATCACGGCGGTGGACGACTATCAGGATCTGCTGCGCCTGTCCGTCGCCACGGCGGGCAACGATCACCGCTTAGGCGGCGATGAGGCGCCTCCCGCGATCATCTCGATGTTCCTCGGCGACGACCTCGAAGCGATCGTCGAAGCGATCATCAACGGCGAAGAGTACGAGAGCCAGGGCAAGGTCGTGCTGAATACCGGCGCAGAGGCGCTGCCCGAGATCCGCAAGGATACCACCGACCGCAACCGCACTTCCCCCTTTGCCTTCACGGGCAACAAATTCGAGTTCCGTTCCTTAGGCTCGGCGCTGAACATCTCCTGCCCCAACATCATGCTCAACACCATGGTCGCGGATGTACTCAGCAGCTTTTCCGACGAGCTGGAGAAGGCGGCGGATTTTGACGCCGCAGTGCGCCGCCTGATCCGCAAGAACCTCAAGAAGCACCGCCGTATCATCTTCAACGGCGACGGCTACACCGACGAGTGGGTCGCCGAAGCGGAGAATCGCGGTTTACTGAACCTGAAATCCACCCCCGACGCGCTCAAGCGCTACACCGCTAAGAAGAACATCGAGCTCTTCCGCCGCAACCACATCTTCTCCGAGAAGGAAGTCAAGGCGCGGCAGGAAATTCTGCTCGAAAACTATATCAAGATCATCGACCTCGAGGCGCTGACCATGCTGGATATGGCGAAGAAGGACATCTTCCCCGCCGTTTCCGCGTTCACCGGTGAGCTAGCCGAGACGATTGCCCGCAAGCGTGCCGTCAGCGAGAATATCCGCGTAGACAGTGAAATCAAGCTCCTGCAAAAGCTCAGCGATCTGTTAAGCAGGTTTTCCGATACCATCGACGAGCTCGACAGCAAGGTCGGCGGCGCGGCAGGCTACCGCAAGAGCATCCAGCGCCACGCGGAGTACAACGCCACCGAGGTGCTCAGCACTATGGAGCGCCTGCGTGAGATCAGCGACGAGATGGAGATGTGTACCGCCGCCGAATACTGGCCGTACCCGAGCTACGGCGAGCTGCTGTTCAGCGTGCAATCGTAAAGTCATCAGATAAAACAACGGACAGGGAAGCCCCTGTCCGGGGAGACGCAGACAGGCTGGCGCCTGTCAAGGAGCCCAACAAAGCTATACGAAATATAGCGCAATAGATGATAAAGGTTTTTATTAAGGATTAGTATTTTACGTCAAAAGGGAGGAGCAGCGCGCTCCTCCCTCTTTCATTTCATATACGATTCTGTTATAACGAGCCTAGCGATCCTCGCGGAAATACGACAGACCCAGCGCCTCGGGCGGCTGGCTCTCGCGCTTTCTGCGCATACTGTTGACGATCAGCACCAGAACGGTGATCACGTAAGGCGCCATCTTGATCAGCTCCTGAGTACTCATATCCACGGGGATGAAGGGGAAGAACTGATTCAGATAATTATGGACGATATACAGACCGCCAAAGATTATTGAGCCGATGATCGCGAAGTTCGGCTTCCAAACGGTGAAGATAACCAGCGCGATCGCCAGCCATCCGCGGTCGCCGAAGGCGTTGTTCGACCAGATACCGTTGGCGTAATCCATTACGTAGTACAATCCGCCCAGGCCGGCGATCATACTGCCTACGCAGGTGGAAACATACTTATAGCGGGTAACGTTGATGCCCGCCGCGTCAGCAGTCGCGGGGTTCTCGCCGACGGCGCGCAGGTTCAGACCGGAACGGGTCTTTTTCAGATACAGCGAGGTCACGATCGCGATGATGATCGCTAAATACGCGAGGAAGCCGTAGGACAGGAAGATCTCGCCGAACCAGCCGAGATTTGACGCGAAGGGAAGCGACGCGGAGAAGAACTTGGAGGTGACGGACAGCGTGATGGACGGAACGTCGGCGCCGACGATCTTGATCAGCGAGCCGCCGAAGAAGTTGCCCAGACCTACGCCGAAGGTAGTGATGGCGAGACCGGTCACGTTCTGGTTCGCACGCAGGGTCGTCGTCAGGAAGGAGTAGATCAGACCCATGATCAGCGAGCCGAGCAGACAGCACAGCATCGGGATCATGATCGCCAAAAAGCCGTTCGCCTGGCTCTTGTCCGCGAGAGAATTCTCATACAAAAACGCGCCGATAACGCCGGAGATACCGCCGACATACATAACGCCGGGGATACCGAGGTTGAGGTTTCCGCTTTTCTCGGTGACGATCTCACCGGTCGCGCCGAAGAGTAGCGGGATACCCTGCATGATAGCGCGGTGGATAAATGCAGCGACCATTATGCTTCAACCTCCTTTGCGCGTTTTTGGATCTTGTAGTTGATAAAGAACTCGGAACCGATGATGAAGAAGATGATGATGCCGGTGATGATATCCGAGAAAGAGGAGTTCAAGCCGAACTGGGTCGAGATCTCGATCGCGCCCTTCTGCATAAAGACGATCAGGAGCGACGTGACGACCATGAACAGCGGGTTGAACTTTGCGAGCCACGATACCATGATCGCGGTGAAGCCTCTGCCGCCCGCGGTATCGGGGTTGATGGTGTGGTCGGTACCGGAGACCAGCAGCATACCGGCTACGCCGCACAGCGCGCCGGAGATGATCATGGTACGGATGATGACCTTCTTGACGTTGATGCCGGCGTACTTCGCGGTATTCTCGCTTTCGCCGACGACGGAGATCTCGTAGCCCTGCTTGCTGTACTTGAGGTAGAAGTACATCATAATCGTCAGGGCGGCGACGATCAGCACGTTGAGCATATAGCCGTATTTATCGACCGACGAGGGCAGCTCCAGCCAGCCCGCGTGGGTATCGTTGTTGATGGTATTGATAACGTTGTTGCCCTTGTTGGACGACCAGATATAGGTGAAGTAGCTGACGATCTGGATCGCGATATAGTTCATCATCAGGGTGAAGAGGGTCTCGTTGGTGTTCCAGAACGCCTTGAAGACCGCGGGGATCAAGCCCCAGATCGCGCCGCATAAAATGCTGACGACGATGACCAGCAGCAGTACGACGGGCGCGGGAAGCTTGTTGCCGAAGAGGATCATGCAGGCGGTAGCGCCCAGACCTCCCATCAGCACCTGACCCTCACCGCCGATGTTCCAGAAGCGCATCTTAAAAGCCGGGGTAAGCGCCAGCGATACGCACAGCAGCATCGCGATACCCTGCAGTAGCGCCCAGAAACGGCGGGGTGAGCCGAACGAGCCCTTGAACATGGTCGCGTAGATCTGGATCGGATTATCGCCCGTTACAAGGACGATGATCACCGCACAGACGATCAGCGAAGCGAGTACGGAGAGGATTCGGATCAGCCACGACTTCCATATGGGCATATCCGTCCGCCTGACGATATGGAACAGCGGCTCCTTGCCGGTGCTCTTGGTTATGGTTGCCATCATGCCTCATCCTCCTTCTTTGAGTCGTCGATATGGGTCATCAGCAGACCGACTTCCTCCTTGGTGACGGTTCTGCCGTCCACGATGCCGTTGAGCTTACCGCCGCACAGAACGGCGATACGGTCGCACAGCGCGATCAGAACATCCAGATCCTCGCCGACATAGATAACGGCGGAGCCCTTCTTCTTCTGCTCGTTGAGGAGGCGATAGATCGTGTAGGACGTATTGATATCCAGTCCGCGCACGGCGTAAGCCGCCATCAGTACCTTCGGATCGGAGGCGATCTCACGGCCGACCAGCACCTTCTGGACGTTACCGCCGGAGAGCTTGCGGACAGGGGTATTGATATTGGGGGTGACGACCTCGAGCTCTTCCTTGACCTTTGTCGCGAGGTCGCGGGGCGTCTTTCGGTCGGTGAAGATGATACTACCCTTCTGATAGGAGCGGAGCATCATGTTGTCGGACATACCCATCGTACCGACCAGACCCATGCCCAGACGATCCTCGGGGACGAAGGAGAGCGCAACGCCCATCTTCTTGATCTCGCTGACGGATTTACCGATCAGCTCCTCGGTCTCGCCCTTCTCGATGTCGTTATAGGTGATCGAAGAGCCCGCCTCCGCTTTCTGCAGACCGGCGATCGCCTCGAGCAGCTGCTTCTGACCGGAGCCGGAGATGCCCGCGATACCGAGGATCTCGCCGCCGTAAGCGTCGAAGCTCACGTCGTCCAGCGCCTTGACGCCGTATTTATCGAGACAGGTCAGGTGGCTGACGGAGAGGAGCAGGGGTCTGTCCTCGATCAGGGGACGCTCGATATCGAGCTCGACCTTCGCGCCGACCATCATATCGGTCAGCGACTGGACGGACGCTTCAGAGGTCTTGACGTCGCCGATAAACTCGCCCTTTCTGAGGATCGCTACGCGGTCGGAGATCGCGAGCACCTCGTTGAGCTTATGGGTGATGATGATGATCGACTTGCCGTCCGCCTTCATATTGCGCAGTACCGCAAAGAGCTTATCGGTCTCCTGCGGGGTCAGTACGGCGGTAGGCTCGTCCAAAATCAGGATATTCGCGCCGCGGTACAGGGTCTTGACGATCTCCAGCGTCTGCTTCTGCGATACGGTCATGTTATAGACCTTCTGCTTCGGGTCGATATCGAAGCCGTATCTGTCACAGATATCGGCGATCGCCTTCGCGATCTCCTTAGCGCCGCCGGTGGTCTTTTTATCCATTCCCAACGCAACATTCTCGGTCGCGGTAAAGACGTCGACCAGCTTGAAGTGCTGATGGATCATGCCGATACCCAGATCGAAGGCGTCCTTCGGCGAGGTGATGTGTACCTCGTTACCGTCGACATAGATCACGCCGGAATCCTGACGGTAGATGCCCGAGAGCATATTCATCAGGGTCGTCTTACCGGAGCCGTTCTCGCCGAGAAGCGCCAGGATCTCACCGCGCATGATATCCATGGAAACGTCCTTGTTGGCGACGACCTTGCTGCCGAACGCCTTGGTGATATGGCGCAGGCTTACGGCAGGTGTTTGCTTATCCAATGTTTTACCCCCTCATTGTTTTTGTGAACCGTTAAACAGTGATCAGTGATCAGCGTTCACGTCAGCCGGCTCAATGCGGCTCTAAAACCGCTGACCGTTGATCACTAACCACTATTTTCATAAACCACGTAAAGGGAAGCCGAAAAAGGCTTCCCTTTACCGATTAAAATAAGTCTGATTAGAACGCGGTGTTCAGCAGGGTGATACCGTCGATATCAAGATCAAAGTAAGGAGCGGAACGGAACTCGGACTCGTGGAAGTAACCGTCGGAGATTACCTCGGTGTCGGGAGTATAAGCCTCGTCGGTATCGACGTCTGCCTTGTAAGAGGTCAGAGTCTCGCCCTTTACGGTGAAGGTAGCGGTATCGAATACATGGATGCTGCCGTCCTCAAGGCCCTTCTGGACCTCAGCGATCTTCTCGGCGGTACCGGGAGCGGCAGCCTTATCGTTGATCTCGCTCAGAGCGACGGACTTGGTAGCCAGGGTGCCGGTCCAGTCAGCGTCGATCTTATCGCCGTTCATCGCAGCCTTGATCGCGAGCTCCATGTAGGGAGTCCAGTCGATTCTGGAAGAGATGATGAAGGTGTTGGGGCAGGAGCTTACGGTAGAACCGTTGTAGGAAACGTCGGGAACGCCCGCGTTCTCACAAGCGGTCGGAGCGCCCATGGAGTCGGCATGCTGAGAGAGCAGGACGCACTTGTTGTTGATCAGAGTGGTAGCAGCTTCCTTCTCCAGGGTCTCGTCATACCAGGAGCCGGTGAACTGGACTTCCATGGTAGCGGTGGGGCATACGGAACGAGCGCCGAGGAAGAAGGAGGTGTAGCCGGACTTAACCTCTGCATAGGTGTAAGCGCCTACATAACCGATCTTCGCCTCTTCGGCAGTGATCTTGCCCTCTTCGATCATCTGGTTGAGCTTCAGACCCGCGGCAACGCCGGCGAGGTAACGGCCCTCATAGATGGAAGCAAAAGCATTGTGGAAGTTATCGAGGCCCTCGGTGTGAGCCTTGGTGCCGGTAGCGTGGCAGAACTGTACGTCCGGGCACTCCTTAGCGGCAGCGATCATAAAGTCCTCATGACCGAAGGAATCGGCGAATACCATGCCGCAGCCCTGATCGGCAAGATCCAGAGCGGCTTCCTTACACTCGTTGGACTCGGGGATGTTGGTCTTGATGATGCACTCTACGCCCAGGTTCTCACAAGCAGCCTTAGCAGCATTGATGAAGTTGAGGTCATAGGTAGAGTTCTCGTCATGCAGGAAGATGAAGCCGGCCTTGAAACCGGTAGCAGCGGGCTTCTGATCAGCGGTAGAAGCGGTGTCAGCGGTGCCCTTGTTGTCAGTCTTGCTGTTGTTGTTGGCATTGTTGTTGCCGCCGCAAGCAGCGAGAGCGCCGCAAACGAACAGAACAGCAAGAAGCATTGCAATAATCTTTCTCATTTTTTCCTCCAATTATTATAACTAGGATATTTTTGCCCCGAATGATCGGAGCAAGCCTACACGTCAATTATACATAATCCGCCATTCCTTGGCAATTGCAAATACTGTCAAATTTGCTTTTTTCAGATCGGCTTATTTTATCATTTTTAACAAGATATGAACGATATTTCTCTCCGAGAAAAATACTTATTTCTTCACGAGCATTTTACGTGTTTTTCTTGCATGTCGCTTTTGAAAGCGATATAATCAAGGTAAATCATCTTCCATTAAGGAGGGAGCCCATGAACAGCATGATCCTTCACGGCGATATCTGTTACAGCGCCGATCAAAATACGCTTATCACCCGTCTCGACAGCTACCTTGTCTGTGTTGATGGCATTTGCAAGGGCATTTACGATAAGATACCCGAGGAACACGCGCAGCTCCCGCTTCACGATCACGGCAAAAAGCTGATTATCCCGGGACTGATCGATCTGCACACCCACGCGCCGCAGTACGCCTTCCGCGGGCTTGGCATGGATCGTGAGCTGCTCGAGTGGCTCAGCACCTACGCCTTCCCCGAGGAGGCGAAGTACAGCGATCTTGCTTATGCCGACCGCGCCTATACGATCTTTACCGAAGGAATGAAGCGCAGCGCCACCACCCGCGTTGTCGTCTTCGGCACTATGCACCGGGAAGCCACAAAGCTGCTTATGGATAAGCTGGATCGTACCGGCATCGTCAGCTATGTCGGCAAAGTCAACATGGATCGCAACGCCCCCAATACCCTCCGCGAAGCTTCCGCAGAGGCGTCGATCAAAGATACCGAGCGGTTCATCAAGGAAACCTCGAACAAATATCGGAACACGCAGCCGATCATCACCCCGCGCTTCATCCCTTCCTGCACCGACGAGCTGATGGAGGGACTCGGCAGGCTTGCCGCGCAGTATCGGATCCCCGTACAGTCGCACCTGAGCGAGAACCCCGGCGAGATCGCATGGGTACGCGAGCTGTGTCCGTGGGCGGAGAACTACGGCGCGGCCTACGAACGCTTCGGACTCTTCGGCAAACCGCAAAAAACCGTCATGGCGCACTGCGTCTACTCCGACGACCGCGAGATCGCGATGATGAAAGAGAACGGCGTGTTCATCGCCCACTGTCCCGCCTCCAACATGAACGTCGCCTCGGGCATCGCGCCCATCCGCCGCTATCTCAGCGAAGGACTGCGCGTCGGATTAGGCTCCGACCTCGCGGGCGGTCAGACAGAGAGCCTCTTCACCGCGATGGTCGAAGCATTACAGGTCAGCCGCCTGTACTGGCGGCTCGTCGACAGCACGGCGACCCCGCTGAACGTCGCCGAGGTGTTCTACATGACGACCAAGGGCGGCGGTGAGTTTTTCGGTAAGGTCGGATCATTTGAGGACGGTTACGAGTGCGACGCCGTCGTCATCGATGACAGCCTCCTCCCTACCCCCCGACCCCTGACCGTACAAGAGCGCCTCGAGCGCGCGATCTACCTCGGCGGCGATGTCAAGGCGCTTTCGGCAAAATATTGCCGGGGAAAACAGATCGAGCTGTCCGCGTAAAGCTTAAAGCGATCGGTACGGGCGTTTCGTCGTATTGTAGGGGCTGAATTGTTTCAGCTCGGCGCGAAGCGCAACAGGATGAGCGTTGTAATAACACTTAGAGAAAGCACGGCATCCGTGAACGCGGACGCTGTGTTTTCTTTTGTCCAAAGACAAATTCCCTATATATAATATATAGAAAGCGGAACACCGCCAAATCTTACGGCGTTGTCACCCAATATTCATAATTGCGTAGAAGAATGTTAACAGCTGCGTAACAGTTATTTCTCAAAACGCATTAAACGCCGTTTTTAGTTCTTGTCGAGAATTGTCAAAACTTATCCCGATGGCTCTTTTTTCCAAAATCAAATTAAAGGTTACAGGTTGTAACCTGTCGAAATCAGGCATCTTTTTGTATATTTTGTATATAACTATGAATAAATTCTTAATTTTATTAGCATTATCACAATATTTTCCCTGAAATACTTGATATTGGAATAATTCTCTGCTATAATAATGACAGTTTTGTTACCAACCCAATTTAAAACACACATCTCGTCACTGCTTTTGAATACAAATTTGTAATAATTCCATATACAATATATAGTATTCATCGGCAGCACCGACAGATGATATGGAGGTTTCTTATGAAAACGTTTAAGAAAATCATTTCACTTTTGATGGTCGCCGCTGTCATCGCCACCATCTGCGTCGTCAGTACGGTATCTTCCGGCGCTTCCGGTACCGGCGCAGGTCTGGCGGAATGGGCTCTGAAGGCCTACAATGAAGGCTGGAGCTACGTATGGGGCGGCGACACACCCGGCGCGGTAGACTGTTCCGGTATGATCACCTCTTACTGCGGCGGCAATAGAACCAGCATGCTCTCCGACGCTCAGGAGCACGGCAGAGACTGGGGTTATGTCAGCAGCGGTATCCCCCGCGTTCACGGCTTAGGCCTTTCCCGTCCCGGCCATGTCGGCGTTTACATTGCTGACGGCATGGAGGTCGACGCTCGCGGCAGCGCTTACGGCGTATGCTACCAGCAGATCGGCGAGAATGGCTACAACAACTGGGACTGCTGGTTCAAGCTCACCGCTGTCAGCTATCCCGAGAACGGCTGGGAGTCCTTCAACGGCGACAGCTACTACTATGAGAACGGCGAGTACATCGTCAACACCTCGAGAACCATCGACGGTGTAACCTATTACTTTGATTCCACCGGTCGAAGCGACACCACTCCCTCCTCCACCGCTTCTTCCTCTTCATCCTCCTCTTCCTCTTCTTCCAAGAAGACCGAGAGCAACGGCCCTCTGCAGAAGGGCTCCACCGGCTCCAAGGTCGAGAAGCTCCAGGAAAGACTGGCTGAGCTCGGCTACTACACCGGCGAGATCGACGGCGACTTCGGCGAGAACACCGAGAAGGCGTTCAAGCTGTTCCAGAAGACCATCGGTCTGTATGTTGACGGTATCGCAGGTTCCGACACCGATTACCTCTATGCCGACGACGCTCCCGCTTATGTAAAGGAAGAAAAGAAGGCTGAGACCAAGACCGAGACCGCAGAAACCGAGACTGAGCCCGAGACCACTGAGATCGCTGAGGATAAGGCTGACCTTGCCGAGACCGGCGCGATCATCGAGCCCACCGAGGCTGAATTCAAGATGGCATTAGGCGACTACAGCGACGATATCGCTCTGGTACAGGCTCGTCTGATCGAGCTGGGCTATCTCAGCGGCACTGCCGACGGTGAATTCGGCTCCGCTACCGAGGAGGCTGTCAAGAGCTTCCAGACCGCTAACGGCTTAGAGGCGAGCGGTATCATCGATCAGGACGCGTATGACCTGATCTTCTCCGACGGCGCTGTGAAGAACACTGTCCCCGAGACCGAGGATACCGACGCTCAGACGACTGCTGTCGGCTCCACTGCTGTCGCCGCGACCCCCAACACTCCCAAGGAAGCGAACCAGGGTCTGACAGCGAGCAAGAGCGCAGGCACCACCGCCAACAACGCGGCTCCCGCCAACACCGGCGCAGCTCCCAACACTGAGGTCGAGAAGAAGACCACTGAGCTCTCCTCCAAGGGCGTAGCTGCGGTCACCGACTCTCCCCTCTTCAAGCGCGGCGATAACGCCACCAACTTCCAGTTCATCATCTGGCTGGTTATCATGATCGCCGTCATGCTGATCGCGTTCACTGTTGTTTACGCGATCGAGAAGAAAAAGCAGCAGACCGGCAGAAGATTCCAGGCATAATCAAATCAACATCAAAAGCGGTACGGCGATCGTACCGCTTTTTTGTTTGTGTATCAGACTGATACTGCCACGCCATGACCTGCGGTCGTTCCTCACAACAACAATTGCATTTGATAAATGAACCTTTTCCCCTTTTAAACGCTCTAATAGTCAGAATCGAGATTCTGAAAGTTTAATTTAGGAGCAATCATTATGAAAGAAAAACTGCAAAATGCCTTCAAGCCCGCGCCGGAGCGCTTCCGCTATACCGTGAGCGAAGCGGCGCGCGAGGCGACCTCTCTCCCCTCTCCCGCAAAGCACCGCATCGGCAAGGGTTGGCGCGTCGCAATCGCCGTTCTGCTGATCGCGGCACTGATCCCGACGGCGGTGATCGGCGCCGGCAAGCTCTATGAGCTGATCGCACAGCCCGTCGACAACTACGGTCTGTCGATCGGCAGGGACAACGCGACCGCCGCTGAGGATTATCCCGAATACGTCAAGATGCACGTCGAGATCCCCGAGGGCTTCGCCGCCGTCCCCAACACCGACGACCTGAAATACTGCAGCCTCACGGCAGATACGCCCTATACCAACGGCTTCTCCCTTTTCCCGATGCGAGCCGAAAGCACGGATCAGAAAGCGTATATCGCCAACGTGAAGGATTGTACGGAGCGGATGATCAACGGCCATCAGGCGTACGAGGTCCGCATCACCAACGTCAAGGGTACATACGATCGGCTGTACGTTTACTTCGAGGACGTTAATGTCATGCTGTTGATCTACCATTCGAATATCACCGAACAACAGCTCAACGACTTTGTCAGCGGAATCAGCTTTACCGAGGGAACTGTCGGCGATCATACAGAACTGTATAAGCCGTATGATGAACGACAGGATTCTAAGGCCACATACAAATACGATGAAGCGTTCATAGAAAAATCGCTCGAAACCAAGCTGATCTTCAAGGCATACTCTCACGAAAAGCAGGATGAAAGCCTGCGTTATACCGCTCAGATCTCCGACGTCCGCATCACAGACACCATCGACAGTCTGGATAAAAGCTGTTTCAACGAGAGCCGTCCGAGTACCGAGATCGCGGATGCAAACGGAAACCTTAAGCCAAAGGAGTTTATCACCTTCAACGAGGGCGACGGATTCTCGTCCACCTACGAAGAGCTGAGCCGCGAGAATAAGGAGCAGCGGCTGATCTTGACCGAAATCACCTTCGAAAATCTCAGCGATGAGGATATCGAGCTGTATATCCCCTACGGCTTAAGTGTGATGAATCGTAACGGCGACAGCTTTACGCACGCCGAGACGATCGATCCCGACAACCGCACCTACAGCAGCGAATGCTGTGATACCGAGATCACCTATCTGTCGCCTCACGGTGAGGGCAAGAGCTTCTATATCCCCACACTCCGCGCGAAAGAAAAACTGATCGTTACCGTAGGCATCCTCTGTAATGCCGATATGCTCGACCGCGCTTATCTCACGATCAACGGGATCAGCAGTATCGTCGAGCCCGCCCACGAAGGCACAGGTGACTATACCACCTATCTGTTCAAGGTACAAAATGATGCTTGACAACAAGAGCTTTGAGACGCTCGTCACGGCACAGACCGAGACCCTCTACCGCGTGTCGATGGCAATGCTCAAAAACGAGTACGACGCGCAGGACGCGGTGCATGAGGCGATCCTGAAAGCCTACGAGAACCGCGGCAGGCTGAAAAACGAACAGTACTTCAGCACATGGCTGGTACGCATCCTGATCAATCAATGTCACAAGGCGCTCAGACAGCGCAGGCGCTTCACCGATACCGGGGAGATCCTCCCCGGTATCGCGTCGCGGGATGATCCATACCTGTCCGTCGAGGTCGGTGCGGCGATCGACGCACTGCCCGAGAAGCTGAGGATAACGGTCATCCTGTTTTATGTTGAAGATTATTCGATTAAAGAAATAAAAGAGATTCTCCGCATCCCCGAGGGAACCGTCAAGAGCCGCTTAAACAAAGCCCGCGCCCTCCTTCGCGAATCGCTGGGCGAGGCGTAAATAAAGCTGATATCCCTCATAGCCGACATACCTTTTCACAACATAACACCATAACACAAAAGCTCCCGAATCGTATGACTCGGGAGCTTTCTTATCAAGCAAAATAGATATTGAGATTATTCCTCGGCAGGGATGTCGCCGGTGCAGTGGGGGCACTTGGTAGCGTTGATGTTGACTTCCTCACAGCAATGGGGGCACTTCTTGGTAGTGGGTGCCGCCTCTTCCTCTTTCTTCTTGCCGATGGACATCACCTTGTTGATCGCCTTGACCATCAGGAAGATGATCAGCGCCATGATCAGGAAGTTGATGATCGCGGTGATGAAAGCGCCGTAACGGATATCTACGTTGCCGACCTTCGCGACCATGTCGGAGAAGTCGACGTCGCCGATCAGACCGATCAGCGGAGAGATGATGTCGTCGGTCAGGGAGGTTACGATCGCACCGAACGCACCGCCGATGATAACGCCGACAGCGAGATCCATGACGTTACCGCGCATGATGAATTCCTTAAATTCGCCAAAAAACTTTTTCAATGTTCTGCACTCCTTTTTATTTCTTTATCGGAATTAACCGACAGTATAGACTATTTGGTATAGGTGATCCTCCTCGCTTTGCGGGGAAGCTGTAGGTCATCAGATCCAAACACGGTGATACAAGCGCCTCCGACTGCCGCAGTGCTGCACAGTATGGCGTATTATGACACGCGTGTCGCCTTATGAAAGACCTTCTTGCCCTTCTTGATGATGACGTGACCCTTCTCGAAGGCGGATTTCTCGATCTTTAAGAACATATCGGTGATCTTCTCGTCGTCTACCGATATGCCGCCCTGCTGGATCAGGCGCTTGCCCTCGCCCTTGGAGGCGATCAGCTTACACTTTGCGAGCAGGTCGAGGATCGCGATACCGTCGTCGGTGAAGTCGTCGTCGGTCAACTCGGTGGTAGGCATGTTGTCGGTATTCGCACCGCCGCCGAAGAGCGCGCGTGCGCCCTCCTGCGCCTTGTTCGCCTCTTCCTCGCCGTGGATCATCTTGGTCAGCTCGAAGGCGAGGATCTCCTTCGCCTTGTTCAGCTCGGAGCCCTCAAGCTTAGAAAGCTCGTCGATCTGCTCGAGCGGCAGGAAGGTCAGCATCTTAAGGCACTTGATGACGTCGGCGTCGTCGACGTTGCGCCAGTACTGGTAGAACTCGAAGGGAGTGGTCTTCTCCGCGTCGAGCCACACAGCGCCCTTCTGGGTCTTGCCCATCTTCTTACCCTCGGAGTTGAGGAGCAGGTTGATGGTCATGGCGTAAGCGTCCTTACCGAGCTTCTTGCGGATCAGCTCGGTACCGCCGAGCATGTTGCTCCACTGGTCGTCGCCGCCGAACTGCATGTTGCAGCCGTATTTCTGATACAGAGCATAGAAATCGTAGCTCTGCATGATCATGTAGTTGAACTCGAGGAACGAGAGACCCTTCTCCATGCGCTGCTTGTAGCACTCGGCACGCAGCATATTGTTGACGGAGAAGCACGCGCCGACCTCACGGAGCAGCTCAACGTAGTTGAGGTCGAGCAGCCAGTCGGCGTTGTTGACCATCAGCGCCTTGCCGTCGGAGAAGTCGATGAACTTCGACATCTGCTTCTTGAAGCACTCGCAGTTATGGGCGATGGTCTCCTTGGTCATCATCTGGCGCATGTCGGTTCTGCCCGAGGGGTCGCCGATCATGCCGGTGCCGCCGCCGACGAGGGCGATCGGCTTGTTGCCGGCAAGCTGCAGACGCTTCATCAGGCACAGCGCCATGAAATGTCCGACGTGCAGGCTGTCGGCAGTCGGGTCGAAGCCGATATAGAACACCGCCTTGCCCGTATTGACTAATTCTCTGATTTCTTTTTCGTCGGTAACCTGCGCGATCAGACCGCGGGCTACCAGCTCTTCATATACTCCCAAAGGTTTTCCTCCTTAATTTGTCGAAATCTGTTTATAGTATAGCGACTTTCGGTGCAAAGGTCAAGCGAAACAGGAATATAATTAACAACAAAACGGGTGCGGATGTCCCGCCCTTCACCATTCACCGTTCTCTATTCACCGTTCACCGAAAATCTCCGATTTTCCTTTACCACGGATCATCCTCGTCGGATTCGGGGTTATCCTCGCCCTCGGGGGACTCATCGGGTGAGCCGAGCAGGTTATTGCGTTCGAGCCAGTCGTTGTAGGTCATCAGCACTTCGCGGGGCTTAGACCCTTGGTGCGGTCCGACGATGCCCATCTGCTCCATATCGTCGATCATTCTGCCCGCTCTCGCATAGCCGACCTTGAGGCGTCGCTGGAGCATGGAGGTGGACGCCTGTCCGCTCTCGATGACGAACTTGATCGCGTCCTCCATCATGGAGTCGACCTCGGGCGCGTTGCCGGGCGTCACGCCGCTGTCCTTACCGCCCTTGCCGGTGTTCAGCTCCTCGGCGGCGATCTTGCGGATCTTGTCCTCGATCTCCTTGTTATACTCGGCGGTGTGCGACTTCTTGATGAAGGCGGTCACGCGCTCGATCTCATCATCACGGGTGAAGCAGCACTGCACGCGGATGGGCTTCGGCGCGCCGACGGGCGAATACAGCAGGTCGCCGCGGCCGATCAGCTTCTCGGCGCCGCCGGCGTCGAGGATGGTACGCGAGTCGATCTGGGACGATACGCGCAGGGCGATTCGCGAGGGGATGTTCGCCTTGATCAGACCGGTGATGACGTTGACGGTGGGTCGCTGGGTCGCGAGGATCAGGTGCATGCCCGCGGCACGCGCCATCTGCGCCAAGCGGCAGATGCTCTCCTCCACCTCGGCGGGAGCCGCCATCATCAGGTCGGCGAGCTCGTCGATCGCGATGACGACGCGGCACATGTGCTCGGTCGGCACCTTCAAGCCCTCGACCTCCAGACACGGCTGTTCCTCCGCCTCGGGGTCATAATCGGGCAGGAGCTTCTGCCCCTCGATATAGGCAAGGTTCTTGTCGATCAGCTCATTATAGCTGTCGATGCCCTTGCAGTCATATTCGGCAAAGATACGGTATCGCGAGAGCATCTCGGAGACCGCCCAGTTCAGGGCGCCCGCCGCCTTCTTCGCGTCGGAGACGACCGGAACGAGCAGATGCGGGATACCTTTATACTTAGAGAACTCGACCATCTTCGGGTCGACCAGGAGCAGCTTGACCTCGTCGGGAGTCGCCTTGAAGAGGATCGACATCAACAGCGCGTTCACGCAGACGGACTTACCGGAGCCGGTGGTACCGGCGATCAGCAGGTGAGGCATCTTCGCAAGGTCGGTACAGATGATCTCGCCGGAGATATCGCGTCCGAGCACGCAGTTGAGCTTGGATTTATTGTTTCTGAAATCGTCGGTCTCGATCAGCTCGCGGAGCGTTACCATCGAGGTGACCTTGTTCGGTACCTCGATACCGACAGCCGCCTTACCGGGGATCGGCGCCTCGATACGCACGCCGGTAGCAGCGAGGTTGAGGGCGATATCGTCGGAAAGGTTGGTGATCTTGCTGATCTTCACACCCGGCGCGGGCTGCAGCTCATAGCGGGTGACGGACGGACCGCGGCAGATATTGACGATGTTCACCTTGACGCCGAAGCTGTTCAGGGTATCGACCAGCTTGGTGGCGTTGTTCTGCATCTCCATATAGGCGCTGTCGCTCTCGGAATCGGCGGGCGGCTGGAGCAGCTTTGTCGGCGGATAGACGTAAGCCTCCTTCTCCTCCTGCTGCTCGGCGCTGCGCTTGACCTCGGCGCGCATATTGCGGGTCTCGGATTTCAGATCGAATTTCTCTTCCTCGAAATCATCGTCCAGATCGACCTCCACCGTCTCGGGATCGGGCTGCTTCGCGCCCTTCGTCATACGGCGGGAGTTCTTCTTATCTGAGATCTCCTTCGCAACGTCGGAAGCGGACATACCGTCATCCGTTACGTTACCCACTCCCGCGTTCGCGTTCTTGATGATATTCAGGATATCCTGTTGGCTCTGTTCCTCGAACACCTCGCTGTCATCCTTGACGCGGGGCTTTTTATCGGGCTTGTCCAGCGGGATATCGATCCGCGTTCTGCCGTCGCGGCGGGGCGCGTCATAACGGGTATGGGACGAGGGTTCGCGTACAGGCGCCTGCGAAAGCTCGGGATAATCCTGTTCGGGCTGTTCCCGACGGGCAAGCGCCTCCTGTTCTTCGCGTTCCTCACGGATACGGCGGCGTTCCTCGGCACGCTCGCGATGGTGCTCGCGGATACGCTGCTGCTGCTCGCGGGTCTTGCGGTAGCCCTTCTTCGCGACGTTGGCGACATCGATCAGCGTTACGCCGAACAGCACCATGAACGCGACGATCAGCACGATGACCGTGATGATCACGGCGGGGGCAGTAGTCAGGAACGCGCGCATCGGATAGCCGAGCACCGCGCCCAGCAGACCGCAGAGGCTCTTGAGCGTGAAGGAGCCGGCGTAAGCCGCTCCCAGCGCCGCGGGATAGGTGTTGCCCTCGTTATAATCGACCGCGCCCTGCAGATAGATCAGCGTGCAGATCATCACCACGACAACGACGGATAACGCGATCTTGGCGCCCTTATGTGCCATCTGCTTTTCCTTCGCCGTCATAATTCCCATATAGAAAAATACCATCGGGACAAGGATCGAGCAGAAGCCGAAGATGCCGAAAACGAACGAGCGGATATCATGCCAGAGGTTGCCGCCGGGGATCAGCACGAGCGCCAGCAGCACCGCGCCGACCGCGCACAGCAGGATCGCCTTGATCTGGGGATTCAGTCCGCGGCGCGGCTCGGGCGCCTGAGCGCGCCTGCCCTTTGCGGCGGGACTCGGTTTCTTTGTATTTTTGGTGTTCTTGGTGTTTGATTTGCCTTTCGTATTCTTGGCAGCCAAACGATCACTCCTCTTCCTGAGTTTTGGTTTCTGTAAAGCCGCCCTTTGGTAAAGGGCGGGAGACCGCGATCAGCGGTGGAGGGATTGTATCATTGTTTGAGCAAAGCGAGTATCAAATACTATAATACTTGCAGATATTGCAGCGGTTTTATATCGGCGCGCCCGAGAACAGGTTCACGCCGGTGTTCATCTCGATCACGCTGATCACGACGACCGCGATACCGATGATCGCGGTGTACAGGATGAACACGATCATCTTATCGGTCTTGAGCAACCACTTGAACAGGGCGATCGAAAGATAGCCCACGACCGCCGCGACCACCATGCCGACGATGATCGGGAGAAGGTTCGCGGTGATCGCCTCGGTACCGCCTTCAAGCGCCTCTTTACCCTCGAGCAGCGCCGCCGCTACGATCGCGGGCGTACCGAGGATAAAGGTATAGTCGAGCGCCGTCTGCTTATTCAGCCCGCGCATCTGACCCGCCGCGAGGGTCGAGCCGGAGCGGGACAGACCCGGCAGGGTAGCAAAGCACTGGGTCACGCCGATCACCAGCGCGTCGACAACGTTCAGACCGGTTCTGCCGGCTTCGCCGTTCTTCGCGTGGCGCATCGGGACGTCGCTGCGCGAGCAGCGGTTGCCGATGAACAGCAGAAGCGAGGTCAGCAAGAGGCAGATACCGACCACGATGAAGTACTTCGGGGTATTGAAGCTCTCGACAAAGTCCTTGAGCTTCATGCCCGTACCCGGGACAGGCACGAACAGAAGCACCAGCGGCAAAAGTCCGATGATGACCATGATCACCATGCGCTTGTCGTCGGAGAGGGTCTTCCACTTGAATTTACCGGTGAAAATATCGCCGATCATCGATAAAAACGCCTTGATCAGCCGCCAGATCAGCTTGTGATAGAAGGCGACAACCGCCACCAGCGTACCGATGTGCAGCATCACGTTGAAGAAGAGGTTGCCTCCCTCTAAGTCAAGCCCGAGCACATGCTGGGTGATGGCGAGATGACCGCTGCTGGATACGGGCAGGAACTCGGTCAGACCCTGCACGATACCCTGGATGATCGCTTCCCAAATCGTCATATGTATTCGCTCCTTTTCAGATATAAGGTATAGCAATAGTATTTCATGATAGAGTATAACACTATATGGCGGATTCTTCAAGAAGAAAAATGATTATTTTTCTATATTGTCAAATTAAATATATGAGAGTAGTGTATTCTTAATGTATATAGAAACTGTTTTTCGGAGGAAAAATGAGTACGAACGGAATTTACGGCGTGATCATCGCAGTGCTGATTCTGCTGTCGGCGTTCTTCTCTTGTGTAGAGACCGCCTTCTCGAGCGCGAACACCATCCGCCTTAAATCGCTGATCGATAACGGCAACCGTCGGGCGAAGAACGCGCTGTGGGTCTGCGACAACTTTGACAAGGCGCTGACCGCTATCCTGATCGGCAATAACGTGGTGAATCTCGGGTGCTCGTCTCTGGCGACCATCCTGTGCCTGAATATCTTCAAGAACTACGGCGCCGCGATCGCGACCGGCGCGACGACCCTTCTGGTACTGATCTTCGGCGAGGTCATCCCGAAGTGTCTCGGCCGCGAGATGAGCGATGGCATCGTGCTGCATACGGGGCTGATCCTGAAGGTACTGACCTATGTGCTGCTGCCGCTGGTATATTTCTTTACAGGAATCAAAACCGTCTTCATGAAGCTCGCCCATATCAAGAGGGACTCCCCCTCCGTCACCGAGGACGAGCTCAAATACATCATCGAGAGCATCGAGGAGGAGGGCATCCTTGAGGAACAGGAGAGCGAGCTGGTACAGAGCGCGCTGGAATTCGATGAAAAGACCGCTCAGGAGATCCTGACCCCCCGCGTCGACGTCACGGTCATCGACATCGACGACAGCGTCGAGGAGATCCACGACCTGATCATCAAGGAGCGCTACTCGCGCATCCCCGTCTATGAAAACGAGATCGACAACATCATCGGTATCCTACACACCCGCGACTACCTCGAAAAGGCGATCGACGGCGAGGTGGATATCCGCTCCATGCTGACCCCCGCCCACTTCATCTACAAGAACCTCAAGCTCTCCGATATCCTCAACGACTTCCGCGCCAACAAGCTGCATATCGCCATCGTCACCGACGAATACGGCGGGATGCTGGGCATCGTGACGATGGAGGACCTGCTCGAAGAGATCGTCGGCGATATCTGGGACGAGGACGAGGACGAGGAACACACCTGCACCAAGCTCGGCGAGGACAAGTATCTGGTATCGGGCGATATGGAGCTCGACGAGCTGCTGGAGCTCTTCGAGATGAAGCGCGACGAGGATATCGAGAGCAACTCGGTAGGCGGCTTCATCGTCGAGCAGTTCGGCGACATCCCCATCCGCGGCCAGCGCATCCGCTACGAAGACCTGATCTTCACCGTCAAGCGCGTCAGAAACCGCCGTATCATCTCGGCACTCGCGGAAAAGAAATAACAGCATTTTCCGCGTATTTATCCACGATATATGCGGGATTTCTTCTATGATCACACATAACAGGAGCAATCATGACCTTTATCGAAGCGAAGCAGGCATACATGGAAAAGCGAAAGGAAGAGCGCGACCGCATCTCACTCGCCTTAAAGAACGCGGGCTTTGAGAACAGAAAAGCCGCCGCAGGCTCCGAGCGTTACGGCGCAGCGCTCGACGGCGAACCGTACGATCTGCGCAACTGGCAGTACATCGAAGGCGTGTTCGACAATATCCGCGTGCATATCTCGCTGCAAACCTTTGACAGAGACAGCAAGACGGGTAACATCCACGTCCTCTACGACAGGATCGGTCTGTATTATTATCGGAACGAGCTTTCCGATCCGTGCCGCGTCGTCATCCGGGGCGTCGATAAAACCACGGTCGCGAACGACTACGTCCTGATGATGAAGCCGACGAGGTTCGAGCTGCCGCTGACCGATGAGGCGATCGGCGAGCTGGTCGACATGATCAAGGAGGATATCAAAACGATTAAGGCTTCCCGTCAGGCGAATTATGAGAATCTCGCGATCGGTAATTAACGAAAAAAACGGCTGTCAATCCGACAGCCGTAATTCTTTTAATTCTAATTCAGAAATTTGAATGTCATTATCCTCGAGCGGCATTTCCGTGCAGAGGGACAGACAGCAGTCGCCGAGCCTTGTCGTAAAGAGCTGACCGCTCAGCGACTCAGCGGTGGTATCGAAGGCGGTCAGGTCGGTTGCTATCCCCTCCCCCGTCATCTTGAGCACCGCTTCCTTCCGCGTCCAGATCTCACAGAAGGCGACCGGCGGATCATCCGCACCGTGTACATACGCCCGCTCGGCGGGATGGTAGAAGCGGTCGGCGATCTTCAGCCGATCCTCCGGCGGTATCTGCTCGACGTCGAGGCCGACCGCACAGTCGCCGACAGCGATCGCGACGAGCTCTCCGCTGTGCGATACAGAGAAGTTCACGCCGTCACACAGCGGCTTGCCGTGCTCGCCGCAGCGCAGGGGCGCGCCGCCCGTGACGCGGCGGATCAGCAGACCCGCAAGCAGCGAACGCAGCTTATCCTCTTCAAAGCGATAGCGCATGATCTTCTCCTGCCGCTCAGGGGGCAGAAGCGGGAGATATTCCGTTAACATACCGAAGGTCAAGCCCCCGGTCGTGACATAAGCGATCTTCATAGCGACTCCGAATAATTTTGATACATCCATCATACAACAAACTGCGCTAAGTTGCAAATACTTATTTACAAAACGCGGGCGGGATGGTATGATGAAAGAAAAGGAGGAATGAACATGAGTATATTTGACAGTCTGAATCAGCCCGCTGCACCCGCTCCCGCAGCAAAGCCCGAGGAAGGCAGCTTCACCTTTACATTTGAACGCCTGCCCGAGAGCGTACAGGAGCTGAAAGCCCTGCCCGAAGCGGCGCTCGACACGCCCTACAAGACCGCCGCGCTGACCGTATGCGCGCTGTGCGCCTACGCCGCCGCTCCCGCGATCGGTACCGAGATGCTGAACTTTCTCAAGGGACCCGCTCCCCTCTCGCCCTATGAGATCAGCTTTCTCAACGACCGCTTCCGTGACTCAAAGCTCGTGCCGTTCTCCTACTTCAAGGGAGCTGTGCCCGAAAACAGCTACTCGCCCGACAAGCCCTTCACCCTGACCGTTTTCTCGAATCCGTATTCGTTCCAAAACGAGGGCCGGGCGACCCTGCACCTGACCTCCGGCGGCGCCGATTCGCCCCGTCAGATCAAGCTGAGATTGAAGCCGAGCGAGGGCAAATGGTACCTCAGCGAGCAGATGATCCTCGTCGGTATCCGCCCGCCGAAGTCCGCCGACCCGTGGGCATAACCCGATTAGGATTATCGCGGAGCTTGTGCTCCTCGCAATGACGTTTTAATCGGTTGAGATTGCCGCGGGCGCAGCCCTCGCAATGACGATTTATACAAACAGCAACGGCAGCCGGGATTCCGACTGCCGTTTCCTTTTCTCTATTCACTTTTCAAAAACTTATACGCCGAGATACCCAGGGCGATCGCGGAGGTCACGCCCAGCGCGATGATACCCGCCGTCTTTCGCACGAAGGGGACGTTATAGTCCAGCGTAGCGTAGGAGGGGTTGATCTTGTAACGCAAGAGCGGCGTCAGCAGCGCGCGCTGCTCAGGCAAAATATCCTTCCTGAGCTTCGGCTCGGTACACAGCTCCATCGTAAAGCGGTTTTCGGTTTCATACGGGAGCCACTCGAGCCCCTCGACGGAGGGGTCGCCGGTGCGGGCGAAGCTCGTCCACATCTCCATCACCGTGCGGCAGAGCTTCTCGTCCCCGCGCTCACCGGTGTAGATGGTCTCGTCAAGATTACCGAATACATACGCAAGCTCAACCGCGTGACATGCGTCGCAGAAGGAGTTCGTCGACGGCTGCGTCCAGTAGTACATAAACGCTTTACCGCCGTTCTTCGCGTGTTCCGAAGCCTGCTTCACGGCGGGCAGGCGGAACATCATCTCATCGTAGAACTCCGACATAGCCCAGATGCTGTGGCTCTTCTGACCCTTCTGCAGCTTCATAAAGAGATCAACGCGCCGTTTTGCGACGCGGCTGAGGGTCCTGTAATCATTCTCAAACTTCACGGGAATGCTGAAACGGTACGGCACAATGCCGCCGATCTCGCTGACCCAGTAGTTCATCTCGTCGGCGTTGGTTCCGATCAGCATATCCACATCGGCGGTTGTGCCGTTCTCATACGGCGTATAAGGATCCTCGGGGATCAGCCTGCCGTCGCGCTGCGGATAGTTGTTATAGATATTCAGCTTTTCATTCAGGGAGCGGAGCTGACTTTCGGTCAGCGCGCTCAACATCTTCATCGATCGGATTCCGCTCTCCTTCATCAAGCGACGGGTGAACTCCCTGCACTCCTTCTTCGAGAAGGTCAGCGCCACGGAGCCGCTCTCGGCGATCACGCGGCGAAACAGTCCCTTCGCCTCGGGGATGAGCGGTAAAAGCGACACGCTGCCGCCTCCGGCTGACTCGCCGAAAATGGTCACGTTTCCGGGATCTCCGCCGAAGGAGCGGATGTTCCCGCGCACCCAGCGCAGCGCCTCGATCTGGTCGAGCAGTCCGAGGTTCGGCGCGTCGGGGTATTCCTCACCGCCGGCAAAGTAAGACAGGTCGACAAAGCCCATCAATCCCGTGCGGTAGGCGACGGTGACGAGCACGATATCGGGGTTGGCACGCACGAAGTTCGCGCCGTCATACAGCGGATCGGCAGTACCGCCCCAGCCGTAGGCGCCGCCGTGGAGGAACACCATGACGGTCTTGTCCTTCACGTCGCAGGCGCGGTTGACCCATACGTTCAGATACAGGCAGTCCTCGCCCTGCGGGTAATAGGACGCCTGTTCGGTGTGCCACTCGGTCTGGATGGGACTCTTGCCGTTAAAGTACGCCTCATAAACGCCGCTGTCGGGCTCGACGGGAGCGGGACGCTTCCAGCGCAGCCCGCCGACAGGCGGCTTTGCGAACGGGATCCCGCGGAAAACGGTAATGTCGCCGTCAGCCCTGCCGACAAAGGTGCCGTTGACACAGCGAGCAGCAAGCGCGGCGTCATATTCGCCCGTGATGGAGCGATTCACGCCGTAGGTACTGCGGACTCGCTCCCCGGGGGACATAGCAGCAGAATTATTTTTCTTCTGCGGCATTATCTTTTTCTCCTGAATCTGTGAATAAGTAAGTCGAGAATGTTGGTTTTCTCCATGATCTTATAATAGAGCTTTCCGAGGTTGACGTCCTCCTGAGATACCTGCGTAACCAGCGTACGCGCGACGCGGACGAAGAGATCGCGGAATCTCTCCATGCTGGAGTCTTCATACAGGCTTGCGGCATAGTCGATCATCAGCATGAGTCCGTCGGAGCCGTCGAGGATCTCCATATCGAGCACGGTCTGGGACGCCGCCTGGTTCTGGCGGATGTCGATCGACTCGACGTTCATCTCCTCGAGACCGCCCATATCGCGGATATCCTGCTGATACAGCAGATACGCCGCTTCGCCGAAGATGATCTGGTCGTTGAGGTCGACATAGGGGTAGCAGGAGTGCTCGATGCCCTTCTGCACCTGGTCATGCACCTCGGCATAAAGCTCGCGCAGGCTCATCTTCTCGTTCAGGTGTAAGCCGATCGGCAGATCGCGGAACATCAGACCGACGGTATTCATCATCTCCATGTTCTCGCGGCCGTTGTAGATCCACGAGAGCTTGATATCGCGCTTATCGTTATAGACCGCGATCGCAAGCGCCGCTACGGTGATGAAGAACTCGTTGCGGCTGATCTTGTACGTGCGCTCGACGGCGTTCATCTGTGCCTGCTCGATACCCAGATCGGCGAAAATCTCGCCCATCTCGTTATCGCGGGAATCGTGGTCGAAGTCGGGATGGCTCGACCACTCGACGCCCTCGAAGTGATCCTCGAAGTACTTCTTCGACTCCAGATAGAACGGATCGTTGACCTCGTTCTCACGGTTATGGAGCATCAGATAGTAGTAGTCGGTCTCGGGCATCATACCCATATATACCTTACCCACGTTACCCATGAACACCTTCAGCGAGGTGCCGTCAAAGAGCGTATGGTGGACGTCAAAGAATACATAGCCGTTCTTCTCGGTCTCGAATACACGGCAGCGATAGAGCTTGCCGCCGATGATCTTAAAGGGCTGTACCAGCGTATCCTTCAGGTTCTCGAACTCGAATTCGCTCATCTTCTCGACGTGGATATCCTCGAGGATCTCGGGCGTATAGCGCTGGATGATCTCGCCGTCCTTGTTGAAGTGGAAGGTCGTCAGCAGCGCGGGATGATGCCGGATAACGGTATGCATGGTCTCGGCGAGCTTCTGCATATCGAAGTTTTCCTTATCGATCCTGAGCATCGAGTACAGGTTGTACATGGTGGAGCGGGGGGTATAAAGCTGGTAGTCGACCATGTAGAGCTGTTCCACCGTGAGCGGATGGTCCTGCTTTAAGGAACGCTCGAGCTTTGCGTCATTCGACTCGCCGTCGTCGTTCGCGTGGGCTTCAAGATACAGCGCCGCGATCTTCTCGGGCGTTCTGCCGCGGAAGATCAAGCCTGCGTTCAGACCCGTCAGACCGCTCTCGGCGACCACGCGGATCGAGCCGAGGGAGTCGCCGCCCATCGTATAGAAATCGTCATGGATACCGACGCGGTCGACCTTGAGCACCGTCGCCATCGCCTGACAGAGCTTCTCCTCCTCCTCGGTGGTGGGAGCGACGTAATCGGTTCTGAGGTCTACGGTCTCGGGCTTCGGGAGCGCCTTGCGGTCCATCTTGCCGTTCTTCTTCAAAGGCACCTTGTCGATCTTGATGAAGTGAGCGGGGATCATGTAGTACGGCAGGCGCTTGGAGAGCTCCGCGCGCAGATGCTCCTCGTCGATCGTGATATCGGCGGTATAATACGCACACAGGTAGCTGGTGCCGTTCTCCTCAAAGCCGCGTGCAGCCGCCCAATTGATGCCGAGCACCTGCTTGACCGCCGCTTCGATCTCGGCGGGCTCGATACGGTTGCCGTTGATCTTGATCATATCGCCGGAGCGTCCGAGCAGAACATAGTTGCCGTCGTGCTCCATGCGGGCGAGGTCGCCGGTGTGGTAGACGCCATTGACAAACGCTTTCTCACTCTCCTCGGGGAGGTTGATATAGCCGCGGACGTAGGGATTCTCAAAGCACAGCTCGCCGATCTCGCCGTCCTGCGCCTCGGTACCGTCCTCGGTCAGCAGGGTGATCTTGGTGTCGATCTCGGGCTTGCCGATCGGGCAGGTCTCGTATGCCTTGTCGATCTTGAACACGCCGACGGCGAAGCCGCTCTCGGAGGCGGCGTAAATATTGATGAGGTCGAGATTCTTGTTATACAGGTTGTTCGCGGGCTCGCTGCCGACGAACAGCATTCTCAGGAAGGGACCCGTCTGGTTGCCCAGCATACGGACATAGGACGGAGTCAGGAAGGTGATGGTGATGCGCTTCTCGAGGAACATCGCCTTGAGCAGCAGCGGGTTCTTGATGGTCGCGTAGCTGACGACATACATCTTGGCGCAGCTGATGCTCAGCACCTCTAAGATAACGATAACCGAAGCGACGAAATTCATAGGCGCGAGGAGCGCGAGTCTGTCCTTACTCTTGAAGGGGTTTACGCCGTCCAGTCGGATGGACTCGATCGCACGGCTGAGGTTGCCGTACTCGTGCAGAACGCCCTTGGGGTTGCCGGTCGTACCGGAGGTATAGATCGCGTAAGCCGCGTCGTGAGGATCGGTCTCCTCGTGACCCGAGCGGGGTTCCCAATGCATGACCTCGTCCCAGTTATCCGCGTTCAGCTCCAGCTTACAGCCGCAGTCCTCGCGGATATAGGCGATACGATCCGGCGCATAGGTATCCTCTACCAGCGCCCAGGCGGCGCCGGCCTTCCATACGCCGATCATCGCAACGATCGGCAGCACGCCGCGAGGCAGGTCGATCAGGACGAAGTCCTCTTTACCGATGCCCTTATCCTTTAAATACGCATAGACCCTGCCGGTCATATCGTCGAGCATCGTATAAGTCAAGCCCTTGGTATGTGCGTCGTCGAACAGTATCGCGGCATTGGGATTTTCTTTCGTGTACTGTTCGAGCAGCTTGATGATATCTGTCATAGCGCTTACTCCACGGTCAATATATCAGCGAAACCGGTGATCTCAAAGATCTCGCCGACGATATCATTGACGTTGATGAGTTTCATCGAGCCCTGGGTGTTCATCTGCTTTTGCAGAGAGAGCAGCAGGCGCAGACCGGAGGACGAGATATAGTCGAGCTCCTTAAAGTCGAGCACGAGCTCGGTCACCTTATCGAGACCGTCCTTCAGCGCCTTCTCAGCCTCGGGAGTGGTCGCGGTATCCAGTCGTCCGCTGATCGCCGCGGTCAGCTTGGTTCCGTCTAAAGTTTTCTGTACAGTCATGTTAATCGCCTCTTTTTTTAATATTAGTTCATACAACATGAATCCATATTAATTATAGTTTTTACAGCGGAAAATGTCAATGCTTATCTGTGCATAATTGACAAATAACCGTACACAGGTTATAATATTTTTTATACTTGCTATGGAGGGAATACCATGAAAAAGATCCTTGCACTGACGCTCGCCGTCCTTATGATCCTGTCGCTCGCGTCCTGCGGCGAAAAGAAGGCTGAAACGCCGACCGAACCCGCCGCTCAGAAGAGCGAATACAAGCTCTCCGATCAGGTCGATGAAAAGTCCGTCGTAGACGGCGTAATGACCCTGATCGACGGGAAAGACCCGATCCTGAAGAAGTCCGCCGCCTCTTGGCTCGACACCTGCGTGCTGTACGAGGTCAACGTCCGCCAGTTCACCGAGGAAGGCACCTTCAAGGCATTTGAAGGTCACCTCGAGCGGCTGAAAGGCATGGGGATCAATACCCTGTGGTTCATGCCCATCCACCCCATCAGCGAGACCGGGCGCAAGGGCACTCTGGGCTCGTACTACGCGGTCAGCGACTATAAAGCCGTCAACCCCGAGTTCGGCACCATCGACGACTTCAAGCACCTCGTCGACAAGGCGCACGAGATGGGCTTCAAGGTGCTGCTCGACTGGGTCGCGAACCACACCGGCTGGGACAACAGCTGGCTCAAGGAGCATGAGGACTGGTACGTCCGCGACGAGAGCGGCAAGGTCGTCTCCCCCTTCGACTGGACGGACGTCGCAAAGCTCAATTACGATAATTACGATATGCGCGCCGAGATGATCCGCTGCATGCAGTACTGGGTCGAGGACGTCGGGATCGACGGCTACCGCTGCGACCACGCGATCGGCGTACCGAACAACTTCTGGAACGCGGCGGTCTATAAGCTGAAATCCATCAACAGCGAGATTATGATGCTCGCTGAGAACTCCGAGAACATCGGACTGACCGAATACGCCTTTGACAGCTGCTACAACGACGGCTTCTACAGCCACGCGGACACCATTCTCGGCGGCGTCGCCGTAAGCTCCATCAAGGACGCGATGGCGGGCAGTACCCAGTACGCCGCGGGCAGCTTCCCGATGAACTATCTGGATAACCACGACAAAAACTCCTACGAGGGCAGTATCGTCTACCGTCTGGAGAACGCCTACCCCGCCCTGCTCGCGCTGTCCTACATGGCGCCGGGCATCCCGCTGATCTACACCTCCGACGAAACGGCGTACGACCACGAGCTGGAGTTCTTTGAGAAGGACACGGTCAAGTGGGACGACGAGCCGGTCTACGCGCCGCTGATCACAGCGCTCTCGAAGCTGAAAACGGAGAACAAAGCCCTCGCCTCTACCTCCGCCGACATCACCTTCCACGAGCCCGACAACTCGAAGCTCTTCGCCTGCTCGCGCAGCGCCGACGACAGCGCCGTTTACTTCATCGGCAGTCTGTCGAAGGAAGCGATGACGGGCGTCACGGTCGACTGCGGCTTCGAGGAAGCGACCGTCGTCATGCACCATGACGGCGCCAAGCTCGACACGACCGAGACGAAAATGACGAAGGCGGACTTCGAGAAGAAGGACTACAAGCCCTTTGAGTTCTACATCCTCGTCGCGGAGAAATAAGGTTCACCGTCACGAAACAAAGCGAATAAAATCAAGCAAGGCTGTCGCATAAGCGGCAGCCTTCAGATTGTAGAAAAGCCTAAAAAGCCTTCCTTTGGGAAAGGAAGGTGCCTCCGCAAGGAGGCGGATGAATTGTATTGATTGTTTGAGCGAAGCGAGTCACATTCATTCACGTTG
>CACZYF010000023.1:0-27259 GCA_902785355.1 uncultured Ruminococcus sp. | reverse complement strand
AGGTAATATGAGGGTTTCTCCCTTCGGTCGATCAATTCATGCAATTCCTCAGTCCCCTTTCGGGGACAGCTCCCTTTACCAAAGGGAGCCTTGGAAATCGACTACTCATATATTTTATGATACTTTTTCGACAAGCTGAAGGCTGTCGCATAAGCGGCAGCCTTTTTGTTTTGACAGCATTGCAAGGGCGACCATCGACCGCCCGCTGTCGCAGGGAATGACATTTCCTATCCGACGTTTTCGTTATGGATAACGCCCGTCATCCTCGGGCGGTCAATGACCGCCCCTACGCAACGTTTAAAAATGACGCAGACACAGCAAAGATCAAAACAGAGCCGCATACGTCTGAAAAGCAGCGGTTATACCAATCCAAAAGCCGTCAGGCTTTCCGTAACTTCTTATTTCTTATTTCTTATTTCTTATTTCAACAAAGCCGTCAGGCTTTCCCTTCACCGTTCTCCGTTCACTGTTCTCCCTAAACGCACAAAGCGGCTGTGCGTGATGCACAGCCGCGATTTGGCTTATTGATGCTTTGAGAAAACGACGCGCCGTCCGGATTCTACGGGTTGTCCTTCTCCCTCAGCCACTGAGCGCGATCAGAGATTACAGCTCAGCGAAGTACTTGATGGTGCGGACCATCTGAGAGGTGTAGGAGTTCTCGTTGTCATACCAAGAAACAACCTGAACCTCATAGAGACCGTCGGCGATCTTCGCTACCATGGTCTGAGTAGCGTCGAACAGGGAGCCGTAACGCATACCGATAACGTCAGAAGAAACGATCGGATCCTCGTTGTAGCCGAAGCTGTCGGAAGCGGCAGCCTTCATAGCGGCATTGATGCCCTCTACGGTGACGTCGTCGCCCTTAACAACAGCGGTGAGGATGGTGGTGGAGCCGGTCGGAACGGGAACGCGCTGAGCGGAGCCGATGAGCTTGCCGTTGAGCTCGGGGATGACCAGACCGATCGCCTTAGCAGCACCGGTGGAGTTGGGAACGATGTTCGAAGCGCCGGCACGGGCTCTTCTCATGTCGCCCTTGCGGTGAGGACCGTCCAGGATCATCTGGTCGCCGGTGTAAGCGTGTACGGTGCACATGATACCGCTCTGGATCTCGGCATACTTGTTCAGTGTATCAGCCATGGGAGCCAGGCAGTTGGTGGTGCAGGAAGCAGCGGAGATGATCTGATCCTCAGCGGTCAGAGTACCCTCGTTAACGCTGAATACGATGGTCTTGAGGTCCTTGCCTGCGGGAGCAGAGATAACGACCTTCTTAGCGCCGGCGTTGATGTGCGCCATGGACTTCTCCTTGGAGCAGTAGAAACCGGTGCACTCGAGAACAACGTCTACGCCGATCTCGCCCCAAGGAAGCTTGGAAGCATCAGCCTCAGCATAGATGGTGATCTCCTTACCGTCAACGATGATGGAGTTCTCGCCTGCCTCAACAGTGTGCAGACCCTCGCCGATAACGCCGCAGTAGCCCTTCTGAGCGGTGTCATACTTCAGCAGGTTGGCGAGCATAGCGGGGTTGGTCAGGTCGTTGATAGCAACTACCTCGTAACCCTCGGCACCGAACATCTGACGGAAAGCCAGACGGCCGATACGACCAAAGCCGTTAATAGCAACTTTTACTGACATAATAATTCCTCCTAAGAATTAATATTAATGTATTTGTTACATCATTGTTATTTTACTACAAACAGAGCACGAAATCAAGGTGTAAATATGAAATATTTACTAAATATTCGGGAACAAATCATCAAAACGCACTCAAAGGCATCCCGCCTAACCTCTCAGCCGTAAGTACACGAGAGAAGCGAGAACCGTTCTTCAAAACATGTTATACAAATCGGGTGCGGGCAGAGCCCGCCCTCAACCATTCACCATTCACCATTCACCGTTCTCTGTTCTCCGTTCTCCGTTCTCCGTTCCTCATCCTCTGTAAAGCTTCTTTGTTTCGTACTTGGGCTCGGTGGTCAGGAGGATACCGAGCTTCTTCAGGGTGCGGGTGTCGGTCTCGGAGAGGATGACCGTCGCGTGCGCCTCGGTGTTCCTGAGCTTCGGGAGCTGCTCCATCGCGAGCCGCGCGGTCGGGTTGGTGACCGCGGAGATCGACAGCGCGATCAGGATCTCGTCGGTATGCAGGCGGGGATTCAGCGAGCCGAAACGGTCGACCTTGAGCTTCTGGATGGGCTCGATAACCGCGGCGTCGATGAGGTCGACGCTCTTCGGGATATTGCCGAGGTACTTCATCGCGTTAAGAAGCATCGCCGAGCAGGCGCCGAGCAGGTCGGAGGTCTTGCCGGTGATGATGGTGCCGTCCTCGAGCTCGATCGCGGCGGCGGGAGCGCCGGTCTCTTCCTCACGCCGGAGCGCGGGAGCGATCACAGCACGGTCGGCGGCGGTGAGCTTGTTCTGCTTCATCAAAAGTCCGATCTTGTACGTCTCGTCGGGCGAGCCGTTGCCCTTGGTCTGGTTGCACAGGGCGGTGTAATAGCGGCGGATGATCTCCTGGTTCGCGGCGGCGCAGGTAGCCTCGTCGTCGATGATGCAGTTGCCCGCCATGTTGACGCCCATATCGGTCGGCGACTTGTAGGGCGATTTACCGAGGATCGTCTCGAACATCGTATTCAGCACCGGGAAGATCTCGATATCGCGGTTATAGTTGACGGTCGTCTCGCCGTAAGCCTCGAGGTGGAAGGGGTCGATCATGTTCACGTCGTTGAGGTCGGCGGTCGCCGCCTCGTAGGCGACGTTGACGGGGTGCTTCAAGGGCAGGTTCCAGATCGGGAAGGTCTCGAATTTCGCGTAACCCGCCTTGATGCCGCGCTTGTTCTCATGATAGAGCTGCGACAGGCAAACAGCCATCTTGCCCGAGCCGGGACCCGGCGCAGTGATGACCACCAGACGGCGGGTGGTTTCGACATAGTCGTTCTTACCGTAGCCGTCCTCGCTGACGATCAGGTCGATATCCGAGGGGTAATTCGGGATCGAGTAGTGGTGATAGACCCTGATGCCGTTCTCGGTGAGCTTTTCCTCGAACTTCACCGCCGCGCTCTGGTCAGCGAAACGGGTCAGCACGACCGAGCCGACGTACAGCCCGCGGGAACGGAACACGTCGATCAGGCGCAAAACATCCAGATCGTAGGTGATGCCCAGGTCGCCGCGCACCTTGTTCTTCTCGATATCGTCGGCGTTGATGACCACGACGATCTCCGCGTCGTCCTTGAGCTGCATGAGCATCTGCAGCTTCGAGTCGGGCTTGAAGCCCGGGAGCACGCGGGAGGCGTGGTAATCGTCAAAGAGCTTGCCGCCGAACTCGAGATAGAGCTTGTCGCCGAACAGGGCGATGCGGTCGCGGATATGCCGGCTCTGCATATCCAAATACTTTTGGTTGTCAAATCCGATTTTCATATACCATTCCCCCATTTTAAAAAAATACACCGTTATTTTATCACAAAGAGAACGCGCTATAAATATGAAAAAGAAATTTGACGGATTTTTTGAGAGGTTAATCCGTAGGGTCGGTCATTGACCGCCCGCGAATGACGGGCGTTATCCGTGTTAAAAAACGCCGGGCGGGAGGGCTCGGCGTTTCAGCGATTTTACATCTTCTTCAGTTTCACGGCAAAGACAACAGAAGCGGCTGCGGTGAGTACGACCGCGTAGGCGATCACCACCCACAGGTCGGGGAAGATTGCCGCATAGCTGCCCGCGGCGGCAGCCTGAGCCGCCTTCACGGCATGGGAGAAGGGCAGGATGTTCGCGACGGTCTCGAACGCGCCGCCCACCATCGAGGTATCGAACCAGATATTGGAGAACCACGCGGAGAGGTTCGTCAGCAACGCGCCGCATACGCCGCCGACCGCCTTCTCGTTCAGCACGGTGCCGAACAGCAGTCCCAGCGCGATGAACACGACGGCGATCGGGAGGTTTACAACAACGGCAACGAGCAGATCGGCGCTCGCCTTCAGCCCCAGCGGGAGAGCGGCGAGATAGCAGATCAGGGTCTGTATAAGCGCCATCGGGAGCAGCGGCAGGGTGTAGCCGAGGATGAACTCGGCGGGTCTGAGCGGCGAGGTGAACAGGCGCAGCACAAAGCTCGTCGTCCTGTCCTTCGCGATCAGCATAGATGAGAACAACGACAGAAAGCTCAGTCCGAACACCGTGATGCCGGGAGCGAGATTCTGTATCTGAAAGTTCTGCGGGCCGTGACCGTCGGGGATCGCCCTGTTGATCGCCGACAGCAGCAGGAGCAGCACCAGCGGGAAGGCGACGCCGAAGATCACGGTCAGCGGATCGCGGGTGATCTCCTTCGTATTGCGTGAAGCAAAGGTAAGCGTTCTGTTCATGCTATCCCCTCCCCCGCGATGGTGATAAAGGCTTCTTCAAAGCTATCGGTACCCGCCTGCGCTTTCAGCTCATCGGCGGTACCCTCGGCGCACAGCTCGCCGTGAGCCATGATCCCGATGCGGTCGCAGAGGCTCTCCGCCTCCTCCAGATAATGGGTGGTCAGGATAACGGTCATCCTCCCCTTGAGGCTCTCGATAAGGCGCCACAGCTCTCTTCGGGCGAGGACGTCCAGCCCGAGCGTCGGCTCGTCGAGGAACAGCACCTGCGGCTCGGTGATCAGCGCCATCGCGATGCTCAGGCGGCGCTGCCAGCCGCCTGACAAGTTGCCTGCGCGCTTGTTTTGTATTTCTTCCAAGGAAAAGTCTTTGATCATCTGATCCGCCTTGGCGTGCGCCTCTTTTTTATCGCAGCCGTAGATGCGGGCGATGAATTCGAGGTTCTCGCGCACGCTCAGCTTGGCGGCGACGGCGGTCTCCTGCGGCGAAACGTTCATGATCGCCTTGACCTTCTCGGACTCGCTGACGACGCTGTGCCCCATGACGAGCGCGTCGCCCGAGGTCGGGCGCGTCAGACAGGACAGCATCTTGATGGTGGTGGACTTGCCTGCGCCGTTCACACCCAGCAGCCCGTAGAGCTCGCCCTCGCGGACGGTCAGCGCCGGCCCATTCACTGCCACCAGATCCTTATATTGCTTGATCAGATTTCGGGTTTTGATCGCTTCCATACCGATCCTCCTTCTGCGGTTTACAGCTCAATGATACGATAAAAGAGGCGATCTTTCTACCAACCGAACTTAACCGGAAGTGTAAAAAATCGTGGCACAAGCCTTATTCCGAGGAGGGCGCTGCAAAATGTCATCGCGAGGAATGACCGCAGCACTATCTCAAAAAAGCGCCGCCCTTTCGGACGGCGCTGTAACGCTTATTGTTTCTTGAACAGATTACCCAGCGATATCTTCGCCAGCGCGATACCTCCCTTGGCGGTATCTCCCATCACCATCAGGCGGTCGCCGTCGCGGATGCCGAACACCTCGCGGGCGTATTCGGGCAGGGTCACCCGACCGCCTTCTCCGACCTTGACCATGCCGAAGATATACTTACCGTCGGCAGATTTTTCATCATTCGCAACACCCTCCAGCGAGAGACTGACCAGCACATCCAGCGACATGTCATAGTACTCGGCGATCTCCCGCGCCTTCATCAGGTCGGGCGTGCTGTCGCCGCTCTCCCACTTCGCCACGCTCTGCCGCGATACGCCGAAGCGCTCGGCAAAGTCCTCCTGACTGAGGTTTTCGGTTTTACGAAGGAATCGGATGTTAGCACCTATCATTATATAACGCCTTTCGGGATGGACTCAAACATTATTCGGGAAGCACGACCTTGGGGCTGTTGGTGAAGGATTCGGCGTTGTTGACGCCGTTTCCGCCGAAGTCGGCGTTCGTAAGCTCGGGATCGTCGCAGAAGCTCTTGAACAGTCTGCCGCTGCCCTGCTTGAAGGTGATATCGGTGAAGGCGGGGCACTTATTGAAGGAGTTGCTGATACCGCTCGCCATCTGCTCGAAGGTGACGGTCTTGAGCGCGGGGCACTCGTTGAAGCTGGTGAAGATCTCGTGAACGTTCTCGGCGAAGGTCAGCGCGGTCATACCCGAGCCGTTGAAGCTGTTCTCTGACTTCTGAACGGCGCCGGTGACGGTGACGTCGGCGAGCGCCTTGTCGTTCAGGAACGAATCCTTCACGCCGTAGAGGTAGCCGGCGCTCTCTACCTTAGCGAGCTTCTCGCAGTCGCAGAAGGAGTCGACGATGTACTGCGCCTTTCTGCCGAAGCTGATCTCGGTGAGAGCGGTGTTCTTATTAAAGCTGTGATAAACCTCCTTGAAGGTCGCGGGCAGGGTCAGGGTCGCGACCGCGGAGCCGTCCTTGAAGCAGTTCTCCATGAACTGAACGCCCTCCTCGAGGGTCAGCGCGGTGACCTTATCGTTCGAAGCGTCCTCGCTGATGACAGCGATAACGTCAGCGTCGCCCGACTTGGCGGGGACGGTGAGCTCACCGGAAGCGTCCTTCGAGATCTGCGCGACCAAGAGCGCGTCGTCGAGAGAGCTGTTCGCCTTTAAGAAGTCATACTCGGTACCGCTCGCTTTGAGGTCGGCGATCTTGATGAAGGTCATGCCTTTACTGCCGGAGCCGCCGCATGCGGTGAACACCAGCGCAGAGAAAACGAGCGCGATAACCAGTAAAATTGCCATTGATCTTTTCATGTTAATGCCTCCTAAACATCATATTAAGTTAATCATAGCACAGTATGGCGAAAAAATCCAGTATTACCGTTTGTTTTTTTGTGTAAAAAAGTTCAGGCGTATTTTTGTTGATTCCGATCATACGGGATGGCGCCGCAAGTTATCCGTTAATTGTTAAAAAAATAACAATATGCCTAATAACACTAAAAAAGCTCCGTTTTCTTTGTCGCAAATGCAAATTGAATCCCTAAAATGCATATGCTATACTTAATATAATATCGGTTGAAATTGCTTTGGGCTGAATGTGTGCCATCCCCTTGCAACGACAATTGGATTAGGAGGAATTTTATGGATACGAAGCATTATTCAGTAGACAGCGTGGAGGCGCTGGAGCGCAGAATCGGCGAAGTCCGACAGGCGCAGGCAGTCTTCGGCGAATACAGTCAGGAGCAGGTCGACCGGATCTTCAAGGCGGCTGCGCTCGCGGCGAACAAGGCGCGGCTGAGTCTCGCGAAGCTCGCGGTCGAGGAGACCGGCATGGGCGTCGTCGAGGACAAGGTCATCAAGAACAATTACGCGTCCGAATACATCTATAACGCCTACAAGAACACCGTGACCTGCGGCGTGGTAGAGGAGGACAGCGCGGCGGGCATCGTCAAGATCGCCGAACCGATCGGCGTGGTCGCGGCGGTCATCCCGACCACCAACCCGACCTCGACCGCGATCTTCAAGTGCCTGATCTCGCTCAAGACCCGCAACGGCATCATCATCTCCCCTCACCCGCGCGCGAAGAAAAGCACCATCGAGGCGGCGCGCATCATCCTTGACGCGGCTGTCAAGGCGGGCGCTCCCGAGAACATCATCGCGTGGATCGACGTCCCGTCGCTCGACATGACCAATACCCTGATGAAGGAAGCGGACATCATCCTCGCCACCGGCGGCCCCGGCATGGTGAAGGCGGCGTACAGCTCCGGTAAGCCCGCCTTAGGCGTAGGCGCGGGCAACACCCCCGCCATCATCGACGAGAGCGCCGATATCGTTCTCGCGGTCAACTCCATCATCCACTCCAAGACCTTCGACAACGGTATGATCTGCGCTTCGGAGCAGAGCGTACACGTCCCCTCGTCGATCTACGACAAGGTCAAGGAGGAGTTCCTCTACCGCGGCTGTTACTTCCTCAAGCCCGACGAGCTCGAGAAGGTCAGAAAGACCATCATCATCAACGGCTCCTTAAACGCGAAGATCGTCGGTCAGAGCGCCTATAGGATCGCTCAACTCAGCGGCGTAGACGTCCCCGAGAGCACCAAGGTGCTGATCGGCGAGGTCAGGAGCGTAGACCTCTCTGAGGAATTCGCTCACGAGAAGCTCTCCCCCGTGCTCGCGATGTACAAGTACGACACCATCGAGGAGGCGTTCAATAACGCCGAACAGCTCATCGCCGACGGCGGCTACGGCCACACCTCCTCCATCTATATCAACGAGCTGACCCGCGCAGATGTTCTCGCTCAGTTCATGGAGCGCATGAAGACCTGCCGTATCGTGGTCAACACCCCCTCCTCACAGGGCGGCATCGGCGACATCTACAACTTCCGCCTCGCTCCGTCGCTGACCCTGGGCTGCGGCTCATGGGGCGGCAACTCGATCCATGAGAACGTAGGCGTCAAGCACCTGTTGAACATCAAGACCGTCGCCAAGAGGAGGAACAACATGCTTTGGTTCAGAGCACCTGAGAAGGTTTATATCAAGCAAGGCTGCCTGAGCGTCGCCCTCGACGAGCTCGGCACCGTTATGAATAAGAAGAAAGCCTTCATCGTCACCGACAGCTTCCTGTACAGCAGCGGCTACACCGCGCCGATCGAGAGGAAGCTCGACGAGCTGGGCATCATGCACACCACGTTCAGCGAGGTCGCGCCCGATCCGACCCTCGCCTGCGCGAAGATGGGCGCGGAGCTGATGAAGAGCTTCAAGCCCGACGTCATCATCGCCGTCGGCGGCGGCTCGCCGATGGACGCGGCGAAGATCATGTGGGTGCTGTACGAGCATCCGGACGTCGACTTCGAGGATATGGCGATGCGCTTCATGGATATCCGCAAGCGCGTCTACACCTTCCCGCATATGGGCGACAAGGCGTATTTCATCGCGATCCCCACCTCCGCGGGTACGGGCAGCGAGGTGACCCCCTTCGCGGTCATCACCGACGAGAAGAGCGGTATCAAGTACCCGCTCGCCGACTATGAGCTGATGCCCGATATGGCGATCGTAGACGCGGACATGATGATGAACGCGCCCAAGGGGCTGACCTCCGCCTCGGGTATCGACGCGGTATCCCACGCGCTGGAGGCTTACGCCTCGATCATGGCGACCGACTACACCGACGGCTTGGCGCTCCAGGCGCTGAAGGTGCTGTTCGAGTATCTGCCCAAGGCATACGAGAGCGCCGTCACCGGCGTTCCGAACAAGGAAGCCCGCGAGAAGATGGCGAACGCCGCGACGATGGCGGGTATGGCGTTTGCGAACGCCTTCCTCGGCGTGATGCACTCTATGGCGCATAAGCTCGGCGCCTTCCACCACATCCCCCACGGCATAGCGAACGCCCTGATGATGAATGAGGTCCTGATATTCAACAGCAAGGAAGCCCCCGCCAAGATGGGCACCTTCCCGCAGTACGATCATCCCCATACCCTCAGGCGCTACGCAGAGGTCGCCGAGACCCTCGGCATCGGCGGCAGCGACGACAGCGAGAAGCTGCAGGGGCTCCTCGACCGCATCACCGACCTCAAGACAGAGATCGGCATCATGCCCACCATCCGCGACTATGTGCCGGATGAAGAAGCCTTCCTCGCCACCCTCGACGAGATGAGCGAGCAGGCGTTCGACGATCAGTGTACCGGCGCGAACCCGCGCTATCCCCTGATCAGCGAGATCAAGCAAATGTACCTCAACGCCTACTACGGCGAGCATAAAGATATCTAAGGAGGGTAACTATGAGCAACCTGAATCATGAGATCCTTGCCGAGCGCAGTCACAAGGTCATCTACAAGGACGGCGACACGGTATTAAAGGTATTTGACAGCGATTACAGCAAGGCGGATATCCTCAACGAAGCCCTCAACCAGGCGCGTATCGAGGAGACGGGGCTGAACGTGCCGAAGCTGCTCGAGGTCAGTATCATCGACGGCAAGTGGGCGATCCGCACCGAGTATGTCCCGGGCAAGACCCTCGCGCAGCTGATGGAGGAGAATCCTGACAAGCTCGACGAGTACCTCGACCTCTTCGTCAGCATCCAGAAGGAGATCTTCTCTAAGGAAGCCCCGATGCTGAACAAGATCAAGGATAAGTTCAACCGCAAGATCAGCATGAGCCGCTTTGACGCGACCACCCGCTACGAGCTGCACACCCGCCTCGACGCGATGAAGAACCACAAGAAGATCTGCCACGGCGACTTCACCCCGTCGAACATTATCATCACCCCCGGTGGCACGCGCGCGTGTCTTTCTGCTGACGCAAATACAGAAGCAGGCGAAACCGTTAATCAAAACAGTACTTCAAATATAAAAGACTGTAATTATTACATCCTCGACTGGTCGCACGTTACCCAGGGCAACGCCGCAGCCGACGCCGCGCGCACCTATATGCTGTTCCGCCTCAAGGGGATGGACGAGATCGCGGAGAAGTACCTCGACCTCTTCTGTAAAAAGACCGACACCGCGAAGCAGTACGTCCAGCGCTGGATGCCGATCGTCGCCTGTACCCAGAGCGTCAAGGGCAAGCCCGAGGAACAGGAATTCCTCGAGCGCTGGGTCAACGTCGTGGACTACGAGTAAGAGAGAACTCGGAGAACGGAGAACGGAGAATGGTGAATGGTGAATGGTGAATGGTGAATGGTGTTGGGAAAGCCTGACGGCTTTTGGATCGGTATAATATCTGCTTTTCATACATTTGTACCTCTATACCGAGCTTTACAATAACAGTGTCATTGTGAGGTGTGAGATTGCCACGGGCTAAAGCCCTCGCAATGACGCATAAAGGAAAACGCGTTACAAATCGGGTGCGGGCAGCGCCCGCCCTTCATTCCTCATTCCTCACTCCTCATTCCTCATTCCTCACTCCTCACTCCTCACTCCTAACTTGTAGGGCGTTTTGTTCCTATCCAACGTTTTCGATATGGATAACTCCCGTCATTCGCGGGCGACCGATGGTCGCCCCTACGGCGGGAGCAAGCCCCCGCCCTACAATTATATCCAACGTCGGTGCTCGCGGAGCGACATCGTAGGGGCGGTCATTGACCGCCCGTTGTCGCAGGGCGTGGCATTTCCTATCTCACGTTTTCGATATCAATAACGCCCGTCATCCTCGGGCGACCGATGGTCGCCCCTACGGCGGGAGCATTCCTCGCCGGAGACGGCTCCCCCTTTGTCCTGACCGATGGTCGCCCCTACGGCGGGAGCATTCCTCGCCGGAGACGGCTCCCCCTTTGTCCTTCGGACATTCCCCCAACGGGGGTACCCCCGCCCTACAACTCTATGCAACGTTTAAACAATTCCTCATTCCTCACTCCTCATTCCTAACTTCTCACTCCTCACTCCACATTTCTTCCCTCTTTACGCGAAAGGAGCAACCTATGTCAGAATTAAAACCCGGCTTGACGAATGAGAAATCCGTCGCCGTTACGATCGAGAACACCGCCCTCGCGATGGGCAGCGGTACGCTGCGGGTCTTTGCGACCCCGTCGATGATCGCGCTGATCGAGGGCTGCTGCGCCGAATCCGTCGAGGGACTCTTGGGCGAAGGCAATACCTCGGTAGGCACCAAGGTCGAGGTCGAACACCTCGCCGCCTCCCCCGTCGGCGCCTCCGTCCTCTGTAAGAGCACCCTGACCGCCGTAGACGGCAGAAGGCTCGACTTTGAGGTCGAGGTCTACGACAACGCGGGGCTGATCGGTAAGGGCAGACACACCCGCTTCACCGTAGACGCCGACCGCTTCGTCACCAAGGCGTACAGCAAGCTGTGATTCCTGAACGACTATTAACAGAAATGCCATCCCCGGGCTGAGGATGGCATTTTTCTTTATCAGAAATTTCGATCATTATTCTGTTGAACAGGCGGCTGTGGGTTCATCGGCGGAGCCTGCATCGGCTGCTGACCCAGCGGCTGAACGAACGGCTGCTGCCACCCGTAGAAGAACGGAGCGAACTCGGGGATCTGACTGACGAACGGCACCGCCTCGGGATGACGTCGGAGCACCATATCCATGTAGATGAAGCCGGTCAGGTTATCCGTCCGCGACATTTTTCGGACCCCCATGAAGCACAGCACATACAGCGCGATCAGGAACGCGAAGAACACGAGGGTGAACACCGCCGACTCCAGCGAAAGCGAGAAGTCGTAGAAGCCGTGTACCGCCGTAGGCGCCGTCAGCGCCGCGAGCATCCACCTGCCCGGCTTGAAGCTCTTCTGTCCCGGCGCGAGCAGGCGGTACTGATACAGATAGCTCTCGAGCTGATCCGCCTTATGATTGAGGAACCATCTGCCGTAGAAGTAGCCCATGATGATCCCGAAGAAGCAGTGTCCCGGGATCGAGGTCACCATCCTCAGGAGCGCCACGCCGATACCGTTCTCAAAAACATAGAACAGGTTCTCGGTCACAGCGAAGCCCAGCGACACGAACACCGCGTACACCACGCCGTCAAACAGACAGTTGAAATGCTTACTCTTGCGGGTCACGATATAGACGAAGAAGAGCTTACAGCCCTCCTCCACCAGCGCTACGCCGAAGAAGTATTCGAGAAACTTGTATAGAATCGAATCGTCGGGGATACCCATCGCGTTCAAAATGCCCTGAGCGAGCAGCTCGAGGATGACCGCGGGGATCACCGAGACGCAGCCGAGCAGAAACAGCCCCGCGAGCAGTCCCTTCGGCTCCTTCTCGATCCTGTCCTTCTTATAGATATAGATCATCAGTACGACCGCCGGCAGGACCGCCGTCAGCGCGAGGATAATAGATTCTGTCATACGTCACGCTCCTATAGACAATGGCTGCCTAAAGTATAGCAAAAGCACGCCCCGCCGTCAACTTCCGAAACCAACTCGGGAGAAAATAGTTTTTATAAGTTGCATAAAAGTATGCAACTTTCAGCTTGTCGAAATAGTATCATAAAATATATGAGTAGTCGATTTCCAAGGCTCCCTTTGGTAAAGGTGAGATTCTGTCCAAATCTGTGATTTGGATTACAGAATCCATACACCGGAGAGCTGTCCCCGAAAGGGGACTGAGGAATTGCATGAATTGATCGACCGAAGGGAGAAACNTGACTCGCTTCGCTCAAACAATCAATACAATTCATCCGCCTCCTTGCGGAGGCACCTTCCTTTCCCAAAGGAAGGCTTTTTAGGTTTTTCTACAATCTGTAAGTTGCATAAAAGTATGCAACTTTTTCTTTTGTCGCGCTATGGGTGAAGGAGTGATTTTGATGAAGGAACCGAAGTATATCAAGCTGTTCAACGACTGCGCCGACGAGTTCGCGATGCTCTCCGACGAGCAGGTCGGGCGGCTGCTCAAGGGGCTGCTGACCTATGCCAACCGCGCCGAAAAGCCCGATTTTACCGACGATATCACGCTGAGGGTGCTGTTCTCGATCCTGAAAAAGCAGATCGACCGCGAATACAAAAAGTATGATGAGCTCTGTCAGGCAAGGTCAGCCGCGGGACGGAAGGGCGGCGCTCCAAAGGGGAACACCAACGCGCGAAAAACAAGCAAAACAACCAAAACAAGCCAAGACAAAGACAAAGACAAAGACAATGACAAAGACAATGACAAAGACAAAGATATATAACGGCGTTTCGCCGTCTGTCGGGCAAGCCCGACGCTCTCTCTTCAGGTGAATGAAGCCATGATTTTCCTTATCGGTATTCCGTAACTGCAACGCCCGGAGCTTAACGAGCGCTGTATAAAGCTAAAGTATCAAATATGTCGCTGAGAAGCCGAGCGGGTGCGCCTTTACGAATACAACCGTTTCCCGCAAAGCAAAAGGCTCCCTTTGACAGAGAGCCTAATTCCGTATTCTGTTCAGCGATCAGTAGTAGACCTCTTCGTCGGTGTAAACGTCCTGATCTTCGTAGTACTCCTCATCCGCCTGTGCTTCGGTGGGGGCGTCGGAAGCAGGCTGAGCAGCGGCGACGGTAGCCGCCTGAGTAGGTGCTGCGGTCGGCTGATCGGGCGTCGCCTGATCGGGGGTCGTCTTTGTCACCTTCTCGATGTAGCTGAGCATATCAAAGACCGCCTGTTCTACGCTGGTGCCGTGGCGCTCGAAGTTGACCTTGGGGATCACGAGGGTGTGCCCCTCCGCGATCGCCTTGATATTCGCAAGACCCGGGGTATTCTGGAGCACATTGATCACATCGATGCTGTCGCAGAAGATGAACGACGGGGACTCGATACGCAGAGAGTCGAGGTTGGCAAGGGGCTCGGTCTGATCGGCGAGCACGTTCGGAGCGCCGTTATAGCTGAAGAACTTCTGCTCCAGGCTGTCCTTGACAAAGGTGCAGAGCTGACCGCTTTGATCGAGATAGAGGTACGCAGAGGTCTTGAGGACCTTGGTAGAAGCGGTGTTAAGGGTATCGAGCGTCTCAAACAGCGTTGAGAAGCCTTTCTCGCCCTTTGCCCTGCCGGTCTCCTTGCCGCCGAGCACGGTGCCGACGTTCTCATACAGCTCGCCGAGCTCGTTGGTATTCAGCGCGATATTCATGACGATGACCTTGAGGCCTGCCGCGGTCAGATTCTGTTTGACGTCCTCGGGCAGGGTGTTGTCGGCGATGATGAGATCGGCGCCTGCCGCGGTGATCGCCGCGATATCGGGAGCCGCCGCCTTGCCGACGGCGGGAACGACCTGCAGGAACTCCTGCGTACATTCCTCGCTCCTACCGACCATCTTGACGTCATAGCCGATGTAGGATATAATATCGGCGAGCTTGTCACTGAGTACGACGATCGCCTTAGGCTCCTGCTCGATAGTGACGTCGCCGAAGGTCACGGGGAAGTCGTTGGTCTCCTTCTCGGGCTTACAGCCGCCGAGGAGCGCGGCGCATGACAGCATCAGACACACCGCGAGCAGAAGGGATAATGTTCGTTTCATAAAAACACCTCTTGTTTCTGTTTGTCGCGAAGCGGATCGCTTCACGAAGGGTCAGGTCGAAAAGAAGCCTAACATATATATTGTAATCAAAAGCACCGCAATAGTCAAATAAAACTGTGAAATAAAACGAAAATTTAAAATTTGTTAAAAAACAGTAAAAAAAGACTTGCATTTTTGAAATAACGGTGCTATAATAGCAACTGTTCCACTGAGGAACACGGGGGTCCACCCGTTCCCATCCCGAACACGGAAGTTAAGCCCTGTAGTGCCGAAGATAGTGCCCTGGCGACGGGGTGTGAAAATAGGAAGATGCCAACACATAAAGGCTTCCACCCAGTAGGGTGGTTGTTTTTTTATGTAAAGAAAAACGTTCCAAGGTCGTTCGATCTGCCGTAGGGGCGGTCATCGACCGCCCGCTGACGCAGGGCGAACGGGCTGAATGAGTTCAGCCCCTACAATAAACTTCCCCGGTACAAACACTAAAGTATTCACCGGACACTTTACCCTTTTTAAGCGGTTGAGATTGCCACAGCCCCTAAAGGGGCTTCGCAATGACTATTGAATAAACCTTGCATAATATCATGCAGTGTTCGAATGATGTGCCTGAAAGAATTTGCGGCAGGGCTTGCTCCCGCCGCTTTTCTGCGTTATAATGGATTTATTAAAGCATTTGCGCCCTGTATCGGGCGGTTCACTGTTATCGGGAGGCGTAAGTAATGACGGATTTTGAGAAGCTGAAAGAGATCGTTGACAATTCACACCGTATCGTGTTCTTCGGAGGGGCGGGCGTATCGACCGAGAGCGGGATCCCCGACTTCCGTTCCGCCGACGGACTATATCATCAGAAGTACGATTATCCGCCGGAGGAGATCCTCAGCCACACCTTCTTCATGCGTAAGCCCGAGGAATTCTACCGCTTCTACCGCGACAAGATGCTGTGCCTGAACGCAAAGCCCAACAAGGCGCACCTAAAGCTCGCTCAGTGGGAGCGGGAGGGGAAGCTCCGCTCCGTCGTGACCCAGAACATCGACGGTCTGCACCAGGCGGCGGGCAGCGTGCGCGTGCATGAGCTGCACGGCTCGGTACTGCGTAACCGCTGTATGAAGTGCGGCAGGTTCTACGGTGTTGAGAAGATCGCCGAGAGCGAGGGCGTGCCGCTGTGCGACTGCGGCGGGATCATCAAGCCCGAGGTCGTCCTCTATGAGGAGGCGCTCCCCGAGGACACCGTTATGCAGGCGCTGGAGGATATCCGCTCCGCCGACACCCTGATCGTCGCGGGTACGTCGCTGACCGTTTACCCCGCCGCGTCTTATATTCGCTATTTCGGCGGCGATCACCTGATCCTGATCAACCGCGACAGCACGCAGTATGACCATATCGCCGAGCTCGTCATCCACGATAAGGTCGGCGAGGTGCTGGACAGATTGTAAAAAGCATGTCATATAGTCATATACAGAAAGAGCACTTCCGTTTCCGGAGGTGCTCTCTTTTTGTTGAAAAACAGTGTTTGCAGGGGAAAATTCCCTCTGTCGCCCGCGAATGACGGGCGTTATTCATATCGAAAAGGTCGGATAGGGTACACAACGCCCTACGACTTTAAGTTTTATCAAGCATTGAGCATTGAGCTTTAATCTGATTCTTACTCCGCTCGCTGTACCTTGACCTTGATCTTATCGCCGGGCTTGTGGTTGGCGAGGACGTCGTAGATATCCTGGAACGAGGTAACGGTCTCGCCGTCGAGCTCGGTGAGGATATCGTCCTCTTTGATATCCGTTCCCGCGAGAGAACCGTTCTCGTCGATCTCTTCGATCAAAACGCCTTCGGGAACATCATAGTACATCGCGTTTTGATTGCCGAGCTCCATACCCGAGAAACCGATGCGGGTGCGGCCGGTAACGTAGCCGTAGTGGATCAGATCGCCGACGATCTTCTCGACGGTCTCGGAGGGTATCGAGAAGCTCATATTTTCAAAATTGGTCGCGATCGTCTTGGCGGTGGTGATGCCGATGACCTGACCGTATTTGTTGCACAGGGGGCCGCCGGAGTTGCCGGGGCTGATCGCGGCGTCGCTCTGGATATAACGGACGGACTTGTTGATGGTAAGCTCCCTGTCGACGGCGGAGACGATGCCCTTCGTCAGCGAGTTCTGGAACTTCACGCCGCCGGGAGAGCCGATGGCGATGACCTCGTCGCCGATCTCGATCAACTCGCTGTCACAGAAGGTGACTGCCTTGAGGTCCTTTGCGTCGATCTTGAGCACGGCGAGGTCGGTCCATGTATCATAACCGATGACCTTCGCCTGATAGCTTTTGCTGTCCTTGGTCACGATGTTGATCGCGTACATGCGGCTGTTGCCGATGACATGGGCGTTGGTGATGATGTAGCCGTCGGCCGAGATAATGGTGCCGGTCCCCTGCGATACGATATCCTTCTCGTTGTCGGAGATCTTATCCTGATAGCACATGACGGTCACAACGCTGGCGCTGACGTCCTCATAAGCCGCCTGGGTCGTGTATTTCGCGTTATCCTTATCGGCGGGCAGCTTTTCGAGCTTGATGTTTGAAACGCTCTGGTCGGGCGTACCGATCGAATCCTTGTTATCCTCGGCGCGTTTCTGGGTCTCGCCGTTGTCCGCCTTGAGGGTGATCTCCTCCTCGATCTCCTTGTAGCTGCCGCCGAGCGAATCGGGGAACAGTCCGAAGCCGTTATTATCCTCTCCGCCGTCAATACTGAAGGGATCGGCGCTTTTTTTGCTGTCGGAATCGCCCTTGCCGTGGCTCACGATATAGGCGATGAAGCCGACGGTCATCATCACGAGCAGGGCGACCAGGATGATGATAAACACCTTGGTACCCGTCGGAGTGGCAGGCTTCGGAGCGGGTGTGTAATTGACGCCGGGGCGGGGCTGTGCCGGACCGTGGTAAGCGTAAGGATTCTCCGGCTGAGCCGGACCGCGGTAGGCGTAGGGGTTCTCGGGCTGGGCCTGTTCACGGTAGGGATTCTCCTGTCGGGGAGGCTGCGCATACGGCGCAGGCTGCTGATAGTACGGCGGCTGATAGCCCTGCGGTACCTGCGGGGGCGTCTGCTGCGGATAAGGCGGTACGGGATGCTCGCAGCCCTGATAAGACGGCGTATAGCCGTAGGGCGGATAGGGCTGATGCTGCGCGTAGCCCGTCTGAGCAGCCGCCTGAGGGGGGGCATACGGTACCTGAGGCGCTTGAGGCGCCTGAGTTGCTTGAGGCGCCTGAGTTGCTTGAGGAAGCGGCGCTTCCCGAACGGTCTCGGGTGCTTCAGCGATCATTGGTTCTTTTGATGCGGGGGCTTTTTTATCCTCCGCTTGTTCAGTCGAGGGCGCCTCAAACGGCGCGTACTCGTCCTCGGGGCGATAGCCCTGCGGATTAAATTCATCCATCGTTTATTCCTCCTTCTCACTGTTAAGAGTGGTTTCAACAAAATTTCCCGTCTTCGACTTAGGCTGGGTCTGCACGCCGTTCGTAGGCAGGCGGAAGGTGAAGCGGGTATATTCGTTCACCTGTGACTCGACGAAGATGTCGCCGCCGTGCAGGCGCATGATGGTCTTGGCGATAAACAGACCCAGACCCATGCCCTTCTTATCCATGCTGCGGCTCTTGTCGGTTTTATAGAAGCGGTCGAAGATATACCGGATGTCCTCGGGCGGGATGCCGGGGCCGGTGTTGGATATCTTGACCGAGATATCATAGTTGGTTTCCTCGAGAGCGAAGTTGATGGTACCGCCCTCGTTGGTGAACTTGACCGCGTTTTCGATCAGGTTGTAGATGACCTGATACATCAGGTCGGGATCGGCAAAGACCGTCAGCGAGCGGAAGTTCTCGAGTCCCGTGATATGCAGCTTGCGCGCGACGATCCGCTGCTCGAAGCTCGCGAGGATCGTGATCAGCATCGAGAACATATCGAACTTCTGCGGCGATATCTTCAGCTCGCCGCGGTCGATACGCGACAGGCTGAGCATCGAGGTGACCAAACGCGAGAGGCGCTTGACCTCGATCGACACGATCTTCATGTAGTGGCGGTGGCGCTCCTGGGGGATGGTGCCGTCGAGCATACCGTCGATAAAGCCCGCGATAGTGGTCATCGGGGTCTTGAGCTCATGCGACACGTTCGAGATGAACGCGCGGCGCATACCCTCGCTCGAAGCAAGCGAATCCGCCATGTTGTTGAAGGCGTTGGCGAGCTCGCCGAGCTCGTCGTCCGAGCGCACCTTGACGCGCGCCGAAAAGTCGCCGACGGCGAAGCGCTTCGCTGCGCTTGACATCTGCTTGAGCGGGCGGGACATGTTAAACGACATCGAGGTCACGAAGATGATGATGATGATGAGCATGATCGCCGCCGCGACGAAGAAGATCTGCAGAAAGGTGACCGGCAGCCCCGAGATGAAGGTTGCGGGAGCGGATACATAACAGCAGCCGATGATCTTCTCCTCCCCGCCGACGAGCCCGCGGATGGGTACGCCCGCCGTATAGCGGTCGCCGACGCTGTCATATAAGCCCTCGAGCTTACCGACCTCAAAATAGCCGTCCTCCTGCAGCATCGTCAGGCTGATGATCATTGAGGACAGGGATGATTCGCTGTGGATACAGTTCTCGCTCTCGGTGCAAAACTTGCACACGCCGGCGGTATCGACGATGAAGATGTCCGCGCCGATGATGCCGGAGATGGTGCTCAGCGTCAGTCCGTAGCGGGAGCTCTCTCTGAGCACGAGGGTGTGATTCACCGCGTCATAGGAGGCTACGGGAGTCACGATCTCAGCAATATGGGTGATATTCTCGGACAGGTCGGATCGTTTCTCAGCCTCCCACGAACGCTGAACGAAGAGATACGTCGTAAAGCCCAGCGCGATGAAGCTCGTCAGCACGATCGCCAGCCCGAAGATCAGGTATTTCTTGAACAGGGAACGCTTCACGCGGAAGCGCGTGTTCCGTTTCCTGCGGCGGTTATCAGTTCTTTGTTTCAAACTTGTAGCCTACTCCCCAGACGGTACGCAGCTCCCACTTGTCGGAGACGCCGTCGATTTTCTCTCTGATACGCTTGACGTGGACGTCAACGGTACGGCTGTCGCCGTAGTACTCGAAGCCCCAGACCTGATCGAGCAGCTGGTCGCGGGTAAAGACCTTGTTGGGGTTGGACGCGAGATGATACAGCAGCTCGAGCTCCTTGGGCGGGGTGTCGATCTGCTTTCCGTCGACGATCAGCTCGTAGTTCGTGAGGTTGATGGTCAGCTTGTCCCAGCGAACCTCCTTCACGGCGTCCTCGTCGGAGCCGCCGGTACGTCTGAGGACGGCGCGGATACGCGCGACGACCTCCTTCGCCTCAAAGGGCTTGACCACATAGTCGTCGGCGCCGAGCTCGAGACCGAGGATCTTGTCAAAGACCTCGCCCTTGGCGGTCAGCATGATGATCGGGCACTCGGAGGTCTTGCGGATCTCTCTGCATACCTGCCAGCCGTCCATCTTCGGCAGCATGATGTCGAGCAGGATCAAGGCGGGCTGCTCGCGGTTGAAGAGCTCGATCGCCTGTTCACCGTCGTTGGCGATCACGGTGGTGTAGCCCTCCTTCTCGATGTAGAGGCGCAGAAGCTCGCAAATGTTGATATCGTCGTCGACGATCAGGATCTTTCGGTTAGTCATAGGATCACCTCATAGATGGTTTCTGTTATTACAATTATACATTATAATATGTATTTCGGCGAAAAAGTGAATTTTTTATAAATTTATCGTGTAAATCGGGTGAAAGAGCGATATACAAAGAGGCCGCTTGCGCAGCCTCCGTTTATTAAGCAGTCAGAAGTTTATATACCTCGAGGAAGGTGTCGATGACGTACTGCGCCTCCTCGTCGGTGATAACCGAGTTCATCGGCAGGGTCAGCTGGTTCTTGTGCATATTGTAGGCGTAGGGGTAGTCCACAATATCGAAGCCCTTCTGCTTGTAGGCGGTCATCATGGGCAGCGGCTTGAAGTGTACGTTACAGGTGACGCCGCGCTTCTTCATCTCATCATAGAAGCGGTTGCGGAACGCCGCGTCCTTACCGAGGAAGCGAACGAAGTACAGGTGGCCGCTGGAGCGGTGGTCGGCGGAGCGGTGGTCGAGCACCTGGATATCGAGATCCTCGAACGCCTTGTTGTAACGGGTGATCAGCTCGTGGCGGCGGTTGAGCATCTTGTCATAGCGCCTGAGCTGTGCCAGACCGATCGCAGCGAGCACGTCGGGCATGTTGCACTTGTACTGGGTGTTGACGACGTCATACTCCCACGAGGTTCCCTTGTCCTTGGTGAAGGCGTCCTTGGTCTGACCGTGCAGGGTCATGAGCATGTATTCCTTGTACAGCATGTTGCTGTCTACGCCGGGAACCTCGCGCCAGGTGGCGGCGCCGCCCTCGGCGGTAGTGAGATTCTTAACGGCGTGGAAGCTGAAATTGGTGAAGTCCGCGATCGAGCCGCACATCTTGTTGTGCCATGAGGCGCCGAACGCATGAGCGGCGTCAGCCATGACGATGATACGTCCCAGCGCGAGCTGGACGGGGTTGTCGGAGGGCTTGAACTCGGAACGGTGCTTCTCAACGATCTCAAAGATACGGTCGTAGTCGCATACCACGCCCGCAAGGTCGACCGGGATGATGACCTTGGTCTTGGGGGTGATGGCGGCGTCGACCTTGTCGTAGTCCATCTCGTAGGAGTTCGGCTTACAGTCGATCATCACCGGCGTAGCGCCGACGTGATAGATGACGGACGCGGTCGCGGTGTAGGTATAGGCGGGGATGATGACCTCGTCGCCGGGGCCTACGCCCAGGATACGCAGAGTCATCTCCGCGCAGGCGGTCTGGCTCGACAGACACACCGCCTTCTTGGTACCGCAGCGCTTTGCGATCTCCTGTTCAAAAAGCTTGGTCTTGGGGCCGGTGGTGATCCAACCGGAACGCAGGGTATCTACGACCTCCGCGATCTCGTCCTCGGAGATATCGGGAGGGGAAAAGGGAATATTCATCATGATAGTTACTCCTTGCAAAGGGCAGATTCGTAAAGCCCTCTTACACAGGTTATATTATACACCCTGTAAAGCCCGATGTAAAGAGGAAGTTTAGGAAGAAAACGGTTAGCGTCGGGAGTGCGGCGTTACCGGAAAGCCGGACAGCTTTCCGCAACCTCATATTTCTTATTTCTTAGTTCTTAGTTCTTATTTCTTATTTCTTATTTCTTATTTCTTAATTCTTAGTTCTTATTTCTTAGTTCTTATTTCATATTTCTTAGTTCTTATTTCAACAAAGCCGTCAAGCTTTCCCTCTTGCCGTGGAAAGAATTCTGTGGTACAATATAAAATGAGTTATTATAGGAGCGCGGTTTTGACCCTGATCGGTCAGGATCGCCGAGGGCGAAGCGGACGTTTCCCCTCACAACAAAAACAATACAAAAGGAGAGGTTGTATGGATAAACAATCCAAGGCAACAGGACACAAGGCGTTCGCCGACCGTCTCTTTGAGCGTCATCTGTCGCTCGAACGGATCGTCGCGGCGCTGATGTCTTCGATTATGCTTGCCTACATCATCCAGCTCTTGTCACACGGCAATTTTGCCGACCTGGGCGCATACTACGGCAGCATCAGCTTCGGCACCTTCTTCGCCGCAATGCTCGTCGGGCTCGCGGTGCTGATCGGTACGACGTATCTGCTCCGGCAGAAGGTCATCATCCCGTGGGCGCTGATGGTCACGGCGCTGATGGTTTCGGTGCTGTTTGCCGCGAACTACACGGACGGCGGCGCGTTCTTCTGCCTCGGTATCGGGGTGGTCGACCTGATCATCGTACTGTGGGAGGTACGCGGCGACAAGCTCGGGCTGTCCTCTCTCAACATCAGCCGCAGAGTCGCGCTGATTGCGGCGTGCGTGCTGTTCGTTTTGATGACCGTCGTATTCGGTATCCTGACGACCGCCAAATACCGCAACTATGCCAACTTTACCTTCGACTTCGGTATCTTTGCGCAGATGTATGAGCGTATGGCGACGTCCTTCGCGCCCGAAACCACCGTCGAGCGCTCGCATTTGATGTCCCACTTCGGCGTACATTTCTCGCCGATCTTCTACCTTTTCCTACCGGGCTACTTCATCTTCCGGACTCCGATCTACCTGTTCTTCGTTCAGACCGCGTCCGTCGCGGCGGGCGTATTCGCCGTGTACCTGATCGCGGGCAAGCTCGGCTTCTCCGGCAAGCTGACGCTCGCGCTCGAGCTGATGTACGCCTTCTATCCGTGCCTGATCAACGGCACGTTCTACGACTTCCACGAGAACAAGTTCCTCACCACCATCATCCTGTTCCTGTTCTACTTCATCCTGTGCAAAAACACGGTATGGGAGTTCATCTTTGCTTTTCTGCTTTTGAGCGTGAAGGAGGACGCCGCGATCTACCTGATCGTGATCGCCCTGTTCATGATGATCAACCGTAAGGAGATCGCCCGCGGCGGTATCATGCTCGCGATGGCGCTCGTGTACTTCATCGCGGCGCAGCAGATCGTCGCCGCCTCCGGCTCAGACGGCGTGATGATCGGGCGACTCTCCGACTACTTCGTCAACGGTCAGCAGGGCTTCTTCTCCGTGATGAAGGCGGTTTTCTTCGATATCGGCTTCCTGATCAAGCAGATGTTCACCACCGAGAAGCTGCCGTTCGTGCTGTGGATGCTTCTGCCCGTATGTATCGCGCCGTTCTTCACCAAGAAGATCTCGTCGCTGCTGCTGCTATTCCCGATGGTTCCGATCAACCTTATGCAGAGCTGGCAGTACCAGTACGACGTCAACTACCAGTACACCTACGGTACGGCGGCGCTGATCATCGTCAGCACCATCCTCGTGATCGCCGAGCTGAAAACCGACAAAAAGCGCGTGGTCATGCTCGTGTCGCTGTGCATGTGCGCGGTGATGTCCGCGTCGCTGTGGATCCCCAAGATCAATACCGCGAAGAGCTATCTCGACAGCGCGAACGGCTCCCCCAAGCAGGTGAGCGAGCTGCTCGAGACCATCCCCACCGACGCGACCGTGACCGCAGCTCACGCGCTGGTACCCCATCTCTACAAGGTCAAGTGGCTGTACACCATGCCCGATTATTATACCGACAAGCGCGACAAGCCCATCGACACCGATTACTTCGTCATCGACACCCGCTACGGCGATCTTGCCGAGCAGATGAAACAGACGATGGGCAACAACTATAATCTGATCAACACCGCGGGCTTTGCGGAGCTGTATCAGCACAAGTAAGCAGGTGAATGTATGAAAAGATTCGTATGCATCCTTTTGACCGCGCTGTTCGCGGTATCCCTCGCCGCCTGCGGCGCCGGCAATCAGCCGACGGAGCCCTCCGCCGCTCCCACTGACGCGCCCTATATCCACACACAGATAGACGAGCCCGAATGGACGCTTGCCGAAGGGGAACTGACCCTCGAGGACGGCACGACGACCTATGCGCAGGGCAAGGACTTCCTGTACTTTGCGATCGTTGGCGCCACCCCTCAGGAGATGGAGCTCAGATTCCGCCTCGACGACGCGGTCGCCGCGAAGCTCACCGACGAGCCCGCCTATTACATCACCTTCAACGGTGAAAACATCGGCAAAGCAAGCCTGAACGAGAACCATACCGTCGCCGTCATCAAAAGCGCCGACGCCGCAACCGAGATCACCGCTCTCGCCACCAGAATTCGCGGTCTTGCGGAATAATCAGGTATTCATTCGCACAGCGCGTCCGTAGGGCGCGCTGTTTTTGTCTGCACACGCACAGTCCCGACTCTCCCCCGTTCTCCTCATACTTATACTAATCCTTAATAAAAAGATTTAATCAAATATTAGTATCAAAACAGACAAAAAAGGCTCCCTCATACGAAGGAGCCTTGCTTGCTGTTTGCTTATTTCTCCACGACGGTGACGGTGCGGGTGGCGGTGGTCTTACGGTGGAACTCGTCGGTGAAGCTGTAGGTCAGGTAGTAGGTGCCGGGCTTGTCGCGGAGCACCTCGCCCGCGACGACGACGCGGTCGGTGACGTCGTTGCCGAACATATCCGTCGCGCTGACGCCCTCCATCGGATCGACCTGCGTACCGGTCGAGACCTCGACGTCCTCGGCGCAGGTCAGGGTCGGTACCTTATCCAGATAGGGATTGCCCTCTGTCTTATCGGTGGGATCCCACACGGCGTTCGCGGGGAGCTTCACGGTACGGGGCTTTCCGAGCGGGTCGGCGCTCGAATCCGCGTCGATCACGTGAACGGGCGTATAGAGCGGGCAGTTCTTCCATACCCAGTAAACATCCGATACCATCATACGCACGCAGCCCTGAGAGGCGTTCTGTCCGAGCTTATTGAACTCAGCCGCCTCGAGCGCGTCGTGGCGGTAGATCTCGTAGGGTACACTGTGGAAGAGGTAAGCGCCCTCGAAGCCCGAGGTGAACATACCGTAAACGCCGCCGAAGAGCGGATGCCACGGCTCCTGGAAATAGATGGAAAAGTCACCGGTGATGGTGATATCCGCGCCGCTCATACCGCAGGAGGCGACCATCGCGCGCACAGGCACGGTATAATCGCCCTTCTCGTCGTAGGTATAGACGGTGACGACGTTGGTGCGCCGGTTGACGGTGATGCTGTAGAGATTATCGGAGCCCTGCTCCATATTCCTGCGCAGGGTCTCGATATTCGCGATGTTCGCGGTGGTCAGTTCGTTGCGCGCGACGTCGATCGGTTCCTTGACGGTGAAGTCGCACTCCGCCTTAAAATTGCGCGCTGTCGCCGTCACGGTCGCCTTACCTTCCTTGAGCGCGTCGGCATGACCCGCCGCGTCCACACGGATGACGGAGTCGTCGGTGGAGGTGAAGGTCACCTCGCGGAGCCGGATTGCCTTAGGCAGGGTGAGGGTACAGGCGTCGTTGACGTTCAGGTCAGCCTTCACGGGGATGCCGTCCTGCATCGTCATGTTGACGGGCTTCTCTTCCTTCTCGGGCTGAGGGGTGGTCACCTTATAGATGACGAACGCCGCGAGCACGATCAGGAGCAGTACCGCGATGACCGCGATAACGATTTTTCCTATTGGTTTTTCGGGTTTAGGTGGTTGAAAGCGGGCAGAGCCGCCGTATCTCATGATCTTGATCGGTTTCATGGCTCCATTATACACGGTTTACCGACATTTATCAAGTTACAGTTTTTTGCAGTGCAAAGATATTGAAAAAACACGCGCGTCATGCTACTATTATATATTATGAAAGATACGATTTTTTGTCCCTACGCGAAGAAATGCAGCTCCTGTCAGCTGAACAACCTCAGCGACGGCGAACAGCTGCGATATAAAGAGAATATTTGCAGAAAGCACCTGAGCAAGCTCTGTAAGGTCGAGCCGATCACCCCCTCGCCGAAAACAACCGGCTACCGCAACAAGGCGCAGTTCGTCTACAAAACGGAGGGTAAGCGGATCGTCAGCGGCATCTACCGTTCCGCAAGCCGCAGCGTGATGGCGGCGGAGCGCTGCGCGCTGTGCTCCGACCGCGCCAATGAAACGGCAGCGGCGCTCGCGAAGCTCTTCCAAAGCTTCAAGCTCCGTCCCTACGACGCCCACACGGGCAGAGGCCGGCTCAGGAGCGTCGTCCTACGCGAGGCGGAGGGCACCGGCGAGATGATGGCGGTCATCATCGGTACAGACCCGGTCTTTCCGGCGAAGCGCACCTTCTCGACCGCTCTGCAAAAGGCGTGTCCGTGGCTCACCACCGCCGTTTACGCCGTCAACCGTGACAGAAGCAAGCTCTTCAACGGCAAGACAGCGGGCGTGCTGTTCGGAGAAGGGCATATTACCGACGTTCTGTGCGGAGAGCGCTTCCTCATCTCCCCCTCCTCGTTCTACCAGATCAACCACGCCCAGACCGAACAGCTGTACGGTAAGGCGATCGAGCTCGGCGAACTCGGCGGCACCGAGACCGTGCTGGACGCCTACTGCGGGGTCGGCACCATCGGCATCGTCGCCTCGCGGCACGCGAAGGAGGTACTCGCCGTCGAGCTGAACCCTCAGGCGATCCGCGACGCAAGGCGCAACGCGAAGCTGAACGGCATCGAAAACATCCGTTTCACCGCCGCCGACAGCAGGGATTACGTGAAAGCGCTTGCCGAAGAGGGCGCGGCGATCGACGCCGCCTTCATCGACCCGCCCCGCGCGGGCTGTACCGCGTCGTTCCTGAACGCTTTGGCACGGCTGAGTCCGAAAAGAATCGTCTACGTCTCCTGCAATCCCGAGACCCAGGCGCGGGATATCCGAATCCTCGGCAGACTCGGCTACCGCGCCGAGGTCGCCTACCCCTTCGACATGTTCCCTCACACGAACCATGTGGAGACGGTCTGTTTGATGTCAAGAGTTAAAGAAAAATAGGCGCGAAAGCCCAGTACTGCGGTTTTCGGGGAATCTGGCAAATTTGGCATCGGGCAGGACGAACGCTTCTCGGTAACTTATCCAAGAGCAAATCCGATCAAAAAGTGTGAGAGTTGAGTTGTCAAGATAGATGTCA
>CACZYF010000022.1 GCA_902785355.1 uncultured Ruminococcus sp. | reverse complement strand
TGCCTTGACCTCGTGCCGCGACTCCTCCTCTCCCCACAACGCGAGGCGTTGTAGGGACCCCGGAAGTGACAGGCGCCAGCCTGCCTGCGTCGTCCGCCTTGCTCTGCGAAATATCCCACTAATAAATTTGTTAAAGCTTTTAATTGAATATTAGTATAATAACGTCTCAAAACGGTAAGGTACAGCATTTTGAGAAATCTTTCGGAAACCGCTTGTCACAACCGACAAAATAGTGTAAACTATATAAAATACCAATCCGAAATAAAAAACCGATATCATCTTTTACACTGTATTTCGTATAGCTTTATCGGGCTCGCTGACAGGCGCCGTGCTGTTTGAAATACAGTCATAAATCACTGATATTTGATTCGATCTTTTTATTTTGGATGAGTATAAATCATATTTTGGAGTTAAAACAGTGACAGTAACTTTACCTACGAGAAGTTGGTTTTACCAACCTCAGGGCGGATGGATGATCACCAATACCTATACAGGTTCTCTGGGAACAGATCCCGAGAGAGGGATCATCGATCGCGCAAGCTTTAATTACAGGGTAAGCGTCGAAGGAAGCAGCGACGATCCATCCTTCAAGGCTTCATGCTGCGTGCAGAAGCTCTGTAAAAATAGGATCGAAAAGACTTCTCAGCAGGAAAAAACTTTTGATATCTCCGAAGAGGGCTTTGCTGCTCTGGCTGAATGGCTCGACGGACAATATCGTTTGTTTTCGGAAAATGAACAATTATAAAACGGTATGTAATTGTACCTTGAAGCGTATTTTTGTGGTGACATTTGGTTAAATATATGGTATAATAACCGTATAAATCCGGTTATTATACAGATTTATATGCCCGCCCGATTTGTCGCTGCGCGACAAGGGCGATGGCTGATTATACCATATCTCCTCCGGAGTTATGGTATAATAACCGTATGAATCCGGTTATTATACAAATTAATATGCCCGCCCGGTTTGTCGCTGCGCGACAAGGGCGATGGCTGATTATACCATATCTCCTTCGGAGTTATGGTATAATAACCGAATAAATCCGGTTATTATACAAATTTATATGCCCGCCCGATTTGTCGCTTCGCGACAAGGGCGATGGCTGATTATACCATATCTCCTTCGGAGTTATGGTATAATAAACAATTGATATCTTTCTGGATAAAGAGGACTTATATGAAATCTGACGGAAAAATCATCAATAAGCTTTTTCTCAGCTCGGTCATCAGTATTATTGCAGCGGCAATAGCTGCGATGCTGGGTATCGTTATCGACGGTATCGTGATCAGCCGCTTTCTCGGACCCGATAGTATGGCGGCTTACGGTATTGTTACGCCTGTTGTAAACATGGCGACGATCTTCAGCGGCGTGCTTGCTACCGGAGCGCAGGTCGTTTGTGCTCAACGTCTCGGTGCAGGTGACGCTAAGGGTGCCCGACGTGCCTTTTCGATGTGTATGGTGATCACTGTCGCGATCTCGGTGATTCTGATGTCGGTGATTATTATTTTCAGAGAGAACATCGTCGTATTCCTCGGAGCACGTGGGGATTCTGCGAAGCTTTTGCCGTATGCGTCGGATTATCTGCTCGGCATGGTTTTCTCGCTGCCGTCGGTTATTTTTCTGTTTGAGTTTAATGCTTTGATGCGTCTTGACGGCGACGCGAACCGCGTGATAGTCGCCGTTGCCGTTATGACGGTACTGGACGTAGCGGGTGATCTTCTCAACGCGCTCGTTATCAAGGGCGGCATGTTCGGTATGGGTATGGCGACGACCATCAGCTATTTTATCGCTTTGGTTATCATGCTGCTTCATTTTGTGAAGAAGGATATCATCTTCAAGTTCAGCTTCAAGGGCCTGCAGCTTTCCGATCTCCGCGATATCTTTGTAACCGGTTCTGCGTCCGCTGTCGGCTCGGGCTCTGCGATGCTGCGCAATATCGTGCTGAACCGAATTCTTGTTGCGACTGCTCTGTCCAGTACGGCGGTAGGTGCGCTGGGCGTGCTGAATACCGTATATAACTTTACCTCCAGCACGCTGGTAGGCGTCGGAATGACCTGTGCGATGATCGCCGGGATGGTTTTGGGCGAACAGGATCGTACCGGAGCCCTCCATCTGGTGAGAGTTACCTTTAAGACGGCGCTGATTATCGGTACGGCTCTGGCTGTTGCGTTGTTCTTCTCGGCGGACTTGGTTGCCGATGTATTCAAGAATGAGAACGGCGTTAAGATGGTCGAGCTTGCGGCGCGCGGTCTCCGCTTTTATGCCGTCAGTCTTATCCTTTACGGAATCAACAACGCCTTTGTCAATTATACACAGGGTCTCAGGCGCATGGGGCTGTCCAATATCTATTGCTTTTTGCAGAATTTTGTCTTTATCGTGATACCTGCGCTTTCGCTGGTCGGTATTCTCGATACCGACGCCGTATGGATTTCTTTTATTATCGGCGAGGCGCTTACCTTGACCGCGATCATCGTGCTTGCCGGCGTGTTCAAGCGCGGCGTACCTTATCGGATGAAGGACTTCTTGTTCCTCAAGGAACCGTTCGGAGCCGATGAGGAGGATACCTTTGAGGTTTCGATCACCGATAAAAGTCAGGTCAATGACGTATCACGTGCTGTTGCTCGATTCTGTGAAACCAAGAGCTCCGATAAAAAACAGCGCTATCTGCTGTCGCTCTTTGTTGAGGAGCTCGGTAACAATACCGCCGAATACGGCTTTGCACTCGGAAAAAACAACAGTCTTGATATCCGCGTTGTCCGTATCCGGGACGGTTGGATCCTTAGATTCCGCGATAACTGCAGGGCGTTCGATCCTACCGAGTGGATCAAGCTGCATGAGAGCTCCGACCCCGCTGCAAATATCGGAATCCGAATGGTTTGCGGAATGGCGAAGTCGGTCAACTATCTTAGTACCATGAACCTTAATATTTTAACTATCCGTATCTGAATGATACAGAAGGTTAATCAATTAAAATGGAGGACTAATATGAAAAAGACAGGAATGATCATCAGCTTATTACTGGCGGTGATAATGCTATTTACAACTGCGATCGGCGCGTTCTCCGCTGTGATCACTTATATCCGCGGTGACGCAGACGGCGACGGTGATGTTTCCTCTATTGATGTAGCGGTGATACTGCGTAAGCTCAACGATATGCCGTTACCGTATATCTATGTGCGAGCCGCCGATATCAACGGTGACGGTCTGGATATTACCGACGCAACATATATCCAGCGTTATCTTGTCGAAATGCCCAATCCGTACCACATCGGTACTACTGTAAAATTTGACGAGTACGAGCTGCCTATTGTATATAAATAACAGTACAAATAATGTTTGAAGAAAAAACTTGACAAACGTTATCAATTCAATTATAATACTCCTGTTATGTGTGATTCTATGCTCATAACAGAAGAATTAACCTTGCGCTGTATTGATCAGTACAGCGCCAAATGTCCAAGAGGAGGTGTAAACATGGCATTGAAAGCGAATTACGAGACTGTAATGGTATTTTCAATGAAGCAGGGCGAGGAAGGTATCCAGGCTCTGATCGAGAAGTTCAAGGCTCTCATCGAGAAGCATGCTACTCTGCAGAGTGTTGACGAGTGGGGCAAGCGCAAGCTGGCTTACCTGATCAACAAAGAGGCTGAGGGCTACTATGTGCTGATGAACTTCGAGTCTGAGGCTGAGTTCCCCGCAGAGCTGGATCGTATCTATAAGATCACCGACGGCGTTATCCGCTCATTGATCATCCGTAAGCCCGCGGTCTCCGAGGCTCCCGCCGAGGAAGAGCCCCAGGCTGAAGAGGCTCCCGCCGAGGAAGCTCCCGCTGCCGAAGAAGCTGCTGAATAAGCGCCATAACTGACGAATAAAGTTTTTTACGGCTTTACGCCGGAACGAAAGGATTATTACTATGATTAACAGAGTTATCTTGATGGGTCGCCTCGTGGCTGATCCTGAGCTCAAAACTACAACAAGCGGTATTTCCGTAACCTCATTCCGCATCGCTGTTGATCGCAGCTATGTCAAGGCGGGTGCCGAACGTCAGGCTGATTTCTTTGACATCGTTGCATGGCGCAGCTCGGCTGAGTTCGTATGCCGCAACTTCTCCAAGGGCTCCCTGATCGCAGTTGACGGTCAGCTCCAGTCCCGTCAGTACCAGACGAAGGACGGACAGAATCGTACCGCGATCGAGGTTGTAGCTGATAACGTCAGCTTCACCGGCGAGCGCCGTGATAACTCCGGCACCTATGGCGGCGGTTATTCACAGGCGCCGCGCGCGAACGCTTACGGCGGTTCTCAGATCGCCCCCGAGCCAGCGCCTCAGCCCGCGGCCTATTCCGCAGGCTCCGCCGATGATTTCCAGGTCATGCCCCTGGATGATGATCTGCCGTTTTGATGTCCTTCTCGACTGAGAAAGATATAAACATGAATGTAACTTTAATCTGAACACGGTCAACAACCGCTGTTCAATATGATACGAAAGGAGAACCCAACATGGCTGATAGACCTATGGGTAACAGACGCCGCCGTAAGGTATGCGGCTTCTGCGTGGACAAGGTTGAGTATATCGATTATAAGGATATCGCTCGTCTGCGTCGTTATATGTCCGAGCGTGCTAAGATCCTGCCCCGTCGTGTGACAGGTACCTGCGCTGCTCATCAGCGTGCGCTGACCACCGCTATCAAGCGTGCTCGTCAGCTCGCTCTCTTACCTTATACTTCAGACTGATCGATCATTACAGTCAAAGACCGGCTCACGCTTCACGCGCCGAGCCGGTCTGATTTTTTATATTAATTCCGGCAATCATCCGATCAGACCGAAGCTGACGGACAGCGCTTGGTTCACCGCCTTCATCGAGCGGTAGTCGATCGAACCCATCTTCTCTTTCAATCGCCTTTTATCAAGAGTACGAACCTGCTCGAGCAGTACGACGCTGTCCTTGTGCAGCCCGCAGTCGCCTGCTTCGATCGCAATATGGGTGGGCAGCTTGTTCTTGCTCTGTTTACTGGTGATTGCCGCCGCGATGACGGTGGGGGAGTAACGGTTACCTACGTCGTTCTGGATGATCAGCACCGGTCTGATCCCGCCCTGTTCGCTGCCTACTACGGGACTGAGGTCCGCGTAATAGATATCGCCGCGCTTTATGTTCATGCTTTCACGCTCCTGTTGTTTTCTACGATATTAGTGTTGGCAGCCTTCATCGTTTTTATTCTCGGATGTTATAGGACAGATGATCGCTTCCGCTTTCAGCTGATGCTTGATTCTTTTACGGATTTCGGAAATGATCTCAGCGCTGTTATCACCGATCAGGTAGAAGGTGATCAGCCTGCGCTCGGGACCGTAATCATGCAGAATAAGCCATGTGACTCTGTTCTCGGGAGCGATATCCGTTACGATTCGTCGGATCATACGAGCGGTTTTCGGTTCGATTGCGCTGCCCAACAGCGGGGCGACGCCGTCGTGAGCGGACATTATCCCCGCGTACAGGATGCACAGCGCGACGGGTATCCCCGCCCAGCCGTCAATATGCAGACCCGTCAGCTTCTCACAGATCACGGCGACGATGATGAGGATCGTCGCGCAGCAGTCGCTGAGCGAATCCACCGCCTCCGCTTTGATGACCGATGAGCGGAGCAGCTTCGCTTTATGCCGGTTGTACAGGTACATCCCGCCCTTGACTGCTACCGAGATCAGTAGGATGATCAAAAGGACGGGGCTGTAGGTGATATGACGCGGATGGATGATGCGGATCACGGAGGAGCAGAGCATTTTTCCGCCGATGAAGAGGATCAACAGCGACATCAAGAGTCCGGACAGGTATTCGATCCGTCCGAAGCCGAGGGGATAACGGCGCGACGGTCGTTTACCGCTCAACCAAAAACCGAGGGCGGCGAGCACGCAGGAACAGGCGTCCGCCAGATGGTTGAAGCCGTCCGCGGTCGCGGCGACCGAGCCCGCGATGATCCCCGCGGTGAATTTGAGCAGAAAGAGCAGCAGGTTCAGCGCGGCGTTGGTAAGGCAGACGAGGCTGCCCGCTCGCCGTCTGCCGCCGGATACAAATAAGTTCGATTCAGTCATACGACACCATGTTGAAAAGTTTTCGCTTTTGTGCTACAATAGCCACGGCGCAAATCGATCGTGCTGCGCCTTAATCTATACTATGATTGGTGACGAATATCGTGAGTCAGCGTACCAAAGGAATCTTATTTCTCGTTTTATCGGCGTTTTTCTTCGCCTGTATGAATATGTTTGTCAAGCTGTCGGGTGAGGAGCTGCCTGTCTTTCAGAAGGTGTTTTTCCGCAACGCGATGGCGGCGATCGTTGCACTTATTATTCTTATTAAGAATAAAGCACCTTTTCGCCCGACCGTCAAGGGCTCTCTGCCGTTTCTTGTTCTGCGTACCTTATTCGGATTGGCGGGCGTTATCTGCAACTATTACGCGCTTGAAACGCTCGTGCTCTCTGACGCGTCTATCCTGAACAAAATGTCGCCGTTCTTCGCGGTATTGTTTTCGTTTATCTTCATCAAGGAGCGGCCGCGGGTCTATCAATGGCTGATCCTCGGCGGCGCGTTGTTCGGTACATTGTTTGTGATCAAGCCCAGCTTTGCGAACGCCGCTTTCATCCCGGCGTTGGTGGGATTCCTCGGCGGCGTAATGGCGGGTGCCGCTTACGGCTGCGTGCGTAAGCTCGGGCTGATGGGGGAGAGCAATCCCTTCATCGTGTTCTTCTTCTCGGCGGGCTCTACGCTGATCGTAACGCCGATCATGATCGCGGGTTATGTTCCGATGACCGCTTTGCAGTGGGTCTATCTGCTCAGTGCGGGAGTCTCGGCGGCTCTGGCGCAGTTCAGTATCACCGCCGCCTATACCTACGCTCCCGCTAAGGAGATCTCGGTCTATGATTTCAGCCAGATCATCTTTGCCTCGCTGATGAGCCTGATCGTCTTTCAGCAGGTGCCGGATATGTGGAGTATTATCGGCTACCTCATCATCATTTCGATGGCGGTTCTGAACTTTTTCCTGAGCAACAGAAAAGTTACTAAAATATAATTGCGTCAAGGAATAAATACCGTCACTTTAACAGTATTGACTTTTTGCCTGTTTGTGCTACAATTTGACATAGACAATTGATAAAGGCTGTGACGAAGACGGTCAGGGCTAAGCTTTTTCAGAGAGTCGGCGGCTGGTGTGAGCCGACAAAGTTAACCTGAGTACCCATCCCTTCCGAGCCGGAGGCCCGAACAGGATTCCTTAGTAGATACCTCCCGTGATTGCTGCGTAAAGGCATAGGGGTTGTCAGACCCTGAGAGCGGCAGTAGCCCATACTGCAAGTTGAGTGGTACCGCGGATGTGATTTTTCACACTCGTCTCAATGTTGAGACGGGTGTTTTTTATTGCCTGCGAATATTCTTTCAACGTGCATACAAATATCCCTGCTGCCTGTACAGAATCTGGATTATTAATTGTTGTTATCCTAACATTTTTAAGGAGGAACACATTATGTCAGTCGTAGATAACGAGAAGCTCATGGAGGTCGCGGAAAGAATCCGCGAAATGCGTGAGATCAGCGGCTTTACCGTTGAGGAAATGGCGGAAAAGACCGAGGTCACCGTCGAGGAGTACCGCGCGTATGAGAACGGTACCGTCGATTTTCCGTTCACCTTCATCCACAAGTGCGCGCTGGCTTTCGGCTTGGGTATCACCGATATCTTAGAGGGTGAGTCCGCAAGGCTGAAGAGCTATACCGTGACCCGTCGCGGCGGCGGCAGACAGACCGCTGAGGAGGAGGGCATCTCCATCGTCAACGTGGCGCCCATGTTCAAGAACAAGATCGCCGAGCCTTACTTCTGCAAGTATGATTACAACGAGAGTTTGCAGAACAAGCCCATCCATCTGACCAAGCACGCCGGTCAGGAGTTCGACTTCGTCCTCTCCGGCAAAATGAAGATCCAGATCGGTAACAACTTTGAGGAGCTCCAGGCGGGCGACTCCATCTACTATAATTCATCCACACCGCACGGTATGATCGCCATCGGCGGCGAGGACGTCAAGTTCATCGCTATCATCCTCCCCGGCGAGAAGGAAGCCGAAGAGGTCGACGACGGCGTGATGAAGGCACATATCAAGCAGAAGTCCGCGATCACCGGTCAGTTTGTCCGTACCCTCGAGGATGAGGACGGCTGCCTCAAGGCAATCAACTTCAAGAACGAGGATAAGTTCAACTTCGCCTTCGACTGTGTTGACGCGATCGCGAACAATACCCCCGAGAAGCTCGCTATGCTTCATATCGACAAGAATAAAACCGAGCGCCGCTTCACCTTCAACGATATGAAGCGCCGTTCTAATCAGACCGCAAACTACTTCAAGAGCCTCGGCATCAAGAAGGGCGACCGCGTTATGCTCGTCCTCAAGCGCCATTACCAGTTCTGGTTCTCGATGCTCGCCCTGCATAAGCTCGGCGCGATCGCGATCCCCGCGACCAACCAGCTGCTTGCGCATGATTTCGAGTACCGCTTCCAGTCGGCAGGCGTGTCCGCGATCGTTGCGACCGCCGACGGCGCCGTAGCCGATTCGGTCGACGAGGCGCAGAAGACCTCTCCGACTCTGACCACAAAGATCCTGGTCGGCGGCGAGAGAGAGGGCTGGCGCAACTTCGACGCGGAGTTTGAGATGTATTCGACCCACTTCTACCGTACCGTCGATACCCCCTGCGGCGACGATACGATGGTCATGTTCTTCACCTCCGGCACGACCGGCTATCCGAAGATCGCCGAGCACAGCTACAAGTACGCGCTGGGTCACTACGTCACCGCCAAGTACTGGCACGGCGTCGATCCCGACGGTCTGCACTTTACCATCTCCGATACCGGCTGGGGCAAGGCGCTGTGGGGCAAGCTCTACGGTCAGTGGCTCTCTGAGGGCGCGGTATTTACATACGATTTCGACCGCTTCCATGCCGATGATATCCTTCCGATGTTCGCGAAATATCACATCACCACCTTCTGTGCGCCGCCTACCATGCTGCGCATGATGATCAAGGAGGATATCAGCAAGTATGATCTGTCGAGCATTGTCCACATGACCACAGCCGGCGAGGCGCTCAATCCCGAGGTCTACCGCCAATTCAAGAAGGCGACCGGACTGAGGATCATGGAGGGCTTCGGTCAGACCGAGACCACCCTCACCATCGGCAACCTCTTCGGTACGACCCCGAAGATCGGCTCCATGGGCAAGCCCATCCCCGGCTATGACATCGACATCGTTGATCCCGACGGCAATCCCGTTCCCGACGGCGAGCCCGGCGAGATCGTTATCCATACCGATAAGCGCGTTCCCTGCGGTCTGTTCAAGGGCTATTATCGCAACGAGCAGGCGACTAAGGACGCTTGGCACGACGGCGTTTATCACACCGGCGATACCGCGTGGCGTGATGAGGACGGCTACTTCTGGTATGTCGGCAGAGTTGATGACGTTATCAAGTCCTCCGGCTACCGTATCGGACCGTTCGAGATCGAGTCCGTCATCATGGAGCTGCCGTATGTACTTGAGTGCGGCGTCTCCGCTGCTCCCGACGAGGTGCGCGGTCAGGTCGTCAAGGCGTCCGTCGTCCTCGTCAAGGGCACCGAGGGTACCGACGCGCTGAAGAAGGAGATCCAGGACTACGTCAAGAAGCATACCGCTCCTTATAAGTATCCGCGAATCGTTGTCTTCAAGGACAGCCTGCCCAAGACCATCAGCGGCAAGATCCAGCGGAATAAGCTGTAATGATTCATATTGTTCACCGATTAGTGGTTGACAAATAAATAATACTGTGTTAAGATAAGACGAGTGAAAGGCTATGACGAAGAGGGCGCGGTTCTCTCGTCACTCAGAGAAGGAGCGGTTGGTGCGAGCTCCTGTGACGGTTATCGTGTTTGTAGCTTCTGAGCCGGGGAGAAGAAAGTCCGTGTCGGATGATTAGACCTCCTCCGTGATGACTGCGTAAATGTCTGGGGGTTAATATCGGTTGAGATCGCTGCCTTGCAACGACAATCGTTATAGACCCTGAGAGCGGCAGAGCTGAGATATCAGCCTGCAATTTGAGTGGTACCGCGGGTGTTTCGCACTCGTCTCAAAGTGATGACTTTGGGATGGGTGCTTTTTATTTGCCGCACCTGTCCGGAAAAGAGGTATGTTATGGATTACAACTCAACAGCACTTGATACGAAAATTCTGGAGATGGCGTCGCGTATCCGCGAGCTTCGTGAACTCGAGGGCAAGACCGTTGCCGAGATGGCGGCGTTCACCGACGTCAGCGAGGAAGAGTACCTTACCTGTGAATCGGGCAAGCAGGATCTGAACTTCGCGTTCATCTACCGCTGCGCCCAGGCGCTGAACGTCAACGTCACCGAGATCATCGAGGGTATCTCCCCGAACCTGAAATCCTACGCCGTGACCCGCCGCGGAGCAGGGCAGAAGGTGAGCCAGGCGCACGGCATGACCTATTACAACCTCGCCTACGCCTTCCAGAACCGTATCGCCGAGCCGCTGTATGTCAAAAGCAAATATAACCCCGAAGCTCAGAACCGCCCCATGGAGCTGACGACCCACGACGGTCAGGAGATCGACATCGTCGTCGAAGGTCAGCTGATGGTACAGGTCGGCGATCATAAAGAGATCTTAGGCCCCGGCGATACGATCTACTTCGATTCCAACACCCCTCACGGTGAGATGGCTGTCGGCGAACAGGATTGTATCTTCTACGCCATCGTCCTCAACCCGAAGGGCGAGCCGATCCCCGAGCTGACCCAGACCAAGGCGATCGCCGCCAAGAAGGTCGAGACCATCGATACCAAGGAGCGCGTCTGGAAGAAATTCGTCGACTTCGTCGTCAATGAGAACGGTACTCCGACCCGCGTCGAGTTCAAGAACGCCGATCAGTTCAACTTCGGCTACGATGTGATCGACGCGATCTCCTATAAAGATCCCGATAAGCTCGCGATGATCCATGTCGATAAGGACAAGACCGAGCGACGCTTTACCTTTACCGATATACGCCACGCATCCTGTCAGTGCGCGAACTACTTCAAGAGCTTAGGCATCCGCAAGGGCGACCGCGTTATGCTGATCCTCAAGCGCCATTACCAGTTCTGGTTCGCGATCATCGGTCTGCATAAGCTCGGCGCGATCGCGATCCCCGCGACCAACCAGCTGCAGGCGCATGACCTCGAATACCGCTTCAAGGCGGCGGGCGTCTCCGCGATCCTCTGTACCGGCGACGGCTATTCCGCCGAGGAGGTCGAGCGCGCGATGGAGAGCTATCCCCAGATCAAGCGCATCATGGTCAACGGCGTTCGTGAGGGCTGGAGAAACTTCGATGAGGAGTACAAGCTCTTCTCGTCCCACTTCGAGCGCAACGAGCACACCCCCTGCGGCGACGCGCCGATGCTGATGTACTTTACCTCAGGCACCTCGGGCTATCCGAAGATCGCCGCCCACAGCTACAAGCTCGCGCTCGGTCACTTCATGACCGCAAAATTCTGGCACAACGTCGATCCCGACGGCCTGCACTTCACTATCTCCGATACCGGCTGGGCGAAGGCGGCGTGGGGTAAGCTCTACGGCCAGTGGCTGTGTGAAGCGCCGATGTTCGTTTATGACTTCGACCGTTTCCATGCCGACGACATCCTCCCGATGTTCGCAAAATACAAGATCACCACCTTCTGCGCGCCGCCCACCATGCTGCGTATGATGATCAAGGAGGATATCTCTAAGTACGATTTCTCCTCCGTCAAGCGCATGACCACCGCGGGCGAGGCGCTCAACCCCGAGGTTTACAACCAGTTCGAGAAGCTCACCGGCTTACAGATCATGGAGGGCTTCGGTCAGACGGAGACCGCTGTCATCATCTGCAACATGATCGGCGCGCCCCATAAGATCGGCTCGATGGGCAAGCCCTCTCCGATTTATGATATCCACCTGATCGACAAGAACGGCAACGACGTTCCCGACGGCGAGCCCGGCGAGATCGTCATCGATATCTCCAAGGGATTGCCCTGCGGTCTGGCGCTGTACTACTACAACGACGTCGACGCGACCCGTAAAAATTGGCGCAACGGCTACTATCACACCGGCGATCTCGCGTGGCGTGATGAGGACGGCTTCTTCTGGTATGTCGGCCGTGCCGATGACGTCATCAAGTCCTCCGGCTATCGTATCGGACCGTTCGAGATCGAGTCCGTCATCATGGAGCTGCCGTATGTACTCGAATGCGGCGTTTCCGCAGCGCCCGATCCCGTTCGCGGTCAGGTCGTCAAGGCATCCATCGTACTCGTCAAGGGTACCGAGGGTACCGACGAGCTGAAGAAGGAGATCCAGGATTACGTCAAGACCCATACCGCGCCGTATAAGTACCCGCGTATCGTCGTCTTCCGTGATTCCCTCCCCAAGACCACCAGCGGCAAGATCCAGAGGAACCTGCTTTAAGTCGGAGAACGGTGAACGGTGAACGGAGAACGGTGGTGGGAAACGCTTCGCGTTTTGGATTCCTGTTTTGATAAGATTTACACTGCTATTCGTTATCTATTATCTGAAAAGAGGTATTTATGACCTACAAACGACTTACGATTCTATGCGGTCATTACGGCTCGGGTAAGACGAATATCGCCGTGAATATGGCGCTTGACCTTGCCGCTCAGCGCGACAACGTTGCCGTCGCCGACCTCGATATCGTCAACCCGTATTTCCGCTCCAAGGACAGTGAAGCGGAGTTCAAAGAGCACGGCATCCGCCTGATCTGCTCGGACTTCGCGTCCTCAAACGTCGATCTGCCGTCTATGCCCGCCGACCTGTATTCGATCACCGATGATAAGAGCCTCAGCGTTATCCTCGATATCGGCGGTGATGACCGCGGCGCCTACGCCTTGGGCAGGCTCCGCGATGCCATTCGCAACGAGGATGACTACGAGATGCTCATGGTCGTCAACAAATTCCGTCCGCTGACTCCCGACGCGCCGTCGACCATTGAGGTCATGCGCGAGATCGAGTGGGCGTGCGGTATCCCTTTTACAGGGATCATCAACAATTCCAATTTAGCTTTCGAGACCTCCGCCGACGATGTGTTAAAGTCCGCGGCGTATGCCGGGGAGGTATCCCGTCTCTCGGGATTACCCTTGGTACTGACCACCGTTGAGGACAGGCTTTACGATGAGCTCAAGGATAAGATCAGCCCGTTATTCCGCTTGAAGCTGCAGGCAAAACCGGTATAAGCTCAGGCGAAATTGATATATCAATTCAATCTTTGAAGAAGGGAAAATGTATATGGCAAAACTAACTTTCAAGACCGACAACTGTAAGGGTTGTTCGCTGTGCGTAGACGCTTGCCCCAAGGGTATCCTGCGCCTTGCCACAGACAAAATCAACAAGAAGGGTCATCATCCCGTAGAGTGTACCGATATGAGTCAGTGTATCGGCTGCGCTTCCTGCTATATGATGTGCCCCGACTGCATTATTAAGGTAGAAAGGTGATGAAACGATATGGCAGATAAGATTTTGATGAAGGGTAACGAAGCGATCGCCGCTGCTGCCATCAAGGCCGGCTGCATGCATTACTTCGGCTATCCGATCACACCTCAGACTGAGATCGCCGCTTATATGGCTAAGGTCATGCCGAAGATCGGCGGTACCTTCCTGCAGGCGGAATCCGAGATCGCCGCGATCAATATGGTTTACGGCGTAGCCAGCGCCGGTAAGCGCGTCATGACTTCCTCTTCTTCTCCGGGTGTATCCCTGAAGGGCGAGGGCTTATCCTATTTAGCAGGCTCAGACCTGCCCGCCCTGATCGTTAACGTTCAGCGCGGAGGCCCCGGTCTCGGCGGTATCCAGCCCTCCCAGTCCGACTACTTCCAGTCCACCCGCGGCGGCGGCCACGGCGACTATCACATGATCGTTCTCGCTCCCGCGTCCGTTCAGGAGATGGCTGAGCTGACCGTCAAGGGCTTTGAGCTCGCCGACACCTACCGCATGACCGCGATGATTCTCGCCGACGGTACGATGGGTCAGATGATGGAGCCCGTATCCATCGACGACCTCGAGGTCAAGCCTGCTCCCGAGAAGCCCTGGGCTACCACCGGTACCAAGATGGCGCGTGAGCATAATATCGTCAACTCCCTCTCTCTGGTTCCCGAGGAGCTGGAGGAGCTGAACTTCAAGCGTTATGACCGCTATAAGGTCGTCGAAGAGAATGAGACCATGTATGAGGAGTATATGGTCGATGACGCCGACATCGTGATCGCCGCGTTCGGTATCGCGGCGCGTGTATCGAAGAACGCTGTCGATGAAGCCCGTAAGCTGGGCATCAAGGTCGGTCTGATCCGTCCGATCACCCTCTGGCCGTTCCCGAAGGCTCCCTTCAAGAAAGCGGCAGAGCACGCGAAGGCGTTCCTGTCCGTAGAGCTGAACATGGGTCAGATGATCGAGGACGTACAGCTCGCGATCGAGTCTAAGTGTCCGGTTACCCTGTGCAACCGTGCCGGCGGTATGATCCCCGACCCGGAGCAGGTGCTGAACGCTATCAAAGAAATCAACGGAGGTATTGCGTAATGGCTGTATTTGAAAAACCGCACGCATTGATCGACGTGCCGCTGCATTACTGCCCCGGCTGCACCCACGGTATCGTTCACCGTCTGGTCGCCGAGGTCATCGACGAGCTGGGCATCGAGGGCAACACCATCGGTATCGCTCCCGTTGGCTGCTCCGTTATGGCATATAACTACTTCAACTGTGATATGATCGAGGCGGCTCACGGCCGTGCTCCGGCTGTCGCTACCGGCGTTAAGCGCGCCGATCCCGAGAACAACATCGTCTTCACCTATCAGGGCGACGGCGACCTTGCATCTATCGGTATGGCTGAGACCGTTCACGCGGCTGCCCGTAACGAGAACATCACCGTTATCTTCATCAACAACGCGATCTACGGCATGACCGGCGGTCAGATGGCGCCTACCTCTCTGGTGGGTCAGGTCACCCAGACCTCTCCCTACGGCAGAGATCCTAAGGCGTGCGGCTATCCGATCAAGGTATGTGAAATGCTCAGTGAGCTGGTCGGCCCCGAGTATCTCGAGCGCGTTACCGTCAATAACGTCAAGAACATCCGAAATGCCAAGAAGGCGATCAAGAAGGCGTTCCAGAACCAGATCGACGGCAAGGGCTTCTCTCTTGTCGAGGTCGTTTCCTCCTGCCCGACCAACTGGGGCATGACCCCCAAGCAGGCGCTGGAGTGGATCGAGAGCGATATGCTGCCCTATTATCCGCTGGGCGTTTACAAGGATCGTTCCGCTGAACAGAAGGAGGCAGAGTAATGAGCGCTAAAAATATGTTATTCTCCGGCTTCGGCGGTCAGGGTATCCTCTTCGCCGGTAAGTTTATTGCTTATAAGGGTCTGATCGAAGAGAAGCAGGTCTCGTGGCTCCCGTCCTACGGTCCCGAGATGCGCGGCGGTACCGCCTCCTGCTCTGTCATCGTCTCCGATACCCCGGTCGGCTCTCCGATCGTCAGCAACCCCGATATCCTCGTCGCGATGAACCTGCCCTCTCTCGATCGCTTCGAGAGCAAGGTTGTCCCCGGCGGCATGATCTTCGCGGATTCCACCCTGATCGAGCGCAAGGTCGAGCGCGACGACGTCAAGGTTTTCTATATCCCCGCTACCAAGATGGCTTCCGATGAACAGCTCGGCAACCTCGCCAACATGATCATCGTCGGTAAGCTCTTAAAGGAGACCGGCGACTATACCGAGGAAGGCATCAAGGCTGCTCTCGATAAGGTCATCCCCGCAAAGCGCGCCAACATGAAGGACGTCAACTACAAGGCGATCCAAATGGGCGCAGACTTTTAATACACCATACGATAGGATCCTGCCGCAGTCATAAGCTTCTTGAATCACTAAGCTATGCTTTATGACCGACAGCTTTATGCGAATAGCGCATCAAGTATATTTAAGGAGGAAATTATTATGGATATCAAAGTTACCTTAAACCCGAATCCGAAGGAAAAGCCCGCTGATACCTCAACCCTCGGCTTCGGCAAGATTTTCACCGATCACATGTTCCGCTGGAGCTGGAACAGCGAGAAGGGCTGGTACAATCCCCGCATCGTACCGTTCGAGCGCCTCTCCATCCATCCCGCGTCCACCGTTCTGCATTACGGCTCCGAGATCTTCGAGGGCTTAAAGGCATATCGCCGCAAGGACGGTAAGGTCCAGATGTTCCGCCCGATCGAGAACATCCGCCGTATGAACAATTCCGCAGAGCGTCTCTGCCTGCCTCAGATGCCCGAGGAGGACTTCATGCAGGCGCTGGTCGAGTTCGTCCGCTTAGAGCAGGATTGGACTCCCGCCGATAAGGGCACCTCGCTCTATCTGCGTCCTTTCATGTACGGCAACGACGAGAGCCTTGGCGTTCACGCTGTTCACAACGCTGAGTTCATCATCATCGCTTCTCCCGTCGGCTCCTACTACAAGGAGGGTCTGAACCCCGTCAAGATCATGATCGAGGATCAGGACGTCCGTGCGGTTCGCGGCGGTACAGGCTACGCGAAGTGCGGCGGTAACTACGCTGCCTCCAACCGTGCCGGCGAGCGTGCCGAGCAGCAGGGCTACAGCCAGGTTCTGTGGCTCGACGGCGTAGAGCGTAAGTATATCGAGGAAGTCGGCGCGATGAACGTTATGTTCAAGATCGGCGACGAGATCGTTACGCCTAAGCTGACCGGTTCCATCCTACCCGGTATCACCCGCAAGTCCTGCATCGAGCTGCTCGCAAGCGAGGGTATCACCGTTTCCGAGCGTCTGCTGTCCGTTGATGAGCTCTCTCAGGCGATGACCGACGGCACTCTCGCGGAGGCATGGGGCTGCGGTACCGCGGCTGTTATCTCTCCGATCGGCGAGCTGTGCTACAAGGATCATAAGTACATCGTCAACAATAATGAGATCGGCGAGCTGTCCCAGCACCTCTATGATACCGTGACCGGTATCCAGTGGGGCGAGATCGAGGATAAGTTCGGCTGGACCGTTGAGGTTTGATCTGAATAATCGACTGATAAAGCGGCAGGGGAGACCCTGCCGTTTTTTAGCTTAAAGCGCAAAGCTTTAAACTGATAGAGGGATGACATAATGATCGGGTCAAGACGCGGCGATCTCAACAAAATGTGTTTGTCAAAAACACCAGTTTTTTTATCCCTGTAAACTGCTGTGTTGGTATATAAACCAAAACGGGATTTTCACGCATTAAAGCGCTTGACAAACATTTGACATTGTGTTATATTACTCAATGTTGAATAACACCTAAATGCGTAGATGAAATTATCGCTTTTACATCACGTCTTTTCAGAGAGCTGTCGGTCGGTGCGAGACAGCAGGACAGCAGAAGCGAGTCTCATTTCGGAGCAGAAACGCCGAATATGCAAATATATCAGTAAGCGTTTCCGGATTGTCCCGTTATCATGGCAGAGGGCTTGTCAGAGCCTTTGAGCGACCGTAGTACACGGTAAGCAGGGTGGTACCGCGAAGTAACTTCGTCCCTGAGGTCATTGACCTCGGGGATTTTTTGATGTACTGTATGTGATATTTATCTCGTCGCATCCCCGGACATATAATTGAAAAGAGGAAACAATATGAACCAGATCAAGATTGCAGACACGACCTTATCGGACTCAAAGTCAACCTTATCCTTTAAACAGAAGCTGGAGATCGCCCGCAAGCTCGAGCGGCTGGGCGTCGACGCTGTAGAGCTGCCCGAGATCGGCACCGCGCGCGCGGATACCCTTCTGGTACGTACAGCGGCGTCCTTCGTCAAGAACAGCGTGATCTCCGTCGCGGTAACCTCCGGAGCAGCGGCGATCGACCGTGCCGCCGAGGCGCTCGGCAATACCGCTCATCCGCGTATTCGCGTCGAGCTGCCCATGACCTCCTCCATTATGGAGTACACGCTTCACAAGAAGCAGAATAAGATGTGTGATTATGTCCGCGCGATGGTCGATAAGTCGAAGACAGTATGCAGCGACGTTGAGTTCGTTGCCGTCGACGCGACCCGCGCCGAGGAAGCCTTCCTTCGCGAAGCGGTTCAGACCGCTGTTGACGCCGGTGCTGACAAGATCACCCTTTGCGATGACGCGGCAGTTCTGCTGCCCGACGACTTCGCTGCCTTTGTTAAGAGAATCTCCGACGGGGTCGAAGTGCCTGTCGGCGTCCAGTGCAATAACAAGAACGGTGTCGCTACCGCCGCCGCGATCCTCGCGGTCAAGAACGGCGCCGCCTGCGTCAAGACCTCCATCGGCGGTGAGGCGACGCCCCTGCGCGAGTTCGGCGCCCTGATCAAGGATATCCGTGAGAACTACGATATTACCGCCAATATCCGCGCTACCGAGCTGCACCGTACCATCGACCAGATCGAGTGGATCATCAGCGGCAAGGCGCAGAATACCGTTACCCGCGAGATCATCGACGACGGCGTGGTGCTCGAGCTCAACGACACCATCGATACCGTCCGCGAGAGTATCGAGAAGATCGGCTATGATCTCTCCGATGAAGACGTTAAGCGCGTTTATGAGGAATTCCGCCGTATCGCACGCAAGAAGAACGTCGGCATCAAGGAGCTCGACGCGATCGTCGCCTCCGCCGCTCTGCAGGTTCCCCAGACCTACATCCTCGAGAATTATGTCATCAACAGCGGCAATCGCATTTCTTCCTCCGCGCAGATCTCCTTACAGCGAGAGGGCAGAACGGTACAGGGTATCGCGATCGGCGACGGCCCGATCGACGCCGCCTTCCACGCGATCGAGCAGATCATCGGTCGCCGTTTTGAACTGGATGATTTCTCTATCCAGACCGTTACACAGGAGAAGGAAGCGATGGGCAACGCGCTGGTACGCCTGCGCGTCGGCGGAAGGATCTATTCCGGCACCGGTCTCTCGACCGATATCATCGGCGCTTCTATCCGCGCCTACGTCAACGCCGTTAACAAGATCGTTTACGAGGAGGATTAAGAGCCCCGGTTCTTTTCCGTGAGATAAACCGATATTCAGTTTTCATTAGGCTTAACATTTATTGAAAGGTATGTGATTACCGATGAAGTTTTCCTTTTCCACTAAGGGCTGGCATGATATTTCTTTTGAAGAATTTTGTACAGCCGCCGAGTATTTCAAGTTCGAGGGCATCGAGCCTCATAATATCAATAACGCCGCTTTTTCCGAGAAGAACGGCGTATTCCACGAGTATTCCGCCGCGGCGACCCTGCGTATGCTGTATGACAGAGGGCTGAGCCTGCCTTGTATCGACGTGATCAACGATATTGCCGACGAGGAGCAGACCGACGCAGCGATCGCCGAGATCGAGCGTTGTATGCAGATTGCGTCGAACCTGCGTATCCCGAACATCCGTCTGCGTGCAGAGCATCACGATAATACCGAGAAGGCTGTCGAGAACGTCAAGAACCTGATCGATAAGGTTCTTGATGAAGCGCAGCGCGAGAAGATCTCTCTCTTGATCGAGACCCGCGGCATGTATGCCGATACGGCGCTTCTGCGCGATACGCTCGAATACTTCGCTTCCGACTATGTCGCGGCGCTGTGGAATATGTCCGCCGCTTACTTTACGGTCGGCGAAAGCCCCGCGAAGATCATCTCGAACCTCGGCGCGTATGTCCGCCACGTCCACCTCAACGACGCGGTCAAGACTGCTGACGGGATCGAGTACCGCCTGGTCGGCGAGGGCGATCTGCCGATCGCAGAATCCATGAAGGCGTTGCGCTCCGTCAACTACGACGGCTTCATCTCGCTGGTGTGGGATCCCCGCTGGTGCCCGGAGCTGGACGATATGGATATCATCTTCGCCCAGTTTATCAGCTTCATGAAGCAGTTCTCCGATACCTCCAAGAACGAAAGCGCGCTGTACTGGAACAACCGCCATACCGGCAAATTTGTCTGGAAGAAGGAGACCCTGATCGACTGCACCTTCTCCGATGTGCTAGACCGCATGGTGGAGGAGTTCCCCGACCAGCTCGCGTTCAAATATACCTCTCTCGACTATACCCGCACCTACAGCGAGTTCCGTGACGACGTTGACGAGTTTGCCCGCGTGCTGATTGCCCTGGGCGTCAAGGCGGGATCTCACGTCGCTGTCTGGGCGTCCAACGTTCCCCAGTGGTACATCGCTTTCTGGGCGACCGTCAAGCTCGGCGCGGTCCTTGTCACCGTCAACACCGCCTATAAGATCCATGAGGCGGAATATCTCTTGAAGCAGAGCGATACCCATACGCTGGTCATCACCGAGGGCGCGAAGGATACCAAGTACGGCGATATCATCGCCCGCCTGTGTCCCGAGCTCGAGAACGTCAAAGAGGGCGAACAGCTCCACGCGAAGCGCCTGCCGTTCCTCAGAAATGTCATCACCGTCGGCTTTGAGCAGAAGGGCTGCCTGACATGGGAAAAGGCGCTGGAATACGCCACCAAGACCCCGAAGAGCGAGGTCTACCGTATGGCTGCCGCCGTGGATAAGGACGACGTCTGCAACATGCAGTACACCTCCGGTACCACCGGCTTCCCCAAGGGCGTCATGCTGACCCATTATAATATCGTCAACAACGGCAAGAATATCGGCGACCGTATGGATCTCTCCACCGAGGATCGCATGATGATCCAGGTTCCGATGTTCCACTGCTTCGGCATGGTTCTGGCAATGACCGCCTCCATGACCCACGGCGCGACCGTTCTGCCGCTGCCGTATTTCAGCCCGAAGCCCGCGCTTGCCTGTATCAATAACGAGCATATCACCGCCTTCCACGGCGTTCCGACGATGTTCATCTCCCTTTTGGAGCATCCCGATTTTCCGAACACCGACTTCTCCTATATGCGTACCGGTATCATGGCGGGCTCTCCCTGTCCGATCGACAAGATGCGCGAAGTCGTTGACAAGATGCACATGACTGAGATCACCATCGTCTACGGTCAGACCGAGGCGTCTCCCGGCTGTACCATGAGCTCCACCGAGGACTCTATCGAGGTGCGCGTCAATACCGTCGGTAAGGAGCTGCCCGAGATCGAGTGCAAGATCGTCGATCCCGAGACAGGAGAGGAGTGCCCGCCGAACGTCAACGGCGAATTCCTCGCACGCGGCTATAATATCATGAAGGGCTATTATAAAATGCCCAAGGAGACCGCCGAAGCCATCGACAAGGACGGCTGGCTCCATACCGGCGACCTCGCCTGCAAGACCGAGGACGGCTACTACAAGATCACCGGCAGACTCAAGGACATGATCATCCGCGGCGGTGAGAATATCTATCCCAAGGAGATCGAGGAGTTCATCTATACCAATCCCAAGGTCTCCGACGTACAGGTCATCGGCGTTCCCGATGAGAACTACGGTGAAGAGATCATGGCGTGCATCATCCTCAAGGAGGGCGAGACCATGACCGAACAGGAGATGAAGGACTATATCGCCGCGAGTATGGCGCGCCATAAGGTGCCGCGTTATATCGACTTTGTCGACAGCTTCCCGATGAACGCCGCCGGCAAGATCCTCAAGTACAAGATGCGTGAGGACGCGGTCGAGAAGCTCGGACTGCAGAAGGCGAACAGCGTGGTGACGGCATAATGAGAGAAGGGTTTCAGATCATCGACTCCCACTGCCATATCTATCCCGAGAAGATCGCCGCCAAGGCGGTCGCCGGTACGGATACCTTCTACGGTACGGTCGCCAAGTGCGACGGGACTGCGGGGAGTCTGTTGGAGATCAACACAGAGGTCGGCATCGACCATTCGCTGGTGCAGTCGGTCGCGACCACCCCGAAGCAGGTCAATTCCATTAACAGCTTCATCGCCGAGACCGTCAAAGCCGCCGACGGCAGGCTGACGGGACTGGGTACGCTCCATCCCGACAGCGAGGATCAGCGCGCCGACGTCGAGCACCTGATCGCGCTCGGGCTGAAGGGCGTTAAGCTCCATCCCGATATCCAGCGCTTCAAGATCGACGACTACCGCTGTTTAAAGATCTACGAGCTGTGTGAGGAATACGGACTCCCGATCCTGATGCACACCGGCGATAAACGCTATGATTTCTCGAATACGAACCGACTGGTTCCGATCCTCGAGACCTATACCAACCTGACGATCATCGGCGCCCACATGGGCGGCTGGTCGCTGTGGGACGAGGCGAGTCTGGAGCTTGCGGGCACGCCGAATCTCTATGTTGACTGCTCGTCCACGATGGCGTGGGTACCGCTCGACAAGACCGCCGAGATCATCCGCCGCTACGGTGCCGAAAAGGTGCTGTTCGGTACGGATTATCCCATGTGGCACCCGAGGGACGAGGTGAATATGTTCTTTGACCTCGACCTTACCGATGATGAACGCCGCATGATCCTCAGTGAAAACGCTAAAAAGCTGTATCAGTTGGAAATATAAGCCCGGTTAACGGAGAACAGAGAACGGAGAACAGAGAACAGAGAACAGAGAACAGAGAACGGTGAAGGGCGGACGCTGTCCGCACCTGATTTGTATAATATGATAGAATAAAAACGTCTGCGACCCTATACAGAGCCGCAGATGTTTCACTTTAGAAGTTGTTATATCGATCCGAAAGCCGTCAGGCTTTCCCGTCACCATTCACCATTCACCATTCACCATTCTCCGTTCTTCGAAAAAAGCCGTCAGGCTTTCCGTAACTTCTTATTTCTTATTTCTTAGTTCTTTATCTTTTTCTCCTTTTCCTCGATCAATCTCAGAAATTCGCGGTTACTCTTTGCGGCACACAGCATGGAGGTGAACCGCATATCCGACAGCATGTAGGTCAGGCGGCGTTTTGCTTCGAGATATTCATCCGAGCCGTCCTTACCGGCGATCAGGAAGATCAGCCTGACCGGTCGTTTGTCCGGCGCTCCGTAATCTACACCTTTTCGGACGGTAACGGCGCTGACAGAGGTTTTCTGAGCTCCCTTATGACATACCTCGGGTACGGCTACCCGGAAAGACAGCGCGCTGCTGCCTTTCTGCTCCCGTTCGCGTACCTCGCGGCTGAGGGTCAGCGCGTCGCGGATATCGCCGTCATGCTGCTGCAGCTCGATCAGCCTGTCCAGCGCTTCATCCTTAGTGTACAGCTCCGCGCCGACTTCGACTAAGTTCTCGTTCATCAGTTCACGTATTTTCATAAAACCAGTATGGACGTATTTGATCGGAATATACAGAATAATCCAAGTAAAAAAAGCGTGAGCCTCCGACGGAAGCCCACGCTTTTTTTGCAAAAACATATATCATTTAAGGAGAGAAATGGAATTATCAGAAGATAAAGAATGCCAATACGCCGATCCCGATCCCGATCACGGCGCCGCCGATGACGTCACGGATGAAGTGAACGCCCGACAGTACTCTGGTCACGCCGATCGCAGCCGCGAGCGCCAGCATGATGATACCGATCTTTACGTTGATATACAGGAACGCCATCGCGATGATGAAGGCGCAAACCGTATGTCGCGAGGGAAAACTGTGTCCCTTGGTTGCTTTGTTGACGGCGGGATCGTAGTCATATACTTCGTAGGGGCGTTTCGCATTGATGATCGCCCTGAGCACCGTTACGAGGATCAGCGTACCCAGCGGCACGAGCATGAATCTGAGAAAATGCTCGCTGTTAAAGCCTTCGTTCACCCCGAGCGCGATCAGCTGAACGGGGTAGAAGATATACATGACCAGCGGCAGAACGTCATGGAGCGCCTTGATGGTATTACTGCGCGTTCTGGTCTGTGAGAAATACGCGCTCATCTCGCGATAGTTTTCGCCTTTCATTCTGCCACATCCTTTCTGTTCAACATCATCATCGTTAGCAGTGTCAGTGACAGGTGACAGGAGTCTGCGCCGGAGGATGACAGCATTTTTGTTTCTGTGCTTTTATCTTAACAGAGATTTATGAAGGGCGAATGGATAAAAAATGTCCAATCTATTAACATTCTATGACAAATCTGCGAAATCGTGAAAAGAATAAGCGACGCGGCGATCTCGACTGATGAAAACAGTGCGATTATTCTGTAGATAGTTATATCTCCATCTCCACATCATAGCTCTCGAGCCAGTAATCGAGCTCGATCAGGTAGGCGAGTATCTGCGGCGCTTTCATCAGCTGACCGTACCACGGATCGGACAGCTCGTCGGGGTGCTCCATGATCTGTCGGATACCCACGGGATCGAGCAGCGTATTGATCCTTCGGGAGCTGTCGGCGAGTATCTCCTCCATGTGCTTTTTACACAGCTCCATGTAGACGGGGTTGTGGGTCTTGGGATAGGGGCTTTTCTTGCGGTAGACGATGTCGCGCGGCAAAATATCCTCGAACGCCTTGCGGATGATCCCCTTCTCTCTGCCGCCGTACGCCTTGAGCTCCCACGGCATGTTGTAGGCGTAGTCGATCAGGCGGTAGTCGCAGAACGGCACCCTGACCTCCAGCCCCGAGTACATCGAACAGCGATCCTTGCGCTCCAACAGACACTGCATGAACCAGTAGTAGTTCAGCGCGAACATCTCGCGCATCCTCTTGTCGACCGCGCTGTCCTCTTTCAGGCTGTCAACGGCACGGATGGTGTCGAGGTAACGCTCTCTGACGTATTCCTCACCGTGCGGGAGGATACCCGCTTTCAGCACCTGCCTGCGGATCGCCTGGTTTCGCGACCACGGGAAGCAGTCCTCGAAGAGTATCTCGCGGTTATGATACCACGGATAACCGCCCCACAGCTCGTCGGCACACTCGCCCGAAAGAGCGACGGTAAACCCGCGCTTGATCTCCTTGCAGAACAAGAGCAGCGACGAGTCGATGTCGACATACCCCGGCAGATCGCGCGCCTTGACGGAGGGGTAGAGGGCATGGAACAGATCGCCGTTATCGAGGATGACCTCGTGATGATGAGCGCCGCAGCTCTCTACCATCATATCGATGAAGTCGTAGTCGGCGTTCGGCTGGAACAGGCTCTTCTGAAAATAGCGGCGGTTATCCGCGTATTCGACGGAATAGGTGTCGATCGGAGGCTGATTATTTCTTTTACGGAAATTTGCAGCTGTCTGACAGATGATGCTGGAGTCAAGTCCTCCGGAGAGAAAGAAGCACATCGGCACGTCGGTGACCAGCTGGCGCTCGATCGCGTCAGTCAGCAGATAGCGGACATGTTCAACGGTCTTTTGCTCGTTATCCTCATGCGGATGAGCGGTAAGCGAGAAGTAGCGGGTCTTGTGCAGCTTATCGTTCTCATATATCGCGTATTCACCCGGGAGCAGCTCGCTGATGTCCTTAAAGATACCGTTTCCCGCTGTCCTTGCGGGGCCGAGGAAGAACAGCTCATATAAGCCCTCTTCGGTAACGGTCGGCTTGACCCTGCCGCTGTGCAGGATCGCTTTGATCTCCGAGCCGAACACCAGCCCGTTCGGATAGCTGTGATAAAACAACGGCTTTACACCTACGCGGTCACGGCAGAGGAACAGACGATGAGCCGTTTCCTCATATACGGCGAACGCAAAGATACCATTGAGCTTTTCGGCGCATTTTTCCTTGTAATAGCAGTAAGCTTTGAGCAGTACTTCCGTGTCGGATCGCGTGCCGAAGCCGAAGCCTGCCGCTTTCAGCTCATCTCTTAATTCATCTGTATTATACAGCTCGCCGTTATATACGATGGTGTACTTCTCGCCCTCGTACAGGGTCGACATCGGCTGCTGACCGCGCCGCGGGTCGATGACGCTCAGCCTTCGGTGCAGAAGTGCCGCGTGACGGCGAATGTACGCGCCGTGCTCGTCGGGACCCCGCCGCTCAAGACACCGCGACATTTCATCAAGCCTTTCATTCTCTTCGTATAAGTTTAGCTCTTTATCGAGCCAGCCCGCGATTCCGCACATAATATACCTCCATAGAAATTTGTCATACCAAAGCCCCGTTGGAGCTGTGGCAACCTCAACCTGTCATTCGTCAGCTGTCTCGCTTTGACAGCTTTGTTACCGACGCCGAGAACAGCATAGAGCAGATCACCAGCGCCGACGAGCCGATCAGCGTAGCGGATTTTGCGACCGTCAGCGGCAGCTCGGCGCTGTTGAACACCCTGACCTCGATCGGGAAAATCAACAATAGAGTATATGCAGCGGCAGACGCGATTATACCCTGGATAATTCTGTATAAGAAAAATAGCCATACGTTCAGTTTAAGCGAGTCCGCCGCGGCAAAGATCTGTAAATGCACCGAGATACCGCCGAAGCCGATGAAGAACGCGATCAGCGCGAGCGGATACTGTCCGCACAGTACCGCACAGCCCGAGGTAATCTCCAGCACCGCCGAGAGGATCGCTGTCAGTCCTCTGTCGGGGGAAACCGCCGTCAGTACCTCGATCATCGCCGAGCACAGCACTACCATCGCGCACATATGGAAGGTCGAGCGCGAGGCGTCGGCGACCGAGGCGGTCAGCAGGTGAGTGTTCTCGTGCGGCGCGGTTCTCTTCGGCGGCGTGATCTCGCTTTTCACCGCTCTGCCGATGATCATCCCCGTGAAGATCGTCGCGAGTACTTCTGCGATCAAGAGCAGTATTCCCGCTTCGGGAGAGCCCAGCAGCGCCCGTCCGATGAAGTTGACGAGGAACCCCGGACCCGCGCAGACGGCGATCATCGCGGTTTTTTGCGCCTGCTTCTCACTTAACATCCCACGCTCCGTCATCATCGCGGCACACCTCGCGCCTACGGGATAGCCCCCGACCAGCGCGAGCAAAATGACCGCGAGCGACGGATAGGGCAGTCGGAACAGCGCTTTGGATATGCCGTTCAGCGGTTTTGCGACCGTTTCCGCGATCCCGCTCTTGACCAGATACGCCGCTATCGTCATCAAAAGGAACAGCGACGGTACCAGTATTTCAATACAGAAAAGGATGCCGTTAAGGATCCCGCGCGAACATTCCGTGCCGTACCTCAGACAGATAATGATCGCAAGTACAGCAAATAATAATTGCAATATTTTTCTGATACAGAATAATTTTTTTCGTTTCATATCATCACCAAATAATATATATGCGAGGTCGGTCATAAAATATATGGGTGATAATGTGAAAAAGAAAACTGATGAAAAGAAATCCCGCCGCTCCGATCTGCCGATTGCGAATCTGCCCTGTATCGAGCTCAGCGGCAACCGTGAGATGCTGATCGAGGGCAGTCGCGGGGTGCTGGAATACTCTCCGGCGTGCATCCGCATCAATACGTCGGGCATGATCCTCTCCGCCGAGGGTCGCGAGCTGAACCTGCGCTGTATCTCGGAGTCGGCGCTGATCATCGACGGCTTCATCACGAGCCTGACTTTTACGGTGTAAGCAAATGCTGTTAAGATTTTTGCGCTATATGCGCGGCTATGTACGATTCACCGTCAGCGGAAAGTATCCCGAGCGGTTTTTAAACGTCACCGCTCGCCGCGACGTCAGATTATGGGACGTCGAAAGACGCGGAAAAGACGTCTGTGCCTCTATGTATCGTGCCGATTACCGTGATATCCGCCCCTTGGCGCGCGGCGCGGGCGTATGCCTGAAGGTAAACAGCAAGCGCGGACTGCCTCAGCTCGCCTCACGATACCGAAGCAGAGCGGGGATCGTCCTCGGCGTCTGCGCTTTTGTGCTGACGGTATTCGTAATGTCGCTCTTTGTCTGGAGTGTGGATATTACGGGGCTTGATACCTACAGCGAATCGCAAATGCGTGATATTCTGCGCGATAAGGGGCTGTATGTCGGCGCGTTCAAGCCGTCCGTTAACGCTGTCAGCCTTGCCGATTCCGTCATGATCGAGAACAGCGGGATCGGATGGATGGCGGTCAACCTCAGCGGCTCGTATGCCTCGGTCGAGGTCAAGGAGAAGGCGATCCCGCCCGAGGTTGGCGACGTTGTTACGCCCTGTAACGTCAAAGCCCGCCGCGACGGACTGATTATGTCGGTCGAGGCGGGGGAGGGCGCCGTCACGGTGCGGGAGGGATCGGCGGTCGTGCGCGGTCAGCTTCTCGTCAGCGGCGTGATGGAGAACGCGGACGGCGGTTCTCGGCTCGTACACGCTTCGGCAAAGGTCAACGCCCGAACTACACATGAAGCGGATTTTACCGTTCCCGATCATCTGACGCTGATGAAACCGACGGGAGAGACCGCCGAGCGCTGCAGCGTTCGCCTTTTCGGTCTGTCGGTTCCCTGCAATATCAGCGGGGTGGATTCTCCGTACACGCTCCCGCGAGAGATGGAAGAAGCGCCGTCGCCTCTCGGCGTACAGCTGCCGATCGGCAGGGTCACAGAGCGGATCTCTGCGATAGAGCCTGAGGAGATCACCTTGGATGAAAATTCTGCAAAAGAATTATTAGAACGACAAGCTGTTTTATATGAGGCTTTTTCACTGCTTGAATGTACGGTAGAAGCCCGCGATTCAAGCCTCGAGTACAAGGACGGCAGTTATATCCTGCACGTGACCTACAGCTGTATCGAGGATATCGCGAAGGAGGAGGAGATCGGAGTAGGGGAAGTGTATTGAGAGTGTGGAGGTAGAAGGAATTAGGAATTATTATAAACGTCCCCTACAACTCCTCACTCCTCACTCTACGGCGGGAGCATTCCTCGCCGGAGACGGCTCCCCCCTTGTCCTTCGGACATTCCCCCAACGGGGGCAC
>CACZYF010000021.1 GCA_902785355.1 uncultured Ruminococcus sp. | reverse complement strand
TGTCGTTTTCACGCGAAGCATGACAAGCCTTTGATTTGCTCCGCGTTTCACATTGATGTCACCACAGCGTCTCGGCGGGAGCAAGCCCCCGCCCTACAACTCTATGCAACGTTTATATAATTCCTAATTCCTAATTCCTAATTCCTCATTTATTACGGCTCCTCACTCTGCGGCGCTGTATGCAAAAATCCCCCGCCTCGGTGAAGCGGGGGATATGATTACGGGTTATCGCTTACTTTCTGTCGCGGCGGGGGCGGTTGCCTCTGCCTCTGCCGCCGTCACGGCGGGGTCTGCGCTCCTCGGAGATATCGTTCTCGGGAGTCAGGCCGTCGACCTCGATCAGCACATCTCTGCGGCTGAGGTTGAGTCTGCCCTTGTCGTCGATCTCGAGCACCTTGACGCGGATGACGTCGCCGACGTTGACGACGTCGGTGACCTTGTCGGTACGCTTGACGTCGAGCTGGCTGATGTGTACCAGACCCTCCTTACCGGGAGCGATCTCAACGAACGCGCCGAAGTCCATAATGCGGGTGACCTTGCCGAGATACATAGCGCCCGGTTCGGGATCGGTGGCGATAGTCTGGATGATCTCGATCGCGCGCTGACACTTCTCGGCGTCTAAGCCCGCGACGAATACCTGACCGATCTCGCCCTCTTCCTCGATGTCGACCTTGACCTCGCACTCAGCCTGGATCTCCTTGATGACCTTGCCGGACTTGCCGATAACCTCGGCGATCTTGTCAGCGGGGATGGTGGTGGTGAACATCTTGGGAGCATACTTGGAGAGCTCGGGACGCGGCTCGGCGATCGCCTTGAGCATGACCTCGTCGAGGATGTAGTTGCGCGCCTTGTGGGTCTTTTCGAGCGCTTCCTTGACCATCTCGGGCAGCAGGCCGCTGATCTTCAGATCCATCTGGATGGCGGTGATGCCGTCCTTGGTACCGGCTACCTTGAAGTCCATATCGCCGAAGAAGTCCTCAAGACCCTGGATATCGACCATGGTCATCCAGCGCTCGCCCTCGGTGATCAAACCGCAGGAGATACCGGCTACGGGAGCCTTGATCGGAACGCCCGCGTCCATCAGCGCCAGCGTAGAGCCGCAGACGGAGCCCTGAGAGGTGGAGCCGTTGGAGGATACGACCTCGGATACCAGGCGGAGCGTATAGGGGAACTCCTCGAGAGAGGGGATCACGGGCAGGAGCGCACGCTCAGCCAGAGCGCCGTGACCGATCTCACGTCTGCCGGGACCGCGGGAAGGACGGGTCTCGCCGACAGAGTAGGAGGGGAAGTTGTAATGATGCATATAGCGCTTCTCGGTCTCATCATCGATGCCGTCGAGCAGCTGCATATCGCCGACGGTGCCGAGGGTCGCGACGGTCAGAACCTGAGTCTGACCGCGGGTGAACAGACCCGAGCCGTGTACGCGGGGCAGGATACCGACCTCACTCGCGAGGGGACGGATATCATCCATGCCTCTGCCGTCGACGCGCTTCTGCTCATCGAGCAGCCAGCGGCGGACGATGAACTTCTGGGTCTTGTACAGGCACTCGTCGATCTTCGCCTCAGAGTCGGGGTAGATCTCGTCGAACTTTTCGTGGACAGCCTCATAGATGGGCTTTAAGCGCTCGTCGCGGACGGTCTTGTCGTCGGTATCGAGAGCGACCTTGACGTCCTCCTCGGCAAACGCCTTGATCGCCTCGAACATATCGTGATCCGGCTCGTTAGAGGGATAAGAGAACTTCGGCTTTCCGATCTCGGCGACGATGCCGTTGATGAACTCGATGATCTTCTGGTTCGCCTCATGACCCGCCATGATCGCGTTGTACATGACCTCGTCACTGACGCAGTTCGCGCCCGCCTCGATCATCGCGATACGCTCCGAGGTAGAAGCGACGGTGGTAGCCATATCGGATACCTTGCGCTGCGCGGCGGTGGGGTTGATAACAATCTCGCCGTCGACCAAGCCTACGGATACGCCGGAGATCGGGCCGTTCCACGGGATATCGGAGATGGAGATCGCGATCGAGGTACCGACCATCGCGGCGATCTCGGGCATGCAGTCGGGATCAACGGACATAACGGTCGCGACGATGGAAACGTCGTTGCGCATATCCTTGGGGAACAGCGGACGGATGGGGCGGTCGATGACGCGGGAGGTCAGGATCGCCTTCTCGGAGGGTCTGCCCTCACGTCTGAGGTAGCTGCCGGGGATCTTGCCCACGGCGTAGAGCTTCTCTTCATAATCGACGGAGAGGGGGAAGAAATCAATGCCGTCGCGGGGCTTTGCGGAAGCGGTAGCCGCAACATGCACGACGGTCTCGCCGTAGCGTACCAGACACGCGCCGTTGGCGAGCTGGGTCATCTTGCCGGTCTCAACGACCAGCGGTCTGCCCGCGAACTCGGTCTCGAATACGCGGTACTTGTCAAAAATCATAGCCTTGTTAGCCATAGAGTTACCTCCTGTTAATATATATTGACAGGATGGTACAGTATTTTAGCAATAAAACCGGAGCGCTTTGATAAGTGAGGAGCGCTTTAGAATTAGGAGTTAGGAATGAGGAATGAGGAATTATATAAACGTCGGTGCTCGCGGAGCGATACTGTAGGGGCGGTCATTGACCGCCCGCTGTCACAGGGCGTGGCATATCCTATCCGATGTTTTCGATATCAATAACGTTCGTCATTCGCGGGCGACCGATGGTCGCCCCTACAATTTCTCATTCCTGATTTATTACGACTTCTAACTCCTCACTTCTTGCTGTGAAAGTGCTCTCGTTTTACCGCTAAAACGAAGCTGTAACATCCTGTATTTGATGTTTTGAAAATGGTTGAGATTGCCGCGTCGCAGCCGTTGGCTGCTCCTCACAATGACAAATCCATATTAACGAAACGCAGGGCAAACGGGTCGCCCCATTTGCCCCATGCTGTGAATTACTTACGGATACCCAGTCTCTGGATGATGGAGCGGTATCTCTCGATGTCTACCTTGGTGAGGTAGTTGAGCAGAGAACGGCGCTGACCGATCATCTTGAAAAGGCCGCGGCGGGAGTGATGGTCCTTCTTGTGGATCTTCAGGTGCTCGGTGAGGTCGTTGATCCTCCTGGTGAGCAGAGCGATCTGAACCTCGGGCGAACCGGTGTCACCCTCATGAGTCGCATACTCCTGCATGATAGCAAGCTTCTCTTCCTTCAGCATGTGTTTCACCCTTTCCTATTTACTGCGCTCCGCATAGTACAGGGCAGGTGAAATCCTCAGCATGAGGCGTATCCCCTGAACCATATCGGGCGTCAAGTGCTATTGTACCATAATTATTCTCAAAAGTAAAGAAAAAGTTCACGGCAACAGAGCGATATTCGACGGATATCAGCCCTGTTTTTTGGCTAAATTCGACACCGTTTCGATCACGGAGCGCTTATTGTCCTTATCGAGCACACGGTACAGCGCAATCAACCCGCGCTCGTCCTTACTGAGCTGATAGATCGGGCTGTCGGCGTTAGCGACCTCACGCAGATCCTTCCTCTCCGGCTCAATAAGAACCGGAAGCAGCGTTTCGGGCGAAACGTTGAAGATGACGGAGAGCTTCACCAGCGTCGCAAGGTTCGGCTCTGTCTTGCCGGTTTCATACTTCGTATAAGTAGAGCGCTCGATATTCAGCGCGGCAGCCACCTGCTGCTGCGACAACGCGCACGCCTCACGATAGCGGCGCAGCTTCTCGGATACATCGTTATTTGACACACCTCTCCCCTGCCTTTCCGAGCGATTTCGGCTTTTGAGCCGATGCATGTCGTTATGTATCCAGTATAGCGTGAAGCTTTTTCACAGGCTTGTTTACGTGCTGTTTTTTCACTGTGTCGGGTCGGTTCCTTCACGGATAGGATGTGCGAAAACGACAACCGTATTCAAGGTCTGTTGTAGGGGGCTGTCGCACGAATACTAATCCTTGATAAAAAAAACAGCAGGATCGCTCCTGCCGTTATCTGCTAGAAATGCTTATACAGCTTCAATTCTTCGCCCGCGGTGACGCCGAGGGAGAGGAAGTGTCCCTCCCTGTCCTTGACGCGGTAGATCGTGCCGTCTGTAGAACCGCCGCGCAGCGAGGTACGGGCGATATCCAGCGGGTTACCGTTGACAAAACGGTTCGCCTGCTTATCGCTGACGATAAGCTCCGGATAGGTCGCGAAGATACTCTCCACCGAGCGGAAGTACGCGCTCCCGGGGTCGAAGGCGCCGCTCCCGGTCAGCTCGCTCAGCTGATCGAGGGTGATCGCGTCCTCCAGACGATAGCCGCACGCCTCATAACGCACGAGGTCGGTCATCACGCCGACCGTACCCAGCGAGCGCGCAAGATCGTCGATCAGGGTGCGGATATAGGTGCCGTTGGAGCAGAAAATATTCAAAATACCGCTCTGTGAGCTTTCGTCAAAGGAAATGAGTTCCAGCTCATAAACGGTGACTCTGCGGGTCTTTCGCTCAACTTCTTTGCCTTCGCGGGCATACTGGTAGAGCCGCTTGCCGTCGATACTGACGGCGGAATACATGGGAGGGAGCTGTTCGATCTCGCCCCGAAACCGCGCTAAAGCCTGTTCGAGCTGTTCGCGGCTCACACAGGACGGCTTTTCCTCCGTGACCTTGCCCCAGATATCGAGGGTATCGGTCGCGAGTCCGAAGCGGAATTCCGCGCGATACTTCTTATCGTGACAGGGGATGACATCCTGCGCCTTGGTCGCCGTGCCGAGCAGCACCGGCAGGATACCGGTGGCGTTCGGGTCGAGGGTACCGGTATGGCCGACCTTCTTCTGACCCAGCAGCTTACGCACGACCGCGACGACGTCGAAGGAGGTGAAATCCTTCTCCTTATGTATCAGGATGACGCCGTTCATCTCAAGAAGTCCCCAGCCGCCGTGACCAGCTTATCCCGAACGGTCTCGAGGTCGCCCTCGACGGAGCAGCCCGCCGCCGCGGGATGACCGCCGCCGCCGAACAGCTTACAGAACGCCGAGGCGTCTACGCCGTCGTTGGTACGGACGGAGATCTTGAACACGCCGCCCGCCTTCTCACGCATGGTGATACCCATCTGCACGCCTTCGATCTGGCGCGGGATGGAGGCGAGACCCTCCATCTCATCATCGCCGGTGCCGAGCTTCTCGCACATATCGAGGGTGGTATAGATCACGGCGCATTTGCCGTCGTAGTAATACGACATCGTATCAAGGATCATGCGCTCAAGCTTGAGCTTGGCGCGGGTCTTGACGACAAAGTTGATGTAATTGATCTTGTTCCAGTCGCAGAAGGGCATGACGCCCGCCGCGATATGGTGGGTGCGGGAGGTGGTGTTGGAGTAGCAGAAGCAGCCGGTATCGGTGGAGATACCGGTATAGATCGCCGCCGCGATATCCTCGTCCATCTCGACATGGAGCAGCGGCAGCAGCTGCCAGATGCTCTCGGCGGCAGCCGCGGCGGAGGAATCGACATAGATATAGTCTGCCGTGATGGTGTTGGTGCCGTGGTGGTCGATACACAGGTCGATATGATCCACGCCCTGCATCACGCTCTCTCCGAGCAGCGAAGGAGCGGCTACATCGACGCTGACGATGTATTCGGGGGTAAAATCCTGTTCCTCATAATGCTCGGCGAGATAGCCGAACTTGGAGGGCAGCGCGCCCTCCACGGCGACGTTCGCCTGCTTGCCGAGCTTACGCAGGGCGAAAGCGAGCGCGTAACCGCAGCCCAGGCAGTCGCCGTCGGGGTAGATATGGGTCAGGATCTTGAATTTGTCGTGTGAAAGGAGCAGAGAGGCAGCCTTCTCAAGCGTGATCTTCTTCATCGGGCTCCTCCTCGTCCTTCGGAATATCAAGACTGTTCAGAATACGCGATATCTCGGCGCTGTAGGCGATCGAGTCGGTGGGGGTAAAGATCAGCTCGGGCACATGGCGGAGACGAAGTCTCATTCCCAATTCTCTCCGCACATAACCCGAAGCATTTTTCAGCCCCTTGACCGCCTCTTTCGCCGCGTCCATACCCTCGAGGGCGCTGACATATACCGTGCAGTAGGAAAGGTCGTTGGTGACCTCTACACGCACGATCGACAGAAAGCAGCCGGTGACTCTCGGGTCCTTGAGCCCGCGGAAGATCGCGGTCAGCTCGCGGCGGATATCCTCTGTAGTCCTGCCTAATTTATGATTAGCCATAATACTTCCTCTAAATGATAGTTCGATAAAACAGAATACAAATCGGGTGAGGGCGCAGCCCTCCCGCAACTATTCACGATTCATCATTCGCTATTTAGTCCTCGCGATACTCCTCGATCATGAATACCTCGAAGATATCGCCTTCCTTGATATCGTTGTACTTCTCCAGACCGATACCGCACTCGTAGCCCTCGGCGACCTCCTTGACGCTGTCCTTGAAGCGCTGGAGGGAGGCGACGTTGTCGTCGGCGATGATGATACCGTCGCGCACCACGCGCACGCCTGCGCCGCGCTGGATCTTACCGCTCTTGACATAGCAGCCGGCGATGTTGCCGATAGACTTGATGCGGATGACGTTACGCACCTCGGCGGTACCGAGGATGACCTCGCGGGTCTTGGGAGCGAGCATACCCTTCATGGCGCTCTCGATCTCTTCGATACAGTCGTAGATGACGCGGTACATACGCATATCTACGCCGTCACGCTCGGCGTTCGCCTGAGCGGTGGCGTCGGGACGGACGTTGAAGCCGACGATGATCGCGTTGCTCGCGTTCGCCAGCATGACGTCGGACTCGTTAACCGCGCCGACAGCGCCGTGGATGATGTTGACGCGCACCTCTTCGTTCGAGAGCTTCTCGAGGCTCTGACGAACCGCCTCGACGGAACCCTGTACGTCCGCCTTGACGATGATCTTCAGCTCCTTGACCTCGCCGAGCTTCATCTGGTCGAAGAGGTTGTCGAGGGTGACCTTGGTGCGGGCATTGAACTCGGCTTCCTTCTTCTCATGTTTGCGCTGCTCGACCAGCTCGCGCGCGAGGCGCTCGTCGGTGACGGCGTTGAAGGTGTCGCCGCCGGTGGGGACGTCGTCCAGACCGGTGATCTCGACCGGGATCGAGGGACCCGCCTCGTGGACGCGTCTGCCCTTGTCGTCGGTCATAGCGCGGACGTGACCGACCGCCGTGCCCGCTACGACGATATCGCCGGTATGCAGGGTACCGTTCTGTACGAGGATGGACGCCACGGGACCTCTGCCCTTATCAAGGCGCGCCTCGATGACCGTACCCTTCGCGGCGCGGTCGGGGTTGGCTTTGAGCTCCTTCATATCGGCTACCAGCAGCACCATCTCCAGCAGGTCGTCGATACCCATACCGGTCTTGGCGGATACGGGTACGCAGGGCGTATCGCCGCCCCACTCCTCGGGGATCAGCTCATACTCGGTGAGCTGCTGCTTGACCTGCTCGGGGTTGGCGCCCGGCTTATCCATCTTATTGATCGCCACGATGACGGATACGCCCGCCGCCTTGGCGTGGTTGATCGCCTCGACCGTCTGGGGCATGATACCGTCGTCAGCCGCTACCACGAGGATCGCGATATCGGTGACCTGCGCGCCGCGGGCACGCATGGTGGTGAACGCCTCATGACCGGGGGTGTCGAGGAAGGTGATATCTCTGTCGTTGATATTCACGCGGTACGCGCCGATATGCTGGGTGATGCCGCCCGCCTCGGTCGCGGTAACGTGCGCGTTACGGATATAGTCGAGCAGGGAGGTCTTGCCGTGGTCGACGTGACCCATGACGACGACGACCGGCGCGCGCTCGATCAGGTTCTCATCGGTATCCTCGCTGTCGTCGATGATACGCTCCTCGATGGTGACAACAACCTCGCGCTCGACCTTTGCGTGGAACTCCATCGCGATCAGGGAGGCGGTGTCGAAATCGACCACGTCGTTCGCGGTGACCATCGTACCCATGAGGAAGGCTTTCTTCACGACCTCGGCGACGGTCGCCTTAAGGCGCAGCGCCAGATCGCCGATGGAGATCTCCTCGGGGATCAGGACGGTCATCTTCTTTGCCTTACGCTCCTTCTCGATACGCGCCATACGCTCGCGCTCGGTCTCACGCTTCGCGGAGCGGCGGTTCTTCTGCTTACTGCGCTGGTTGATCTTCTGCTTCTTCGAGGACATATTGTTCTCGTTTCTGACCTTATCAAGGGCAAGATCGTCATACTTCTGGTTATAGCGGTCAACGTTGACCTCAGCCGCGCCGGTATCGACGAGGCGGCCGGTGCCGCGCTTACTCTTGATCTCGCTCTTGAGATCGATATCGGCGGTCTTGTCGACCTTCTCCTTCTTCGGCGGAGCCTCGGCGGGAGCCTTCTTCGCCGAGTCGGGACGGAGTTGGTTCTTCGCCTCCTCGCGGCGCTTCTTCTCCTCCGCCTTACGCTGAGCGGCTTCCTCCTCCTTCTGCTCGATCGCCTTATCGCGGACAGCGAAGTAGGCGGACAGGTCGGAGACCGCGTTCTTCGTGGTAAAATAATCGAAGATGTAGTTGAGCTCATCCTCGGTAAGGGTGGTCATCGCCTTCTTATCCGTGCCGAGCTTATCCTTCAGCACGGAGATGACCTCCTTGGTCGTGACGTCAAGGTCGGTCGCGACCTCTTTGACTTTATATTTAATCATAAGTGCCATGATTATTCCTCCTTCATCAGTTCGGTTATCTTTTTGGCAAAGCCCGCGTCGGTCGTGCAGATGACGGCGCAGTGCTTACCCAGTGCGAAGCTCAGCTCCTCCTTGGAGCGGGAGAGCCGGTACGCGGGGATACGGGCGCTCTCTGACGCCTTTAAGACGCCCTTGAGGCTGTTTTCGGACGTATCCGAGGCGTACAGCACCAATACCGCCTTACGCTCCGTGATCGCACGGGTGACGGTCTCGGCGCCCGAGATCAGGCAGCCGGCACGCTTACACAGCCCGAGAAAGCCGAGCAGTCTGTCATTCTTCACCGAGCTCTCTCCTCATCTCATCGTATATCTGCGGGTCGATCTTCGTCGAGAAAGCGCGTTCCAGACGGCGCGCCTTCTGCGCCTTGTCAAGACACGCGATGCTGTTACATATATACGCGCCGCGGCCGGGCTTCTTGCCCACAAGGTCGATCGAGATCTCGCCCTCCTTGTTGCGGACGACGCGCACCAGCGTACGCTTATCCTTCATCTCGCCGCAGCCGATACACTTGCGCAGCGGTATCTTTCGCTCTGCCATAAAAGCACCTCTGTATTACTCGTCTTCCTTGACGTCGTTATCTTCTTTCTTATCGTCCGCTTCGTCCTCACCCCAGAAGCCGGACTCGGGACGGATATCGATCTTATAGCCGGTCAGCTTTGCCGCTAAGCGGACGTTCTGACCCTTATTACCGATCGCCAGCGAGAGCTGACCGTCGGGGACGGTCGCCTTGCACGCCTTGGAGCCGTCCTCGGCAAGCTCCACCTTGACGACGTTGGCGGGCGACAGGGCTGCCGCGATAAACTTGGTGGGATCGTCGTCGTAGAGCACGATGTCGATCTTCTCACCGCCGAGCTCCTCCACGATGGTATTGACGCGCGCGCCGCGGGCGCCGATGCAGGCGCCGACAGCGTCGATCTCGGGATCCTCGGAGAACACCGCCATCTTGGTACGGGAGCCCGCCTCACGGGAGATGGACTTGATCTCGACGGTGCCGTCGTAGATCTCGGGGATCTCCTTCTCGAACAGGCGCTTGACGAACTCGGGATGGGTACGGGAGATATTGACGCGCGGACCGCGCTCGGTCTCCTTCACGCCGGAGACATATACCTTCACGGTGCTGCCCTCGCGCAGGTTGTCGCTCTCGATCTGCTCCGAACGGGGCAGAACAGCGACAGCGTTGCCGAACTTCAGGGTCGCGTTGCCGGTGACGGGGTCGACGCGCTCGACGACCGCGGTAGCGATCTCCTGCGCCTTAGACTGGAACTCGACAAGCATCTGATCCTTCTCGCCGTCGCGGATACCCTGACGGATGACGGAACGGGCGGTCTGGATCGCGATACGACCGAGGGTCTTGGGATCGAGCGGGATACCGACCTCTTTACCCACCGCGGCACGCTTGCTGATGATGAGCGCGTCCTCGAGGGAGATCTCGTAGTTCGGATCCTCGACCTCTTCAACGACGGTCTTGAGCAGCTTGCAGGAAAATGCGTTGCTGTCGGAGTCCATCTTGATCTCAACATTCTCATTGCCGCCGTAATTATTGCGGCAGGCGGTCATGATCGCCTTCTTGATCTGAGTTACCATGTACTCAGCGGGGATTCCTTTCTCCTTTTCGAGGAGCCGCAGCGCCTCGTAGAGCTCTTTATTGCTTGCCATTTTTCCAAATCAGACCTTTCTATATGAATTGAATTATGAATTGAATTTATAAGCCTTATGAGCCTCCCTTGGGAGAGGGAGCCTGTATCAATCGAAGTCGTCCAGCTTGATATACGCCGCGTCCTTCTTATTGATGGTGACGTGATTCTCGCCGCTGTGGTCGGTGATGGTGACCATACCGTCGTCATAAGCGGTCAGCACACCCTTGAACTCCTTGCCGATGCCCTCGATCGGACGGATCATTTTGACCATGATATCGGCGCCGATGAACCGGGTGAAATGCTCCTCACGAACCAGCTCGCGCTCGATACCGGGAGAGCTGACCTCGAGGATATACTCGCCGTCGATGGGGTCGAGGCGGTCGAGCGGCTCGTCGAGCGCGCGGGACATATTCTCACAGTCGTTGATATCCACGCCGCCGTCCTTATCGATGAACACCCGCAAAAACCACTGGGAGCCTTCCTTGAGATACCTTACATCCCATATCCTCAGTCCTAAGGACTCGGCGATGGGAGCGGCGAGCTCCTCAACGGCGTTGACCGTGTTTCTGCCCTTGCTGTTAGCCACGTTCATCCTCCTGTTCTGTTGAGATCGTGAGCCGTCGGGCGACGGTTCACAACAACATTTTATCGTAACAATAACAAGGAGCGGGTCCGTCAAGACCCACTCCTTACGTTACATCATATCTTACGGTACTTATTTTAACACTTTCATCATATGATGTCAAGTAAATGCTGACCAAAGATACTTTCGAACGGACAGCCGTTTTTACCCAATTTGAATATTTTTTGAAAAAATGCTTGACAAAGAGGGACGGTGTTGCTATAATACAACCATCCTACTTGTTAGGTAGGTTGAAAACAACTACAGAAGGTGATACAATGTACTACAGCGGCTTTCGATGTCGGAAACTACCGACAATGTTGTGATCGTATTGCGGGAGGCGCCGCCCCCCAAAGCACACGGACGATTCCGTTTTCTGTATTTACAAATCCGAATCATTACTATATAATAAGGAGAAACATCATGGCTAATATCTACACCTCCGCCGACCAGCTGATCGGCAAGACTCCGCTGTTGGAGCTCACAAATATCGAAAAGAAGCTTGAACTGAACGCGAAGATCCTCGCAAAGCTCGAATACTTCAACCCCGCAGGCTCCGTCAAGGATCGTATCGCCAAGGCGATGATCGACGACGCGGAAGCGAAGGGACTCCTCAAGGAAGGCTCCGTCATCATCGAGCCGACCTCCGGCAACACCGGCATCGGACTGGCGGCTGTCGCGGCGGCGAGAGGCTACCGCATCATCATCGTCATGCCCGAGACCATGAGCGTCGAGCGCCGTCAGCTGATGAAGGCTTACGGCGCGGAGCTGGTGCTGACCGACGGCAGCAAGGGCATGAAAGGCGCGATCGCCAAGGCAGACGAGCTCACAGAAGAGATCAAGGGCGCGTTCATCCCCGGTCAGTTCGTCAACCCCGCCAACCCCGCCGCACATGTCGCGACCACGGGTCCCGAGATCTATGAGGATACCGACGGCAAGGTGGATATCTTCGTCGCCGGCGTAGGCACCGGCGGCACCGTGACCGGTGTAGGTCAGTATCTGAAAAGTAAAAATCCCGACGTCAAGGTCGTTGCGGTGGAGCCTGCCTCCTCGCCCGTACTGAGCAAGGGTGAAGCGGGCGCGCACAAGATCCAGGGCATCGGCGCGGGCTTTGTCCCCGACGTGCTGGATACCGGCGTGTATGACGAGATCATCGCCGTCGAGAACGATGACGCCTTCAAGACGGGCAAGCTCATCGGCAAGACCGAGGGCGTGCTGGTCGGTATCTCGTCCGGAGCGGCTGCGTATGCCGCGATCGAGCTCGCCAAGCGTCCCGAGAACGCGGGCAGGAACATTGTCGTTCTGCTCCCCGATACCGGCGATCGCTATCTCTCCACCCCGCTCTTCCAGGATTGACGGCACACTTTGTACAAGACATGTTACGGCTTCGGGCCACCTCGGAGCCGTTTTGTTTTTATGAAAACGGTGGTATCGCCGCGCGAAACAGGTCGAACGGAGATCGTACAAAGGTCTGTCGTAGGGGCGACCATCGGTCGCCCGCGAACGATGGACGAAATTAATATCGAAAACATCGGACAGGAAATGCAACGCCCTGTGAAGCGGGCGGTCAATGACCGCCCCTACGGCGGGACGTCGAGACGCCGTCCCCTACAACTCTATGCGACGTTTCCGAAAAACCTGTAGGGGTCGGCTCCGACACGCGTGTCCGACGACCCGCGTCCCGCAGGGACGTTCGCGAAGCGACATCGTAGGGCGGGGGCTTTGCTCCCGCCGAAACGTTGTTGTAACATCAACGTGAAACGCGAAGCAAATCAAAGGCTGTCATGCTTCGCGTGAGAACGACATTTGGAGGATAACTCTCGGCGGGAGCATTCCTCGCCGGAGACGGCTCCCCCCTTGTCCTTCGGACATTCCCCCAACGGGGGTGCCCCCGCCCTACAATATAGCCAAACGCCCGTTGTTCTCGGGACGTCGAGGGGTCTCCCCGCCGGGGAGGTGGCGCGAAGCGACAGAGGGGTGCCGTCTCCGGCTGAGGAACCGTCCCCTACAACTCTATGCGACGTTTCTATAATTCCTCATTCCTCCTCACTACTCCGAAAGGAAGGTATTCACATGAAAAACAGACACTCTGAGCACACGCTCCACATCGTCATCGCGGCGATGTTCGCGGCGATGGTCGCGGTGATGACCGCGTTCGTACAGATCAAGACCCCCACCGGCGGCTACGTCCACCTCGGCGACTCGATGATCTATCTGACGGCGAGCTTTCTGCCCCTGCCCTACGCGGTCGCGGCGTCAGCCATCGGCGGCGGCATCGCCGACCTGCTGGTCTACCCCGAGACCATCATCTACACCATCATCATCAAGGCGGTCAACGCCCTGTTCTTCAGCTCAAAGGGCGACAAGCTGCTGACCAAGCGCAACGCGCTGATGACCATTCCCTCGGGACTGGTGACGGTCGTCGGCTACTCGATCTCAAAATTCATCCGTATGCTGCTCGCGGGCGACAGCATGCAGTCCGCGATCGCCAACGCCCTGTGGAAGATGCCCGAGAACGCGATCCAGGCGGTCGCCTCGGCGCTGATCTTCCTGCTGATCGCCGCCGCCTTTGACAAAGCGGACATCAAAAAACGGATGCTCAACCGATGACGGACAAGCTCTCTCTGATCGCCGAGCCGCTGATAACCTGGTTCGACCGTAACTGCCGACCGCTCCCGTGGCGGCGCGACCGCGAGCCGTACCACGTGTGGATATCCGAGATCATGCTCCAGCAGACGCGGATCGAGGCGGTCATGCGCTACTACGAGCGCTTCATGGACGCACTGCCCGATGTAAACGCCCTCGCACAGGTCGACGACGACACCCTCCTGAAGCTATGGGAGGGGCTGGGCTACTACAGCCGCGCGCGCAATCTCAAGAAAGCCGCGCAGGTCATCGTAAACGAATACGGCGGTACATTCCCGAAAAGCTATGACGAGTTGAAAAAGCTGCCGGGTATCGGCGAATACACCGCGGGCGCGATCGCCTCGATCTGTTACGACGAGAAGGCGCCCGCCGTGGACGGCAACGTCCTGCGGGTCATCGCAAGGCTCACCGGCAGCCGCGAGAATGTTCTTCTCCCTCAAGTGAAGAGAGATTTTTCCGAACGGCTCAGAGCGATCATGCCCGACCGGGCGGGACGATTCAACGAAGGGCTGATGGAGCTCGGGGAGCTGGTCTGTCTGCCGAACGGCGCACCGTACTGCGAGCGCTGTCCGCTGTTCGGACAATGCACCGCTTTCAAAGAAAAGCTCACGGGCGAGATCCCCGTCCGCATCAAGACGTCGAAGCGCCGCAGAGAGGACAGGACGATCCTACTCCTGCGTACACCCGACGACCGTCTCGCGCTCGAAAAACGCCCCGCAAGCGGACTGCTCGCGGGGATGTATCAGCTGCCGAACCTCGACGGCTTCCTCGACGAAACGGCGCTGACAAAGCAACTCACCGAATGGGGCTTAGTGCCCGAAAACATCCGCTTCACGAAAGAGATGAAGCATGTCTTTACCCATATCGACTGGTACATGAAGGGCTATGAGGTCACGGTAAAAGGGACTTCGACGCGCTTTCTCTGGGTCACCCGGGAGGAGCGCGAGCGCGCCTATCCCCTACCCGCCGCCTTTCAAAAAATGCTGTAAACACTTTTGCACACAACCGCTGTCAAACAACAGTGGTTTTTTCTTTACTTTCCGAGTCCGCTCTGTTATACTTTTTCTATATTGAACAGGGAGGCGGTCACATGGCACAATCCACGAATAGCGAGATGAAATATATGCGCCTGCTTGCGGAGAAATACCCCACCGTTCGCTCGCTCACGCGCGAGATCATCAACCTCAGCGCCATTCTCAACCTGCCCAAGGGCACCGAGCACTTCATGAGCGATATCCACGGCGAGTACGAGGCGTTCTGTCACATTCTGAACAACTGCTCCGGCGTTATCCGCGAGAAAACGCAGGCGCTCTACGGCGACACACTCAGCCACGACGAGATCAAGGAGATCTGCACCCTGATCTACTATCCCGTCGAGAAGCTCAAGCTGCTCAAAAGGGAGCAGCACATCGACGCCGCATGGTACCGCGATATGCTCTCACGGATGCTGGAGATCGCCCGCGTGCTGTCGAGCAAATATACCCGCTCCAAGGTGCGTAAGGCGATGCCCGACGACTACGCCTACATCCTCGACGAGCTGCTCCACGCGCAGAAGGACGAGGACAATAACCAGATCCGCTATCACGAGAAGATCCTCGACACGGTCATCCGTATCAGCGCCGACGACTTCCTCATCTCGCTCGCGGGACTGATCAAGCGGCTGGCGGTCGACCGGCTGCACATCGTCGGCGACATTTTTGACCGCGGCGACTCGCCCGACAAGATCATCGACCTGTTGATGAAGCACCACTCGCTTGACATCGAATGGGGCAACCACGATATCCTGTGGATGGGAGCCGCCTGCGGGAGTGAAGCGTGTATCGCGAACGTCGTTCGCAACGCGATCAAATACCGCACCGAGCGCACGCTCGAGAACGGCTACGGCATCAGCCTCAGACCGCTCGTGCTCTATGCCCAGAGCCTCTATCCCGACCGCGACCCGATGGACGCGGCGCTGCTCGCGATCACCGTCATGCAGTTCAAGCTGGAGGAACAGGTCATCCGACGCAACCCCGATTACCGAATGGTCGACCGTCTGCTGCTCGACAGGATCGACCTCGACAAGGGAGTCGTCACCATCGGCGACAAAACCTATCCGCTGAACGAAACCGACCTGCCGACCCTCGACCCGGCTGATCCCGCCGCGCTGACCGGGGGCGAAGAAGCGGTCATCCGCGAGCTGAAAGCCGCCTTCAAAGAGAGCAAGCGGCTGAACGCCCATATCTCCTTCCTCTACGATCACGGCGGCATGTACCGCGTCCATAACGGCAACCTGCTGTATCACGGCTGCGTCCCGCTCAACGACGACGGCAGCCTGATGGAGGTAGAGCTCTTCGGCGACCGCTACAGCGGCAGAGAGTACTTCGACGCCGCCGAGACGATCGCGCGGCACGCGTTCTTCGGCAGAAGCCGCGCGAGAGAGGGGCTGGACTTCATGTGGTATCTCTGGGGCAGCGAACGCTCGCCGCTCTGCGGCAGGACGCTCAAGACCTTTGAGCGCGCGTTCATCGACGACCCCGCCGCGTGGGATGAGCCGAAGAACCCCTACTACCGCTACTACTATGAGGAAAAGACCTGTATCATGATACTCGGCGAATTCGGGCTGAGCCGTCGCTCGCACATCATCAACGGTCATACCCCCGTACGCACCGTCAAGGGCGAGCTGCCCATCCGCGCGAACGGCAGACTGCTCGTCATCGACGGCGGCTTCTGCGAGAAATACCACGCCGCCACCGGCATCGCGGGCTACACGCTGTTTTACAACTCGCACGGACTCCGCCTTAAAGCGCACCATCCGTTCAGAAGCGTAGAAGAAGCCCTGCGCGACAACCGCGACATCCACTCCGACTCCGAGATCGTCGAGACCGAGGAGCACCGCCGCATGGTCGGCGATACCGACGCGGGTCAGGCATTACAGACGGAGATCGCCGACCTGTACCGCCTGCTGGAGCTGTATCGTAACGGCACCATCGCCCCGAAGGACAGCAGCAGGGGATGAAAGAAACGCACTGAAAGTGAGAAGTTAGCCGTAGGGGCGACCATCGGTCGCCCGCGAATGACGGGCGTTATTGATATCGAAAACGTCGGATAGGATATGCCACGCCTTGCGACAGCGGGCGGTCAATGACCGCCCCTACGATGTCGCCCGCGAACGTCACTTGCGGGACGTCGGGGGGTCTCCCCGTTGGGGAGGTGGCGCGAAGCGACAGAGGGGCGCCGTCTCCGGCTGAGGAACCGTTCCCTGCAACTCTATGCGACGTTTCTATAACTCCTAACTCCTAACTCCTCATTCCTAATTTATTACTTTTCCTCATTGATTACGATTTCTGATTGCTGAATGAAGAAAACGCCCGCCTGAGCAGTGCTCGGGCGGGCGTTGTTATGCAGGTTTTTACTTTTTGAATACCCAGTACTGGGTGGCGGACTCGGCGATCTCGGCGGGGGTGAAGGAGGTACCCTTGTAGTTGTTCCAGCCGTTGGGATCATAGACGATGATCTTGCCGTTCGCGTCCAGTCCCGCGAGCACGATGAAGTGACCGCCGGAGGTGAAGCGTCCCGCTCGGTGGGAGCTGATGACGTACTTGCCTTTTCGAAGCTGATCGACGATATAATCCAGGGAGGTATCGGAATACTGACCCTCCATCGTGATGCCGAAATGCTTTGCGGCGGCTTCAAAATAGTTCCAGTAGGTGCCGACGCCGTAGCAGTAATAATCGTTGCCGCACCAGCTCACCGCGTCAACGGGCGTGATGCTCTTGCCGGTGATGGTGGAGGCGACCATCGCGAAGCACGTCGGGCCGCAGCCGGAGTAGGCGATCGTGTCGTCGCCGTAAGGATAGTTATAGTCGCCCTGGCTGTAGTAGACGAAGTCGCCGGGGGTCGAGGATGAACCGCCGCCGGTGACGTTCGCCGTGAAGCCCTCGGGGTCGTAGCCGCTCATGAAGGCGGTGCCGCCGCTGTTGATACAGCGCACGGTGTAGGTATAGGAGCTGCCGGAATAGACGTCATAGTCGGTATAGGTATCGGAGGTGGTATCGGTCAGGCGCTTCCACGCGCCGCCGACCTTCTTATATACGCGGTACTTGACGGAGCCCTCGGGCTTTGTCCAGCTGAGGGTAACGGTACCGTTCGTCGCGTCCATGCTCCTGAGCTTCGGAGCGGCAACGTAGAGCGTACTCACGCCGGTACCGTCGAAGTCGGAGGTGAAGCTCTTGCCGTCGGCAGTCAGACAGCGCACGGTATAGCGGAAGGTCTTGCCGGAGATGACGTCGGTATCGGTATAGGAGGTCGAGGTGGTCTCGCCCATCTTCGTCCAGCCGTTGTTGCCCTTGTAGTACACGCGGTACTGCTCGGCGCCGGGAGAAGCCTTCCACGAGATCTTCACGCCGGTGTTGGTATTCTCAGCCGCCTTTAAGACGGGGGTGTCGGTATATTTCACCGCCACGCCGTCATGGTCGAAGTCGGAGACGTAGGTCTTGCCGTCAGCAGAGATACAGCGCACGGTGTAGATGTAGGTCGTGCCGGAGGTAAGGTTCGCGAGAGTCAGGGAGGTGCCGGCGGTCTCTCCCGCACGGGTCCAGTCGCCCGCGCCGTAGACAAAGACGCGGTAACGCGCCGCGTTGATCGAAGGCGTCCACGAAACGCGGACGGTGTTCTTCACGACCTGCGCCTTGAGGTTCACGGGGGCGGCGATCCTGTATTTCAGATTCATCTTTGCGTCAAAGTCGGACTCGAAGGCGGTGCCGTCCTCGTTGATGCAGCGCACGGTGTAGGTCTGTGCCGAGGTCACGCCCTCGTGGACGTAAGAGGTCGCGGCGGTATCGGTAAGACGCTTCCAGGTATTGCCGCTCCTGACATACAGGCGGTACTTCACGGCGTTATTGACCGGCGTCCAGCGGACGGACATGCCCCGCTCGGTGGGAGCAGCCTCGGTGATATGCGGGGTAGTCAGGTAACGCACGCTCTTGCCGGGCAGGTAGTCCGAGGTAAAGGACGAGCCGTCGGCGGTCAGACAGCGCACGGTGTAGGTATAGACGTTGCCTATCGCGACGTTGCGGTCGATATAGGTGGTGTCGGTGGTATCGGTCAGCTTCGTCCAGCCGTTGCCGGTACGCAGGTACAGGCGATACATCTCGGCGCCCTCGACGGGCTTCCAGCTGACCTTGACATGGTCGCCGCCCCAAATAAGCGAGCTGATCTCAGGCGGGTCAAGATAGCGGAACATGTGCGACACGCCGGGCTTGTAGTACGAGGTGAATGCGTTGCCCTTCGCGTTCAGACAGCGCACGGTGTAGGTATAGGTCGTACCGGATACAAGGTTCGTATGCAGGTATGAGGTCGCGGAGGTATCGGTCAGCTTCGTCCAGCCGTCCTCACCGTAGACATACAGGCGGTACAGCTCGGCGCCCTCAACGGCGTCCCAGCTGATACGCAGACCCTTGTCATAGGAAGAGATCGATCTGATGGAGGGTGCAGCGATATAGTGAACGCTTTTGCCCTCGTGGAATCCGCTCATAAAGGCGGAGCCGTCAGCCGAGATACAGCGCACGGTGTAGGTATAGGTCGAGCCTGAGGTAACGTGGGTATCGGTGACGGTGGTCTCGGTTGTATCGGCAAAGCGGGTCCAGCCGTTTGTTCCCATATAGTACACGCGGTACTTCTCGGCGCCCTGTACGGGAGCCCATTTGACGACTACACCGTCAGCGCCGCAGGCAACAGAGGTCAGGGTCGGAGTCGATACAAAGCCGCAGGTAATACCCTCGCCGTAGAACGCGCTGACATAGCGGTCATTTGAATCCACACAGCGTACGGTGTAGGTGTTTGTCGAGCCAAAGGCGACGTCCTTATCGGTATAGGAGGTACCGTTCACGGTCGCGATACGCACCCAGGTGCCGTTCTCCTTACGGAACACGCGGTAGGAATCCGCACCGTCGCTCTTCGACCACTTCACGGTCACGCCGTCGCTGTTGCCGGAGGCGGAAAGCAGCTTCGGCGCGGCGATATAGCTGACGGTTCTGCCGTTCCTGTCAAAATAACTGGTATAGGAATTGCCGTCCGCCGAGATACAGCGCACGGTATAGGTATAGGTCTTGCCGGAAAGCGCCGAAGTGTCGAGATAGGTCGTGCTCTTCGTATCGCCGACACGCTTCCAGTCGCCGCCGGGGAGCTTCGAGAACACGCGGTAGCCGTCGGCATTAGGGATCGCGTCCCAGCTGACCTGCACGCCGCCCGCTGCGCTCTGAGCACTCAGCTGCGGGGTCGCAAGCCGCATTACGCTCACGCCCTGACGGTCGTAGGTATCGTGGAGGAACGCGCCGCTCGCGGACAGTCCGCGGATCGTATAGGTATAGTTGCCCGTCGCGCTCTCGCTCTTATCGACAAAGGAGGTCGCGGAGGTGGTGGCGATACGCTTCCAGCCGTTCGTCACCTTGAGGTACAAAGCGACCTGCGGGACGCCCTCGGGCTTGTCCCATCGCACACGGTTGCCCTCGGGCGTGATCTCCACGCCGAGGATCTTCGGCTGACGGATGAGGCTGTAGTCACGGACCGACGGTGGTGTGATCCCGCTGCCCGCCTCGTTCACGCCGATCAGACGGTAGCGGTAGAAGCCGCCGCCCAGCGCGCCGGTATCGACCCAATAGAGCTTCGAGGTCGTGCCGAGCGTTTTCCAGCCGCTTGTGCTGTCGTAGCGGTCGACGCGCATGCCCGCGATCCCTTCGATGCGCTTCCACATGACGATCACGCCCTCGTCGGTCGCTTCGATCGCGGTGAACTCAGGCGTCGCGGCGCCTACCGAAGCGGGCGTCTCATCCTCATTCAGCTCCGCCGCCGCGGGCAGCGCCGTGATCGCGAGCAGCAGAGCGCACAGTAATACGGATAATACTCTCTTCATCTTATCACCCCTCGATTTTGATTTCAGTAAGCAAAAGCAGTTAATACATCACGAGATCAAGCTCTCGTTACGGTCATCATTACAGTGTCATAATTCTCTATTGTAATTATATTCCAAAGCGGCAGAGAAGTCATGAACACAATGTAAACTATGAATTACACAATTGCAAAGATTTATCGTTTATGATATACTTTAAGATGACAAAAAATAACAATATTCGATAAATCGGAAAGGCGGAGGAATATGAGTGAGATCCTGATCTACAACCTGAGCCCTCAGCTCGACGCGAAGCTGAAGATGCTGTGCCGTAAAATGAACATCTCCGGCCGCACCGTCGAGAAGTCCGAATACGGCTATCCGCTGGGCGTACTCTTAGGCCTGAGCGAAAAGACTGAGCCCGCGCAGGGCGAGGACTTCGACGACAGCATGCTGTATATCGCGGGACTGCGCGGCGGGATGCTGAACCTCTTCATCGATCAACTCCGCCGCAACAAGATCATCATTCCGCTCAAGGCGGTGCAGACCGAAACGAACGTCGGCTTCACCTCCTATGAGCTTCACCGCGAACTGTGCGCCGAGCGCGAAGCGATCGCCCGGGGCATGAACGCGCACCGACAACCGTGAGGTGATTTTTATGAAAAAAGCCTTATCCCTGTTACTCTGTATGATACTTACCGTGAGCCTGTGCTCCTGTGCGATGTTCGGGAGCAACAAGCTCGAGCTCGACCGCACCTCCCTGCATCTGACCGTCGGCGAGACGGCACAGCTGAGTCCCGGCAGCGCCACCCGCGTCCACTGGGAGAGCAGCGACGACAAGATCTGTACCGTCATCGGCGGCGCCGTCAACGCAAAGTCGGCAGGCACCGCGACCGTGACCGCCTCGATCGACGACGGCACCACGGCGGTATGCACCGTGACGGTCGAGGACAAGATGATCGAGAGCATCACCCTCAGCGCGAAAAGCCTGCGCCTCGAGCCGTACAAGACGATCCAGCTGACCGCCTCCTACTCCCCCGCGGACGCGTCGAGGACTGCCCTTAAATGGACGAGTCAGGATGAATCCGTCGCCACCGTAGACGAGAAGGGCTATGTCACCGGCGTCAGCGACGGAGCGACCATCATCGTCTGCACCGGAGAGAACGGCGTAGAGGGCTCCTGCGCGGTCACCGTGTCGAGCGATATTTTGCCTACCGAAGCGCCGTATATACCGCCTACCGCCGCCGCGACCGAGAAACCGACCGCCGCCAAGGAGAGCGACAGCAAGAGCAAGAAAAAATCGGAGAGTGCCTCCTCAAGCGGTTTCATCTTCCCCGACTCATCCACCCGTTATCTCGACGGCAGCGAGGTCGCCGAGAGGCTCGCCTCGATGACAGGCTCGCCGGTATCCGCGGACTTCGCACAGGACGCGGTCAACGAGATCTACGCCCGCAACGGCTTTGTCTTTCGCTCCGAGAACCTGCGCAGCTATTATCAGAGTCAATCGTGGTACCATGCCGACCCGTATTTCAGCCCGAACGACTTGAGTGAGATCGAGCTGTATAACATCGGCGTCATCAACCAATATGCCCCTTAACAGGAGGATCCTATGCATAAACGAATCATCAGCCTGCTGACAGCGCTCTGTCTGCTGTTGAGCGGGCTCGCTGTCGGCGCTGTCAGCGCATCAGCCGCCGAGACCGCCACCATCAAGGTCGGCGGCGAGAGCTACACCTTCAACGTCGGCGACTACTTTGAATACACCCTGTCGCTCTCCTACGGCGGCGGGAAGAAGATCGCCTCCGCTCAGGCGGAGCTTCCGGTCAACTTCCGTATCCTCAGCGGCTATACGCAGGAGGAGCTCGACCGCTTCTCCTCTACGGTCGCACCCGCCGTATCCGACACCGCCGTCGTCTTTCTCTCCGATGAGAACAGCACCCTCGGGATGCCCGGCTATGTCATGAACTTTACGAATCCCGCCGGCTACGACCTCAGTGAGGAGAAGGACGTTCTGTCCGTCGTGTTCCGCGTCGAATCGGCAGGCGCCTACGAGTTGAGCGCCAAGGTGCGCTATGTAGACGACGTTGACGGCAACACCATCGTCGGTAAGGACTACAAGCGGCTCGACGCGCGCCTGCACTATACCGAGACCCTGCGCGACGTCGCGCTCGATACGCCTCAGCTCTCCGCCGCGACCTACGCGGGCGGTGTGCGCGTTACATGGGAGCCTGTTCCCCGTGCGGCGCTCTACCGCGTGTACCGCAAGAGCGGCAGCGGATGGACGCGTATCGGCGAGACCGCCGAGACCTCCTTTCTGCATACCGACGTCGTATCGGGCAGCCGCTACACCTACACCGTGCGCTGTATCTCCGCCGACGGCAAGCGCTTTGTCAGCGACTTTGACCGCGTCGGCAAGTCAGCGACCTACTATGCCGCCCCGAAGCTGCGCCTTTCAAACGGCACCGACGTCATCAATATCGCGTGGGACAGCGTACACGGCGCGGCGAAGTATCGTATCTACTACCGCTCCGCCAACGGCTGGACAAAGGTCACCGATACCGACAAGACCTCCTGCACCATCGGCAACGTCACCTCCGGCAACACCTACACCTTCACTGCCCGCGCGATGGATAAGAATAACAAGCACCTAAGCTACTTCTACCCCGAGGGCTTCTCGATCACCTTCATCAAAGCGCCTGAGATCAAGCTCGGCAGCGCCGCCGACGGGGTGCTGGTCAGCTGGGACAAGCCCGCGGGAGCCGTCCGCTACCGCGTCTATTATCAGGGCGCGAACGGCTGGACGAAGCTCGGCGATACTTCCGATGTGAGCTTCCTCGACAAGACCGCTCCGTCGGGCAAGAGCCGCCGCTACACCGTGCGCTGTATCAACGAGAACGCCTCCGCCTTCACGAGCTACTTCCGCTCGGGCAAGAGCATCACCCATTACGCCGCTCCGAAGCTGAGGATCACCAATCTTGAGGACAAGCTCAGGCTGAACTGGGACACCGTGAACGGCGCCCACAGCTACCGTATCTATTACAAGACGAACAGCGGCTGGACAAAGCTCGCCGACACCGACAAGACCGAGCTGACCGTCGCGAACCCCACCTCCGGCAGAACGTACACCTTCACCGCCCGTGCCATGAACGAGGACGGCAAGCACCTGAGCACCTACTACACAAACGGCTTTACGACCACCTTTGTCACAGCGCCCGAGGTCAAGGTACAGAACGCCGCCGACGGCGTACAGGTCAGCTGGAACAAGCCCGCGGGAGCCGTCCGCTACCGCGTCTATGTCAAGAGTGCGAACGGCTGGACGAAGCTCACCGAGACCGACGCGAACACTTATCTCGATAAGAACGTTTCTTCCGGCAACACCTATACCTACACCGTGCGCTGCGTCAACGCGGCGGGTACCGCCTTCACGAGCGATTTCCGCGCGGGAAAGAGCGTCGCCTACTATGAAGCGCCCAAGCTCAGCCTGAGCAATACCGCCGACGGCGTACAGCTCCGCTGGAACGCGGTCACGGGCATATCGAACTACCGCGTCTACGTCAAGAGCGAAAGCGGCTGGACGAAGATCGCCGACACCCGCGACACCTCCGTCATCGACGCGAACGTCACGAGCGGGAAGTCGTACACCTACACCATCCGCTGCATGGACGGCGAGGGCAAGCACCTGAGCTACTTCTACAGGGACGGCTTCTCGATCACGTATAAAAAGAATTAGGAGTTAGGAGTGAGGAATTAGGAATGAATGGCGGGCAAAGCCCGCACCCAAATTAGTATATGCTTGATAGAAAAAACGTCTGCGACCCGATACAGAGTCGCAGACGTTTTCTACTATGCGTTATTGTAAGGAATGACACGGCTCTTATGGTGCCCGATACAGAGTTACGGGCGTTAGGATCAGTAACCGTTATATCAATTCAAAACGCGAAGCGTTTCCCGCAATTCCTAATTCCTCATTCCTAACTCCTCATTCCTAACTCCTCACTCCTCACTCCCCAAACGCTCTCGCCATCAGGAGGGCGCCGTTCTCCTTGAGCCAGCGGTTCCAGCGGTCATAGTCGGGATACGCGGCGTAGACCCGCTCATAAAAGCGCTTGCTGTGGTTCATCTCCCACAGGTGACACAGCTCATGCACCACCACACTGTCGATCACCTCGGGCGGAGCGAGCATCAGGAGGATGTTGAAGTTCAGGTTCTTCTTCGTCGAGCAGCTTCCCCAGCGGGTCTTCTGACAGCGCAGGGTGATCCGTCCGTAACGTGCGCCCATAAGCCCGGCATAATACCTCACGCGGGCGGGGATGTACTCAGCCGCCTTCTGTGCAAGCTCGTGCAGCTGTGCTTCGGTCAGCTTCGGCTGCTGCTCCTTCTGCGCCTTACGCAGAGCGAGCTTCTCGCGCTGTTTTTTGATCCATGCCTCGTGCCGTCTGACGAAGTCATCCGCCTCTTTTTTGGTGGTGCGGTTCGGCGCGCGGACGATCAGCCCCTCCTCACGCACCTCGAGCGAGATGGTCTTGCGGCGGGATTTTATCAGCTTATATTCTTCCATAGCCTCTCCATAGAAAGAGCGCCTCATAAGAAGCGCTCTTTAATTCACCAATTAGGTTCAATCATAGATGCCGGTCGTGTCGATGTCGAAGCGGATCGGGATGTTCGCGAGATACCGCTGGGTCAGGGTCGCGTCGAGGATATCCAGCCCGCCGTCCGCGTTGACGTCGCCGCGCTGCATGGAAAGCTCGTCGAGACCGATCGACATCGCCGCCGCATGGCGCATGATCAGGGTCACGTCGGTGCTTTCGACCGAGTCGTCGCCGTCGACGTCGCCGATACGGTAGGTCTCGCGTACCTTGAAGTCGAGAGAGCCCGCATTGTTGTAGAAATACGCCTCAGGGGTCGCGTGGTCGTCGTTGATCGAAGCGGTGATCGTGTAGTCGCCGACCGCGAGCCTACGCGGGATGCTCAGCGCCTGGAAGCCCAGATACTGGTACGGCACGATGTTCACCGTACCGCCGGGCAGACTGCGCGTATAGACCGTCGAGCCGCTGTTTTTGTCGACCACCTTGATCTTCACGGTGAAATCGCCGTCATAATCCACGCTGCCGGCGTTCAGGAAATAAGGCTGGTAATAGATCGTGGAGCCGTAGGCGAATTTCTGCGCGGTTTCCTGCGTCGATTCGACGTCTGACAGATAGAACAGGTGCACCGTCAGGTCGGGCGACGTGCGGCGATCCATCGTTGCGGCGGAGGAGGTCTCAGCCGTCAGCCCGTCGGTGTAGGGGCGCAGGGTGACGCTGTCGTTCAGCACCGCGACCTGATCGCGGGTGATATAGAAGTAGTAGGTGTCGATCCCGCCGTCCTGCTCCATCGGCACGAGCGTACAGCAGCTCATCACATCGGGAGCGGTGCGCCTGTCGACGCCAAGGCGCTCATCCGAGTCGGAATCGGTGATGATGACGCTCTTATAGTAATTCTTGTTCGTTTCGGCATAGCGCCTGTCGGTCACAAAGCCCCAGCAGGTCACCGCGTGACCGCCCTGCTGCTCGCCGTTCAGGTAGATCTCCGCGTTCAGCGACACGCCGCAGCCGTCGCGCAGGCGCTCATACAGCGTCCCGACGCCCGCGGCGCCGGCGTCGATCAGGTCGACGACCTCTGCATAATCGTCAAAGGCATACTGCGGGAGATAGTTGCCGCTGTCAGGGTAATTTACAGGCATGGCGGAGGTCGAATTGTTGTTCTTTACGCCGTTGAAGAACCAGCCGATGCCGTAGTAGGCGTGACCGCCCTTGTTCTCGAAACTGTCGATATACAGCTCGAAGAGGTCGTCCGCGGAGGTAAAGCCCGCCTGAGCCGCCCAGCCGGTATAGGTCAGGACGTCGGCGCTGGACGCCGCCCAGCAGAGCTGGTCGTCCGCATCCTCGTCGAGGGTCTTCTCAGCGTCGATGAAGCCGAGGTCGGTCAGCGTGAAGCTGCCGTCACGGTAACCGGCGGCGATCGCCTGCTCGATCTCGCTGACGTTGTAGCGGGTCAGACCGGTCAGGAACACCTGCGTCACCCCGTCGGGGAGGGTGAAGTCGGCGGTATAATAGCCGTTTGCGGACACGTCGCTCAGGGCGGCTGTCAGCCCCGCCGCCTCGACGTAGCCGACCGTCAGGACAGGCTCGCCGTCATCCGTCACCACATAGCCGTCGTCCGGCGTATCGGCGTAGGCTAAGTCGGAGAGCGCGATCTCCCCGCCCTGCGGCTCGATCAGCGGGATAACGTCGGCAAATACTGTTGTGCCGCCGAGCAGGCAGAGCGTCAGCAGGACAGAGACAGCGATCATCAATTTTTTCATTGGATCACCTCTTTAAGAGAGATCAGGGCGCCTGAAAGCGCCCTGTTTAGATTTGTTTATACGATGCGGATGTTCAGGGTATCGGTACCGGAGGTGGGAACGGTCTTGTTGGAGCTGATGATGACGACGGTGTCGCCCTTCTCGACGATGCCGGTAGCCAGCGCCTTCTCGATCGCCTGTTCGGTGATCTCGTCGGAGGTCTGCTTCTCCTCACCCAGCACCGGACTGACGCCCCAGCTCAGGCAGAGCTTGCGGCAGACCTGCTCGCCGGTGACGACCGCGATGATCGGGCAGCGCGGACGGCAGCGCGCCATCGCGCGCGCCACGGCGCCGGTCTTGCTCTCGGCGATGATCGCCTTGGCGCCGATATTCTCAGCGACCTGCTTCGCCGCCTCACAGATATTCTCGCGGAAAGCGGTCATGTCCGTCTGGGTCGCCGACGCGCCGCGCAGAAGCATGAGGTTCTCATGCTTCTCAGCCTCGGTACAGATATCGTTGAGCGCCTCGACCGACTCGACGGGGTACATACCCGCCGCGCTCTCGCCGGAGAGCATCACGGCGGAGGTGCCGTCGTAGACCGCGTTCGCGACGTCGGAGATCTCGGCACGGGTCGGGCGGATGTTGGTGGTCATGCTGTCGAGCATCTGGGTCGCGGTGATGACGTACTTGCCCGCAAGCACACACTTGCGGATGATCATCTTCTGGATCTCGGGCAGCTTGATGAACGGGATCTCGACGCCCATATCGCCGCGGGCGACCATCACGCCGTTAGACACCTCGATGATGCGGTCGATGTCGTCCACGCCGCTCTGGTTCTCGATCTTACTGATGATCTCGACGTCCTCATAGCCGAGGCTGTCGATATAGTCGCGCAGCTTGATCACGTCGTCGGCGGAACGGACGAAGGAGGCGGCGATCACGTTGACGCCCATCTTCAGACCGAACTCGATATCGGCGCGGTCGCGCTGGCTGATATACGGCATATTGATGGTATAACCGGGGATGTTGATGCTCTTGCGGTTAGAGAGTCTGCCGCCGGTGATGATGCGGGTGACGATACAGTCGGCCTCGACCGACTCTACGCGGGCGGAGATCTTGCCGTCGTCGAAGAGGATCACCCTGCCGATCGCGGTGTTATCGCGGCGGAAGGTATCGATCAGCTTGGGATACGAGAGGGTAACGCCCTCGGCATCGCCATGGCCCTCGGTGGAATACAGGCGGTATTCCTGACCCGCCTCAAGCTCAATAAACCCCTCCTCGAAGGTACCGACACGGATCTCGGGACCCTTGGTATCAAGCAGCAGCGCGACGGTCTTGCCGCTCTTGGCGATCGCCTTCTTGACGATATTGAAGCGCTTGGTCATCGCGTCATACTCGCCGTGCGACATGTTGAAGCGTGCGACGTTCATGCCCGCGTCTATCATCCTGCACAGGATATCGACGTCATCGCATGCAGGACCCATCGTACACACTATCTTGGTCATTCTCATAATAAAACCCCCGTTCATGTTGACAATAGTTATCTAATATTACTATAATAGCAGTAAAACCAAGGGAAGTAAAGAGGTTTTTCATCTTTTTACGGATTTTTATACTAATCCTTGATAAAAAGATTAGTGATATATTTCGGATAGCGCGACGGGAGACGCAGACAGGCTGGCGCCTGTCACTTCCGGGGTCCCCACAACGCCTCGCGTTGTGGGGAGAGGAGGAGTCGCGGCACGAGGCCAAGGCATACCAACCGGATATGCCTACCGAGTACAGCGAACGACGACGACAACAAAGCTATGCGGAATTTAGCGCAATAGATGATAAAGGTTTTTATTAAGGATTAGTATTATGGTGAAACTGGACAATTGCAGCGGTAATTGGTACAATTATTAAAAACTGTACGCTGACTCGGAGGATGATAAAATGAACGAATCGCTGACCGTAATGACCCTGCCCTATCCCGACGGACATGACAAGACCGTGCGCGTCTATGTACCCGCGCATGAAGAGGGCGAGAAGCTGCCCGTCGTCTACATGACGGACGGACAAAACCTGTTTGAGGACGACCTGCCGGGGCAGTTCGGCTGCTGGTACACCCGCGAGGCGGTACGCGCGGAGCGCGGGATCAGCGGCAGGGCGGCGATCATCGTCGGCATCCATAACGACGAGGGCGCGATCGAGCGCACGAACGACCTCACGCCCCGCTCCATCGGCGCGGTACGCTTCCCGTCCGATCTCCCGAAGGAGCTTGAAGAGGGCTTCGAGCCGAAGGGTGAGATCTTCGACTCCTTTGTCATTGATACCGTCATGCCCGCTGTCGAAAAAGACTTTCCCGTTGCAGCCGGCAGAGAGAACACCGCCTTCTGCGGCAGCTCCTCGGGCGGCTTGCAGGCGTATTTCACCGCACTGAGCCACCCCGACCTCTTCTGTATCTCGGGCGTATTCTCTCCCGCCTTCGTCTTGTATGACAGCACGGATATCATCAGCTGGACGATGAACCGGCTCGCCGATCCCGCCCCCTACCTCTACTTCTACTGCGGTGCGGGCGATCCGCTGGAGCAAGAGATCTTCGAGAGCACCGAACAGGTCTATGATATGCTGTCGGGACTTTATCCGCCCGAAAAGCTCACCGAAGTGCTCCTACCCGAGAATCCCCATAATGAGAAAGCATGGGCGCCGATCTTCACCGACTTTTTGCATACATTTTTGCACAGAGAACTGTGATCGAACGAGGGTATTCCTGACATAATGTTTTCGCGAAGCGACATCGTAGGGCGGGGGCTTGCTCCCGCCGTAGGGGCGACCATTGGTCGCCCGAGAATGACGGGCGTTATCCAAATCGAAAACGTCGGATCGGAAATACAACGCACCGCCATAGCGTGCGGTCAATGACCGCCCCTACGATGTCGCTACACGAATGTCCCTTGCGGGACGCGGGTCGTCTTGGGAGCCGCCCCCTACAACTCCTAACTCCTCACTCCTAACTCCCCGCTCCTCACTGCTGACATATAAAAAGCACCGGATCTGTTCAGTCCGGTGCTTTCTTTTGGTAATTCACTAAGATGATGCCGATGGCGGTCAGGATGATGCTGACGATGAACAGCGGCTCGAACAGCTGCCGCTCGCCGAGGATGATGAACGACCAGATCGCGCCGGTGATGGGGATCAGGGCGTTGAACACCAGTATCTGACCCGCCTCGTAGCGCACGAGGAGCGCCGTCCAGAGCGTGAACGCCGCCGCCGATACAAAAGCGAGGTACAGCGTGAGCCAAATTGCTGTCGGCGAGAGCGGCATCCGTCCGCCCATCACGAACGCGGTCAGTAGGATCAGTCCGCCGCCGATCATCAGCTGGTACGCGCTGCTCTCCATGACGATCCCCTTCGACACGCGCTTGCCGACGAAGGAGCCCGCTGTGTTCAAAACCGCCGAGAGCAGTACCAGCCCCTCCCCCGCGAAAGTGAAGCCGCCGAGCCCCTCGGTGTTCACGAGAAGTATCCCGCACACACCGATCGGGATACCGATCAGCTTCAATACCGTCAGCCGTTCCCTGAAGAACAGCGGCGCGAGCAGCACCGCAAAGAACGCCGACGCGGCGGTGATGACAGAGGTCTTGGTGGCTGTGGTATTGGCTACGCCGATGTAGTTGAAAATGTACATCAGCCCCGTCTGTAGGACGCCGTACAACGCAACGCCGCCGACCTTATCCCTCGAAAGCCGCGGCACGCGCTTCTGCTTCACCCACGTAAAGGCGAACACCATCAGCCCCGCAAGGAAGAACCGTACCCCCGCGAACATCAGCTTGTCCGCCGTATCGGTCAGCGCCATCGCCGTATAGCCGTACTTGATCGTCGGATAGGCGGTACCCCACAGCAGGGTACACAGCACCGCGCACGCCATCGCGACCCATTTCTTTTGTAATACACTCTCTTTCATATTCATAAAAGTCGGGCACAGCAGATCGCCGTGCCCGTTATTATTTGATCGTTTATCTGTCTTTCATATCGGTATAAGGAGTCTCCTCGCAAACGCTCATATAGGCGGGACGGATGATCTTGTTGACGTTCATCAGCTCCTCCATACGATGAGCGCTCCAGCCTGCGATACGCGCAACGGCAAAAATTGGGGTATAGAGTTCCTGCGGCAGTCCGAGCATCCTGTAGACAAAGCCGGAGTAGAAGTCGACATTCGCGGAAACGCCCTTGTACATCTTACGGTGTCGAGCGATAACCTGAGGCGCGAGGCGCTCAATACGGCTGTACAGCCCGTACTCCGCCATCTCGCCCTTTGCCTCGGCAAGCTTCTCGACCGAGCCCTTAAAGACGCGGGCGCGGGGGTCGGAGATCGAGTAGACCGCGTGGCCGATACCGTAGATCAGACCCGAACGGTCGTAGGCCTCCTTATTGAGGATGCGTTCAAGATACGCGGCGATCTCGTCGTCGTCCGCCCAGTCCTTGACGTTGGCCTTGATCTCGTTCATCATGCCCATGACGCGCAGATTCGCACCGCCGTGCTTGGGGCCCTTCAACGAGCACAGAGCCGCCGCGATCGCGGAGTAGGTATCGGTACCCGAGGAGGTGACGACGCAGGTGGTGAAGGTGGAGTTGTTACCGCCGCCGTGCTCGGCGTGGAGGATCAGCGCCATATCGAGGACTGCCGCCTCCAGCGCGGTGAACTTCTTGTCCTCACGCAGGGTACGCAGGAGCATCTCAGCCGTCGGCTCACAGCGCTCGGGGTTATGGATGAACAGGCTCTCGCCCAGTGTATAATGCTTATATGCCTGATAGGAGTAGACCGTCAGCAGCGGGAACAGCGAGATCAGCTTGAGGCACTGGCGCAGGACGTTCTCCATGCTCAGGTTCATGACGTCGTGGTCATAAGAGGCGAGTGTCAGCACCGCCTTCGCGAGGGCGGTCATCATATCGCTGCCGGACGCCTTGAGGATGACGTCGCGGACGAAGTGCTTAGGCAGAACGCGGGCGTCGGAGAGCAGCTCCATGAAGTCGCCGAGCTCCTCCGCAGTCGGGAGCTTCGAGAACAAGAGCAGGTACACGACCTCCTCGAAACCGAGGCGGTTGTCGCGCAGACAGCCGGCGATGATATCCTCTACGTTGATACCGCGATAGAAGAGCTTGCCGTCGGTAGGAACTGTCTTTCCGTCGACGATCTTGTTCTGGCGGATCTCGCTGACGTCGGTGAGTCCCGTCAGTACGCCCTTACCGTTAAGGTCACGCAGTCCGATATTGACGTTATATTTCGTGTACAGATCCTTGTCAATATTGCCGCGCTCCAGACATTCCTGCGCGAGCTGACGGATCCTTAAATCGTTATTATTGATGTTTGACATGAGATCACTTCCTTCGATTCGTCGTCGGTGTAATAAATAGATACTTATTTATTATATCGTATTTTTGATCATTAGTCAAATTAAATCTATGCGTGTAAAATCTCACTGAGAACCGCTACTTCACACAAACTCCCCTGTCCGTTCATAATTTGTTCATATTTCCACCATTTTTGCCACACAAAGCCCCTTTATACTAAAGCCATAACAGAAAAACAACACCGATTCGGTCATTGCGAGGAGTAACCCACGGTTACGACGCCGCAATCTCAACCGAATATTAAACACAGAAAGGAGCTTCACCATGGCTTTTACTTACATCTTTCAACGCGTCGAGAAGAAATACATGCTCACCCGCGAGCAGTACGAATATCTGGTACAGGCGATCGCGCCCTACATGCACGTCGACCGGTACGGCGAGACCGAGATCCGCAACATCTACTTCGACAACAGCGACGACGAGCTGATCGAGACCTCGCTGAGAAAACCCGCTTATAAAGAAAAGCTGAGGCTCCGCTCCTACGGCACCCCCAAGTCCGACAGCACCGTGTTCTTCGAGATCAAGAAGAAGTACCGCGGCATCGTCTACAAGCGCAGGGTCAGCATGAAGCTGAATGAAGCCTACCGCTACATCAACGGCGGCAGCCTGCCGGAGCACCTCGAGGGCAACATCCCCGCCGAGATCGACTACATGGTACGCCGCTACCGACTCGCTCCGAAGGCGTTCATCAGCTACAAGCGCGTCGCATGGGCGGGCAATACCGACCCCGACCTGCGGATCACCTTCGACCGCGACATCACCTCCCGCTACGACGACACCCGACTCGAGAGTCAGGCGCCGGGACATAAGGTACTCGACCCCGACGCAGTGCTCATGGAGATCAAGATCCCCGGCGCGATGCCCCTGTGGCTGGCGCATGTACTCAGTGAGAAGAACATCTTCCCGCACAGCTTCTCCAAGTTCGGCACCGCTCACGTACAAAGACAGATCCGCATGGCGAGCGGTTTTTAATCGAAAAAAAACAATCATAACAGGGATACAAGCATCCGAATAATATGAGATTCAAGGAGGAAATATCATGACATTCAACTCTATCTTCACCGGCGACGCGATCACCGTCGTACAGGGACTTATCGTAACAGGCGTTGCCCTCGGACTGGGCATCCTCTCATCACTGGTATATATGTTCAAGAGCTACTGCTCCAAGAACTTTGCCGTGACCTTAGCGCTGCTGCCGCCCATCGTATCCATGCTCATCCTCATGGTCAACGGCAACCTCGGCACCGGCATCGCGGTCGTCGGCGTGTTCTCGCTGGTACGCTTCCGCTCACAGCCCGGAAACGCGCGTGAGATCCTCGCGATCATGCTGAGCATGGCAATCGGACTTGCCTGCGGCACCGGCTACGTCACCTTCGCGGTTTTCGGCGCGGTCATCGTATGCATCGTATGGCTGATCCTCTTCTCCACTCCCTTCGGCAACACCGCCAAGAAGGAGCTGCGTATCGAGATCCCCGAGAACCTCGACTATGAAGGCTTATTCGACGACATCTTCAAGGAATTCACCACCAAGCACGAGGTCATCACCGTCAAGACCGTCCAGATGGGCAGCATATACGAGCTCAGGTACCACGTTTCTCTCCGCCGCGACAAAGGCGAGAAGGCGTTCATCGACGCGATCCGCGCCCGCAACGGCAACCTGCCCGTATCCTGCGGCAGAGTCAAGAACGACGACGAGCTGTAATGATCGTCTGACCTGTAAAAGGATTTTCAACCCGATCTCCACTACTCCTTGAGAATATATCCGACAGAAGCGGCGCTCCACCACGGGGCGCCGCTTCTGTTTTATCCGTTATTCAATTTGAGATTACGCTACAGAACCTTGCCGGTGCCCATGCAGCCGGTACACATGCTCATGCCGGAGCCGCTGCAGATGGGACAGTCCGCCCCGGTACCGCCGCGGTACAGATCAAAAATTATTCAGAGCCGGGATCTCTGCATGGGGATACCGGCTCTGTGGATCAAAAGATTATTTTACCTTCCAGATCTCGGTTGCATACTGGAGGATGGTGCGGTCGGAGCTGAAGGTGCCGCAGTGCGCTACGTTCTTGAGGCACTTGGTACCGAAGGCGATACGATCCTTGTAATCGTTGTTCGCCTGCAGCTTCTTCGCGACATAATCCGGCAGATCATAGAGCAGGAAGTAATGATCGGCGTGGTGCCAGTTGGTGCCGTTGATGAGCGCGTTGTGCAGCTCGGCGAAGCTGCCCTCGCCCTGGGCGCCGTTGTCGTTGAAGGTACCGTCGATCAGGGTATCGACAACACGCTTGATCATCGGGTTGGAGTTATACAGTGCTCTCGCGTCGTAGCCCTCCTTCTTGAGGCGATCGATATCCTCGACTCTGCCGCCGAAGATATACTCGTTCTCCTCGCCTGCCTGCTGGGCGATCTCGACGTTCGCGCCGTCGTAGGTGCCTAAGGTCACAGCGCCGTTGAACATGAACTTCATGTTACCGGTACCGGAAGCCTCGGTGCCCGCGGTGGAGGTCTGCTCGGAGATATCCGCCGCTACGACCAGCTTCTCAGCGTAGGAAACGTTGTAGTTGCTGACGAATACGACCTGCAGCTTATCCTTGGTATCGGGATCGTTGTTGACGAGGTTCGCGATCTCGTTGATGTACTTGATGATCGCCTTCGCTCTCTTGTAGCCGGGAGCAGCCTTCGCGCCGAAGATGAAGCAGGTCGGCTGGAAGTCGGGCAGCTGACCGCTCTTGATGCGGAAGTAGATCCACATGATGGAGAAGGCGTTGAGCAGCTGACGCTTATACTCATGCAGACGCTTGACCTGGATATCGAAGATGAACTTCGGGTTGACCTCGATGTCATCCTTCTTCTTGATGTAGGCGGCGAGCTGCTTCTTCTTCTGATACTTGATCTTGTTAAACTCCTTGACGGACTCGGGGTTGATATACTCCTCGAGCTTATCCATCTTGCTCATATCCTTGAGCCAGCCGGAGCCGATACGCTCGGTGATGAAGGAAGCGAGCTCGGGGTTGCACAGACCGAGCCAGCGACGCTGGGTGATACCGTTGGTCTTGTTCTGGAAGCGCTCCGGATAGACCCAGTACCACTCCTTGAGGACGTCGTTCTTGAGGATCTCGGTATGGATCCACGCAACGCCGTTGACGTAGCTGGAGACATACATCGCAAGACGAGCCATATGGACCTTGCCGTCCCACATGATGCGCATGGCGTTGATGTTATGCTCCTCGACGCCCTTATACTTGAGGTCGTGCCACTGACGATCGTTGATGCGCTCGATGATGCCGTACACCTCGGGGATGACCATCTTCATCAGACCGTTGTCCCACTTCTCCAGCGCCTCGGACATGACGGTGTGGTTGGTGTAGTTGAAGGTCTTCTGCGCGATATCGAACGCCTGATCAAAGTCGACGCCCTCGTTACCGAGCAGACGGATCAGCTCGGGGATGGAGATAACGGGATGGGTATCGTTGAGCTGGATGGTAGTCATCTCCGCAAAGTGCGAGAAATCGGTGCCGTACTTGTTCTTATATCTGCGGAGGATATCCTGCAGGGAAGCGGAGGAGAAGAAGTACTGCTGCTTCAATCTGAGGATCTTGCCCTCGTAGCTGCTGTCGTTGGGATAGAGCACGCGGGAGATGTTCTCGCAGTTGTTCTTATTCTTGACAGCGTCGTCATAGCGGCCTTCGTTGAACGCGAGGAAGTTGAATTCTTCCACGGGCTCAGCCTGCCACATACGCAGGGTGTTGATGTTCTTGGTGCCGTAGCCGATGATCGCCATATCGTAAGGAACGGCGACGACGGTGCTGTCGGCAAAGTTGACGATCTGAGCCTGATCGACGCGGCGGATGCACCACGGATCGGCATACTTGAGCCAGTTATCGGCGACCTCTACCTGGTAGCCGTCCTTGATCAGCTGCTTGAACAGACCGTAGCGATAGAAGATGCCGTAGCCGTCCAGCGGGACTTCCTGAGTCGCGGCGGAATCGAGGAAGCAGGCAGCCAGTCTGCCCAGACCGCCGTTACCCAGAGCGGCGTCCTCGATATCTTCAAAGCGGTTGATATCGATGCCCTTGCTCTTCAGCAGATCTCTTACCTCGTCGAGAATCCCTAAGCAGTACAGATTGTTAAAGAACATTCTGCCCATCAGGAACTCAGCCGAGAAGTAGTAGGCTCTGCGGCTCTCCTCATGCTTTTTCTTGCTCTTGCGCCAGTTGTCGGCGATCTCACCCATGACAGCCTTACCGATGACAAGGTGCAGCTGCTCGGTGGTAAGATCCTTCGGCTTTTTACAATAAGCGGCTTTAGCGATCGCAGTGATCTGATCCATAGTAATCGCCATTGTTTAGTCCTCCAATCGTGAATATGTTTTTGAAAGGTTGTAGAGTCTTTCTGTGATATCCTTGGTGACAGCGTCCTTACGCATCCTCCAAGCCCAGTTACCGCCGAGGGTAGAGGGGATGTTGATCCTCGCCTCGGTGCCCAGACCTAAGATGTCCTGCATCTGGATGATCGCGTAGTTCGCTACACTCTTATAGGCTGCTTCAATGAATTTCCAGTTGACCTCATCGCCGAACTTCATGCCGACGAAATCAGCCATGTACTTGTTGCAGTGCTCCTTCTCCCAGCCTTCTGCCTGCTCGTACCAGCCCATGACGGTGTCATTGTCGTGGGTTCCGGTATAGACGACGCAGTTCTCGGTATAGTTATGGGGGAGGAAGTTGTTGGTATCGTCGTCCGCAAAGGCGAACTCGAGCACCTTCATGCCGGGATAGCCGCTCTCATCCAGCAGCTCCTGAACGCTGTCGAACAGCTCGCCCAGATCCTCGGCGACGATCTCGATCTCACCGAGCTTCTCACGCATAACGTTGAAGAAGTCGATGCCGGGGCCGTTCTTCCACTCGCCGACGATGGCGTTCTCAGCGCCGAAGGGGATCGCATAGTAGGTATCGAAGGCGCGGAAGTGGTCGATACGGGTGATGTCAAAGAGCTTGTCGGCGGCGGCGATGCGGCCCATCCACCAGTCATAGCCGGTGCTCTTTAAGTAATCCCAGTTATACAGCGGGTTGCCCCAGAGCTGACCGGTCTCGGAGAAGTAATCGGGCGGGCAGCCTGCGACGCAGACGGGCTTACGCTCCTCGTCGAGCCAGAACACCTCGGGGTTCGCCCAGGTATCGGCGGAGTCCATCGCGACATAGATGGGCATATCGCCTAAGATCTTGATGCCCTTGCCGTTGACATAAGCGCGGAAGTCCTCCCACTGCTTATAGAACTCGAACTGGAGCCACTTCCAGAAGTCGATCTCACCCCTGAACTTGCGGGTATAGCGGTTGATCGCCTTCTCGTCACGCAGGCGGATGCTCTCATCCTCCCACTCGGGCCACGCCTTATTGCCGAAGCTGAGCTTGACAGCCATATACAGGGCATAGTCCTTGATCCACTTCGCGTTTTTACGCTTAAAGGAGTTAAACGCCTTCTGGTCGCCCTCCTTAAACTTTGCGTAAGCAAGCCTCAAGACCTTAAAACGGCTGTCGTAGATCACGCCGTAGTCGATCTCCTCATCGTTATCACCCCAGTTGAACGATTTGATCTGCTTCTTGGTGAGCAGACCCTCGCTGACGAGGGTGTCGAGGTCGATCATATACGGATTGCCCGCATAGGTCGAGAAGGACTGGTAGGGGCTGTCGCCGTAGCTGGTCGGGCCGACGGGCAGAATCTGCCAGATCGACTGACCTGCCTTCTTCAGGAAATCGGCGAACTTGCGAGCCTCTTTGCCGATCGTACCGATTCCGTACGGCGACGGTAAAGAGGTGATGGGCATGAGCACACCGGAAACTCTTGCCATAATTTCAACTCCTGTCATGATTAAATTTTTATCAGATTGCTCATATGGAGCATACTATCCGATAGTATTCTTATACATTTTAACATACAGATTATTAAAATACAACCTTTTTTATGAAAAACCATCCGAAATCGCAAAGAAAAAGCCCGCCGAAACCGACGGGTAGGATAAGTAATGACAAAGAGGATAAAATGCGGATATCAGGAAGGGGAGGATTCGCTCTCCGTTTCCGTCATGAAAGCGCCGCTCACAGCTTTTCGAGCTCCTTGAGAGCGAAGAAGAGCGCGGCGGATACGGCGAGCTCGCGGATGCGTTCGCGGTCGGCGTTGTTCTCACCGAGCAGCAGCTTCTCGGTATGCAGCCCCATCGCGGTGCTGATACCTACATAAACCAGCCCCACGGGCTTGTATGGCGTTCCGCCCAGAGGCCCCGCGATACCGGTCGTGCTGACGCCGATATCCGCGCCCGACAGCAGGCGGACGCCGCGCGCCATCTCGGCGGCGGTCTTATCCGATACCGCGCCGTAGGTATTCAGCGTTTCTTCACGCACGCCGACGACCTTGTGCTTGATAAAGTTCGCGTAAGAACATACCCCACAGTCGAATACGCCCGAGGCGCCCGATACCGAGGTGATCGCGGCGGAGATCATCCCGCCGGTGCAGCTCTCGGCAGTCGCCACACGCTTCTTCGCCTTGGTCAGCGCATTGACCAGCAGGGTCGGCAGCTCCTTCTCTTCAATATTCTCCCGAGCCAACAGCTCCAGTAATTCCGATGTTTTCACAGCGTCCTCCATTCATCATGACGAAGTCAATTCATTTATTCTATTATACCCCCGACTTTTCCCTATTGCAATCATCCGACAAATTTGTTAGAATTTGTTTACAATTATAATATCAATACGAGGAACGATCATGGCTTGGTTTTTTGCGAACGACGCGATCACAACCGAATATTACACCGTCACCGGCGAGGACGCGGCGCATATCTCCCGCTCTCTGAGGATGCGGGTCGGCGAGGCGCTGACCCTCTGTACCCCCGACGGAAGACGGCACGACTGCGAGATCACCGAGATCACGCGCGATAATGTGACCGTGCGGATCCTCAGCTCCACCGTCTGCGAACAGGAGCCCGGCACGCGGGTCTCGCTCTATATCGCGCTGATGAAGGGCGACAAGCTCGACGATGTGGTGCAAAAGGCGGTCGAGCTGGGCGCGTACGAGATCACGCCCTTCCTCTCGGCGCGGTGCATCTCCCGTCCCGACGACAAGAGCATGGTGAAGAAGGTCGCCCGATGGCAGAAGATCGCCGATAACGCCGCCTCACAGTCCCGCCGCGGCGTCATCCCCCGCGTCAATCCCTGTATCGATCTGAAGGATATTCCCGAAGCGACCGCTGACGCGGACACATCCGTCGTATTCTACGAGTGCGGCGGCGAGAAGCTGAGCGCCCTTATCAAGGGCGATGAGAAGCACCTCGCGCTGATCACCGGTGCGGAAGGCGGCTTCGAGCAGGAGGAGATCGACTTCCTGAGCGATCACGGCGTCCGGATCGCCACCCTCGGCAAGCGGATATTACGCGCGCAAACGGCACCTGTCGCCGCCCTGTGCGCCGCCATGCTGCTGACGGGAAACCTGGAATAGTTAGGAGTTAGGAATGAGGAATGAGGAGTTAGGAATTATATAAACGTCGCATAGAGTTGTAGGGGTCGGCTTCCAAGACGACCCGCGTCCCGCAGGGACATTCGCACCGCACCCATGCAGGATCGCAAACATTTGAAAAGCAGACGTTATACCAATCCAAAAGCCGACAGGCTTTTCCATGATTCCTAACTCCTCACTCCTAACTCCTAACTTAATAAGGAGGATTTTTATGCGTGTGATCACCGGCTCTGCGCGAGGCAGGGTACTGGAAACATTGAAGGGTGACGATATCGTCCGCCCTACGACCGATAAAGTGAAGGAAGCCGTCTTTTCATCCATCCAGTTCGAGGTGGAGGGGCGCGACTTCATCGATGTATTCGCGGGCAGCGGACAGATGGGGATCGAAGCCCTCTCCCGCGGCGCAAGAAGCGCCCTTTTCCTCGATATGAGCAAGAAAGCGGCGGCTGTCATCGAACGCAACCTAAAGGTTACAAACCTGCAACATTTAGGCACGGTGATGTGCGTGGATTCGCTCGCATTCCTACGGAACACCTCCCGCGAGTTTGACGTCGCCTTTCTTGATCCTCCGTATAACAGGGGGCTTTTGCAAGAAGCCATGCCGCTTATTGCACAAAGGATGAAGAAAACGGGAGTCATTATTTGTGAAAGTGCATTAAATGACGAATTATTACAAAAATATTACAACTTTACTCTTGACAGGGAGCGTACCTATGGTAAAATAAAGGTAAGCACATATCGTCATGAAGATTTTGTCGAAAGCTGATATGCGGCTTTAACGATGGTCGCCGGACGGTTCCTCGTCAGGCGCCGCTTAGGAGCGTATTATGCACAAAACCGTAATCTGTCCCGGCAGCTTTGATCCTGTCACCCTCGGGCACATTGATATCATCACCCGCGCGAGCAGGATGTTTGACGAGATCATCGTCGGCGTGTTCGTCAACAGCGAGAAGCACCCCACCTTCACGATCGAGGAAAGGGTCGATTTCTTAAAGAGAACCGTAGGCGATATCCCGAACATCAAGGTGATCGCCTGCGACGGACTTTTGGCTGAGTGCGCGCGCGATCTCGGCGCCACCGCGGTTGTAAGGGGACTGCGGGCGGTATCTGACTTTGAATATGAGTTTCAGATGGCGCTGACGAACCGTAAGCTGAACCCCGAGCTCGACACCGTTTTCTTAGCGAGCGATTCGAGCTTCACCTACCTGAGCTCCTCCATCGTCAAGAACGTTGCGCATCACGGCGGAGATATTACGAACTTTGTTCCCGCCTGCATTCATGACGAGGTTTTCAACAGACTAAAAACGAAAGGAAATAAGTAAAATGAGAGTAGACGAACTGATTGAGGAATTACAGAACCTTGTAGCCGACGCAAAGACCATGCCCCTCTCCGGCGGTAAGGTCATCATCGAAGCGGATAAAATCTATGACATTCTCGATGACATCCAGGACACCCTGCCCGCCGAGGTAAGACAGGCTAAGAATATTGTAGCCGACCGCAGCCAGATCATGGCGGAGGCAAAGAAGGAATCCGAGGATATCATCCGCGCCGCCGAAGAGCGTAAGAAGGCGATGATCGAGCAGAGCGAGGTCATGCGCGAGGCGAAGGCGGAGGCAGCCGAGCTGCTCAACGACGCCAAGGGCAAGGCGAGCGAGATCCGCAAGGCCGCGAACGATTATGTCGAGAACGTTATGAAGCGTACCGACGACGCGATCACCGCTCAGCTCACCGAGCTGCGCAAGACCCGCCAGAATCTGCGTATCACCAAGAAGCAGTAAGCAGCGCGGCACAGTACCGATCCCGTCTGATATGACGCTGTGATTCAGCAAATGGCAGCGACAGCAGCCGTCGGTATCAAATACAAATGATAACGCAAGCTCCGGATTTTCGTCCGGAGCTTTCTCTTTGATGTTTCTATGCTGTAGGTCTGATACTAATCCTTGATAAAGTAAAGAGTGTTCACGGCAGAATCCTACAGTGAACACTCTTATCGTTTATGTCATAAATTCAAAGCTTTGTTTTTCCCTTTGCGAGGGAGTTGATACGTCCCGCGTCGGCGGTGGTGATCCTACCGTCGCCGTTCATATCGGCACAGCTGAACGCATATCCTTCAAGCTTACCCTTACCGCGGGCGCAGGCATTCGCCTTGCCGTAGTCGACAGTCGAGATCCGCCCGTCGCCGTTCACATCGCCGTACTTGTTGAGCTTGACGTCACGCTGCAGATCATCGCCGACGGTCAGCGTATAGGTGATGGGAGCATAACCCTCGACGCTGACGGTGAGGGAGTAGGTGCCGGCGGTGAGATTCTTGAAGATATATCCAAGCTCCGCGCTCACCGTGCTCGATCGTTCTTCACCTTCACCTTTAAGGATCAGATTGACGGTATCTAAAGCGCCGCAGCCTTCGATCTCTCCGTAAAGGTTGAAGTTATTGCCGAGGGGTTTGCGGGTGATGACATACTTGCTGAAATGATCGGTCATAAAGACCAAGTAGCCGTCGGTGTAGGCGGCATCCATATCGGTATAGTTGCCTTCCTCATCTACATGATAGACCCTCGCAGTGTTGGTATCGCAGGGGATCCTGACCGCGACCTCACCGCCGGGCTGAACGGTCGAGCCGTCCTTTTTGAGAGAGATATCGTAGGCGGCGAGCTGGTTGTCATCCGCGTGCAGCGGGGATACGACCAGCTCTTCATCATTTTTGACGCCGACGGAGATTCCGGTCGCCTCATCGGTGACGAGCTTGCCGACGGGGATGAAGCCGTAGCCGCTCTCCTTCGCCGCTTCTTCGGCGACGGAACCGCTGTAGCCGTAGACGGTACGCGCCTGATCGGGCGAGCTGCCCAGACCGCGGGGTCCGATCGTGACGACGGAGGCGGGGACGTAAATGCTCGTGAAATCAGCGGTCTGCTCCGACGGAATCATCCACTTCTCACCGTAGGGCGAGTCGATCTCGATCCACTCGACGGTGCTGAATTCGGTAAAAGCGTTGTCGTTGATCTTCGTTATACCGTCGGGGATCACAACATGATCGTTCAGGTTCTTATTGTAGGAATAAACGACGCTGCCGATCTTGACCAGACCGAAAGGATCCATGTTCTTGAGCTTCGTTCCGTTGACGACGCGATAACCCAATGAAGCCGAATTATCCTCGAGCTTGATCTCCTCCAGCGCCGTACAGTCGGCAAAGGCGGCGGAGCCGATATCCGTCACGCTCGCGGGCAGGGTGATGCTCGTGATATGGGGGTTGCCGGACAGCGCGCGGTCACCGATCGTCTGTACGGAATCGGAGAGCTTTATCGATTCGGCAGTCGGCGGATACGCGACGAGCATGCTCATATCCTTGGTATAGATCGCGCCGTCCACCGAGGTATAATACTCGTTATCCTCCGCGACGTTGAACCGTTCGATCGAGCTGCAGCGGTAGAAGGGGTCGAGCGGAGACATGTTGAGGGCTTCTATACGGTTGATCGCCTCCACGGACGCGGGGATATTCACCTCGCGCAGAGAAGTGCAGCCGTAGAACAGGGTGCAGTCGATGATGGTCTGTGACGCAGGTAACGTGAACTCCTCCAGAGAGGTACAGTTCCGGAATACGCCCTGTTCAAGACGCGCCGTATCGGGCAGGATGACACGCTTGAGGGCGGTACAATTCTCAAACGCGCCGTACATTACTACGCGAATCGTATCGGGCAGGGTGACGGTCTCGACTGTTTCGTTGTTCATAAATGCGTCGCTGAGGACATAGACGGGATAGCCGCCAAGCTCCGCGGGGATCACAACGTTCTTATCATTACCGCAATACGCCCTCAGGACAGCACCGATCAGCTTCTCCTGATTCGAACCGTCATAGCCCGTGATATCCGGCATAACGTCCATAATGATGAAACGGAAGTCGGGATAACGCTCGTCGACGGTCGACTCAAAGGTCAGGTACTCGTCCTCGGTCGCGACATCCCACTCATCCCACGTCGAATCGGGCGTTGCGACATCGTCATCCTCGTCGGGGAACCACACGACCGGTCCCGAGAGCTCGCCCGCCGAGGCGGGGATCGCCGTCAGCGAACCGAACGCGAGGATCAGCGTAAGGAATACGGATAATATCTTCTGATAATTGCTCATGGGTCTCCTCCTTTGAGCTTTGTAAAGTGATTATAATGCGTGTAAAGAATATTATACCACTTAATAAGCCTTTTGTAAAGCTTTCTTTACCGCTCGTGGACGTGCTTGCCGCTCGTATGCTCGATCTTCAATCCGACCACCGTACAGCGGGCGGCGTTCTTACGGATATCGTCCTCGACCATTTCCTTCGTCGGGAAGTACTTCTGACCGAGAAGCCGCAGCTTCTCGATCTTCTCCGCTTCATCCTTTACCTCGCTCAGCCTGCCGAACACGGTCACGCTGTCAAAGAAGAACGACCAACCGTCGTCCGCGGGGATCGGCTCGCTCAACACATTGAAGGAGCCTTTATCATAAGCGCGCAGGGCGTCAAGCTTATGCCCCTGCAGCGCCATATGGAAGTAGATACAGCCATTATCATACACAAAGTTGAGCGGTACCGTGTAGGGATAGCCCATATCACCCAGTACCGCCAGCACCCCGCGGGGTGAACGGCGCAAAACCCGCAGGCAATCATCATCCGACAACTGCTGCTTGAAGCGCCTCATCTCTCTGAAATCCATACTGATCTCCTTTACTTCAAATCGGATGTATCCATGAGGATCATGGAGAACTTGCCGATCTCGTTATATAGCTCCGTAAACCACGAGGCGTCCTCCCACTCGTCGGTACCGTACCAGGAGTCGGCGACCAATACCTGACCGTCGCTCTTGTCGTAGCCGTACAGACAGACGCAGTGTTCGGTCGGGAACCACGGGTAGAAGATACCGTTGTACTCGGTGCCGCCGTCGAAATACGGCTCCTGACGCTCCACGGAGGTCCAGATCAGCACCGGACAGCCCGCGTCAAGAAACTTGTACAGGTCATCCATGCCCAGCCCCGTTGTATCGAACGGATAGAGCGCCGCGTGACGGTCGTTGATGAAATTCCACGTCGTCGTCACCAGTCCGGGCGGGTAGATGCCCGCGCCGTCATAGAAGGTGCGCGGATCGCCGCAATAACCGGTCACGCAATCGTCGGCGTACACCATGTATTTATCGACGATGTCCTCCTTACCGAGGTCATAGCCGAAGCGATTGATCGCCGCGGTCAGCGCCATCGCCTCACACGCCGCCTCCATATCGGGGTACTGAGGGATCGCTTCGACATGCTCGAGGTGCGCGTGACCCGAGGCTTTACTCGCGAGGATCTCATCATACCGTGCCTGTGCCAGCTCGTCGAGAGTCGGCGGCTCGGTCGGTTTTTCGGTCGGTTTTTCGGTCTGATCGGGCGTCGCCTGATCGACCGTCGCTTCGTCGGGAGTCGACAGCTCCGCCGAGGTTTCGACCGTTTTCGCGCAGCCGGCAAAAAGGAACGCAGTAAGTATGAATAGTATGGTCAGTTTCTTCATATAGAACCCCTTATATCAATCGTTTATTTCAGTTCAACGATCGTGACGCCGCTCTCTCCCTCGCCGAAGGTGCCGAGACGAAAGCTCTTGACCGCCTTATGATGTCTGAGGTACTGCTGGATGCGTGAGCGGAGCACGCCGGTACCCTTGCCGTGGATGATAGTCAGCATATGGACGTTCGTGAGCACACAGCTGTCGATCGCGCCGTCCACGCTCATCACCGCTTCCTCGGCGGTCTGTCCGCGCACGTCGATCTCAGTCTTGGCGAGCGACTTGACATCCTTCGTGACGGTGCGCTCGCGGCGCTTGGGTACGCTGACCTTCTCCTGCTCCAACAAGCGGAGATTGTCGAGCTTGACGCGGGTCTTGATGATGCCCGCCTGTACCAGCACGCTGTCCTTCTCGGGCTTTTCGAGAACGACAGCCTTTTTATCGATATCAAAGATCAGCACGTTATCGCCCACCTGCAAGGGTCGCGGGAGCTTATAATCGCCCTGCTCGCTCTCCTTGATCGGATCGGCGGTCTCTTCGAGCGCCTTCATGCCGGTCTTGAACTTGGTTTTCTGCTCCGCCTCGTAGCGCTTCTCCTTCTTCGCCTGTTCGAGCTCGTCGATGATGGCGTACGCCTGCGCGCGGGTCTTGGCGGCGAGCTCCTGCGCCTTATGCTTCGCCATATCAAGCTCGCGCTTCGAGTCGATCCTGGCTCGTTCGAGGGCTTTCTCCGCCTCAGCCTGCTTCTGCTGCGCGGCGAGGGTCGCCTGACGCGCCTTTTCCAGCTCGTCGGACAGCTCCTTGCGGCTGACCTCGAGGCTCTCGACTACGTTCTCGAACTGGCGGCTCTCGGAGGAGGTCAGCGCGCGGGCGCGCTCGATGACGTCGTCCTCCATACCCAGCCGCTTGCTGATCGCGAAGGCGTTGCTCTTACCGGGCACGCCGATCAGCAGCTTATAGGTCGGGCGCAGGGTGCTGACGTCAAACTCACAGCAGCCGTTCTCGACGCCCGGGGTCTTTAACGCAAATTCCTTCAACTCCGAATAATGGGTGGTGGCGGCGATCTTCGCGCCGCGCTCGCGGAGCTTCTCGAGGATCGCGACAGCCAGCGCCGCGCCCTCTACGGGATCGGTACCCGCGCCCAGCTCGTCGATCACGGCGAGGGTGGAGCGGTTACACAGCTTCAATATCCCGATGATATTGGTGATGTGCGCCGAGAAGGTGGAGAGGCTCTGCTCGATGCTCTGCTCGTCGCCGATATCCACCAGCACGCGGCGGAATACGGAAAGTCGCGAATTATCGGAAGCGGGCACCATCATGCCGCACATCGCCATCAAGGTCAGCAGACCGAGGGTCTTGAGGCACACGGTCTTGCCGCCGGTATTGGGGCCGGTGATGACGAGGGTATCGAACTCGCCGCCCAGACGGATATCGGTCGGAACGACGCGGTTTTTATCGATCAAAGGATGACGGGCAGCCTTCAGCTCGATCACGCCCTCATCGTTCATAACGGGACGTACCGCCTTCATCTTATAAGCGAGATGTGCCTTGGCGAAGATCAGATTCAGCTGTACGAGGGTCTTGTAGCTCTCGATAATATCGGTCGCACAGCCCGCGCACAGACCGCTCAGCTCAAAGAGGATACGCTCGATCTCCTTCTCCTCCTCGCCCTTTAGAACGCGGATATCGTTGTTGGCGTTGACTACGCCCATCGGCTCGATGAAGACCGTCGAGCCCGAGGACGAGGTGTCGTGTACCAGACCCGCTACCTGAGAGCGGAACTCCTGCTTGACCGGTACGACATAGCGACCGTCGCGCTGGGTGATGATCGCCTCCTGTAAATACTTCTGATAGGTCGATGACCGGATGATCTTCTCGAGCGCCTCGCGCGCCTTTGACGCGGCGATCCGCATCCTCCGACGGATCTCGCCCAGCTCGCGTGAAGCGCCGTCGGAGATCTCGTCAGCGCCGATGATACAAGCGGTGATACGGTCGCTTAAATTCGGGTTGGTGTACAGCATACGGAAGTAGTTGTCGAGCGAGGTACCTACCCCCGCGCAGTGAGCGTGCCAGTCGCGCACGCCCTTGATCACCCGCAGAGCGCGGGCGACAGAGAGCAGCTCCGAGGTATTCAGACATCCGCCCGCCTCGGCACGGCGCAACGGATTCGTCACGTTGCTGATGCCGCCGAAGGAAGGCGCGCCGAAGCGCCCGATCAGCATATGTGCGTCCTCGGTCTGCTGCAGCAGCGGCTCGACCTTGTCGAGGGTCAGCTGCGGCTCAATCAAAAGCGCCAGCTCGCCTGCCTCGTCGATCGAGGTCTCCTCCGCGAGCATATGTAAAATCTTGTCCAGTTCCAGTGTCTTGTAATGTCGGTTCATCATAGTTCGTTCTTTCCGGTGAATAGTGAATAGTGAATAGTGAATGGTGAATAATTTCGGGAAATTTCTTACGGATTTTTTGATTTATGATCGGCTGAGGACGGAGCCTTTCTGTCACCGTTATCTGTTATCTGAATCATGCTCTTATAGAATTGCAGAGTGGGATAATCTCTGCCGGTCATGTACGAGATATAGCGCTCGGCGGCGTTTGACAGCGGTTCGAGCAGCTCGTCCTTCAGGGTGAAGGAGAACAGCTTATCGAAGTCGGCGTAGACCGTATGCCGCAGGGCGGTGACCGCCGCGACAGGGAATCGAGCGCCCTGTATCCCGTGGCGATCGGCACAGGAAACGCACCAGAGCTGTCCCGTGTTCGGGACGAACACCATCTCGGGCGCTTCATATATGCCGCAGCCCTTGCACATCACGAGGTCGGGCATGTAGCCGGTCATCGCGATCAGCCGCATTTCGAAGCAAACCTTGATCTGCAGCGCGGGGCGCTTATCGTTCGCCAATAGGTACAGCGCGTTGAGCATCAGCCGCAGGTGCTCGCCCGCCTCCTGACCGCTCGGGCAAAGGTGCAGACACAGCTCGCAGAAGTACTGCGCCAGAGCGAGCTTCTCGATATCGCGCTGCAGCCCGGTGAACTGCTCCAGCGACTCGGCTTCATCCACCGAATAGCTGTCCCGCCCCTCGAAGATCGTCAGTGCGGAATATGACAAAAGCCCCGTGCCGGCGCACTTAGGGCTTTTGATGTTCTTCGCTCCGCGCGCAAAAGCGCGCAAAATACCGTGGCTCTCGGTCAAGAGCCAAACGAGCTTGTCGCGTTCACCGATATTCTGCTGTCGGATGATCAGTCCCTTGGTCTTGAACCTCATGTTGTTCTCCGTCCGTCACATCGGCGGCGTCGCGCTGTGCCTGCACATACTGCAGGTAATCGGGCACGCTGCCGCTCTCGACAAAGTTCTTCCATGCGTCATTCGCGTTCATACAAATCAGACCTTTACTGTTGGTGTACTATTATTATACATGAAAGCGCGGCTGATATTGCGTGAAATATGTAGATGGAAAAACTTACATTTATGCTTGCTTCAAAGGCTCCCTTTGGGAAAGGGAGCTGTCACCGTTAGGTGACTGAGGAATTGTACCAAATGTCGGCAAAGCCGACCACATTATTCTATATGCTTTTGATTCGAGATTGTACGTGATAATCGATATCACCGCAGATTTCCATAAACCTACTGTGAATATCCAAGTTGCTGTATCTCAGCACTTCGATTCCGAGTGTATTTAAAGACTCGGTTCGCTTCTTATCATACAGCTCGGCTTCTTCTTCATAATGCTGCGAGCCGTCCAGTTCGACCACAAGCTTTGCCTGCGGGCAATAAAAATCAACGATATAATTATCTATGATTTTTTGACGAAGAAAAATCACACCGAAGGTTTTATGATATGGTTTTAAAAAGTCATACCATAGGTGTTTTTCTTCCTTTGTCATGTTGTTGCGAAGTTGTCTTGCAAACGAATTCTTCTCTTTATTGTGGGTTCTTTTCATGGGTAAATAATAAGGTTTCTCGCTGTCGCTCGATCATCGATGCAATTCCTCAGTCGCCTAAGGGCGACAGCTCCCTTTCCCAAAGGGAGCCTTTGTTTCTCGCTGTCGCTCGATCATCGATGCAATTCCTCAGTCGCCTAAGGGCGACAGCTCCCTTTCCCAAAGGGAGCCTGTTTATGATTCAAAATTCTTGCTGTCGTAGCCGAAGTTGGTCAGTAGCGCGCGGCGGTTGCGCCAGTCCTCTTTGACCTTGACCCATGTCTGCAGGTTCACCTTGCAACCGAAGAAGCGCTCGATATCCTGACGCGAGTAGGTCGAGATCTTCTTGAGCATAGCTCCCTTCTTACCGATGATGATGCCCTTGTGGGAGTCGCGCTCACAGAAGATGGTCGCCTCGATATCCATCATCCCGTTGTCGCGTTCCGAAAGGCTCTCGATGACTACGGCGGTACCGTGGGGGATCTCCTTGTCGCACAGTCGGAGGATCTTCTCGCGGATGATCTCCGAGATCATCACCTTCTCGGGCTGATCGGTCAGCGTATCGTCGTCAAAGAAGTGACCGCCCTCGACGCAGTGCTTTTTCAGCTCCTCCATAAGCGCGGGGAAGCCCTCACCCGTCTCGGCGGATACCGGTACCACGGCGTCGAAGTCATACAGCGCGCTGTAGGCGAGGATCGCCTCCATCAGCTCTTCCTTCTTGTTCTTCAAGGTGTCGATCTTGTTGATCGCGAGGATCGCGGGCATGTCGGACTTTTTCAGCTTCTCGATCAAGCTCAGCTCGCCCTTTCGCACACCGCCGGTCGCCTCAACGACCAGCACGGCGAGGTCGCCGTTGGGTACGGACTCGTTGATCGCCTTGACCATATACTCGCCCAGCTCGTTACGCGGCTTCAACAGACCCGGCGTATCGAAAAAGACCAGCTGGTCGTCGCCGTCGGTGAGGACGCCGGTGATGCGGTTACGGGTAGTCTGGGGCTTGGAGCTGACGATCGCTACCTTATGCCCCAAAAGCCGGTTGAGGATGGAGCTCTTGCCGACGTTCGGCACGCCGACGATGGTGATAAAAGCTGATTTCTGTTGATTATTCATAGTAGCTTCCTTTATCTTATCATAGTTACACATTTTAACTATAACACATTTTGCGCTTGATAGCAAATGTTTTATTACTGTAGACCGATACTGTAAGACGGCAGATATCCGACAGAAAAAAGACGCACGAAAACGTGCGCCTTCGCCGTAGATTATCTTACGTGCCTACTCCTAAGCCGATCTTGACCATAACGGCTTCTTCCTTCATCCGCATGATCGCCTTTTCCTTAGGCTCCATGTGGTCGTACCCGAGCAGGTGCAGCATGCTGTGTACGCTCAGGTAGCACACCTCGCGTTCGAGGCTGTGGCCGAAGGTATTCGCCTGTTCCTTGGCTTTCTCCATCGAGATCACGATGTCGCCGAGGATCTTAGCGCCGGTGTCGTAATTGGTATCGTACACGCCGTTCTCTCCCATCGGGAAAGAAAGCACGTCGGTCTCGCGGTCGATGTTCCTGAACTGTGCGTTCAGACGGCGGATCTCATCGTTATCGACGAAGGTGACGGATACCTCCGCGGGGTCGGTGAAGCCCTCGCTGCGCAGCGCGGCGGTACACGCGCGGCGGACATGCATCCTCAGTCCCGAGGGTACGCGGACTCTTCGCTGGCTGTCTGTGATAATAACTCTTACCTTCTTGCTTGTCATCCGAATCCCTGCTCTCTGTAGAACCGCCCTGAGCGGCAAAATGTGTGTTAGCTGATGGTGAATACGGAGTAGTGAAGATTGCTGACGGTCTGTCGGTCATCCTAACATCATCTATATCCTATATATGAACGCCCTCGGGCGATTATTATCACAACATACTTTGGATTTATGAATTTCTGCGTTCCTGCGCCTTTTCGTAAGCGCGGATAATATCCTGCACCAGTCGGTGACGGACGACGTCCTTCTCCGAGAAGGTGAGGCGCTCGATACCCTTGATCCCCTTAAGGATCCTGACCGCTTCCTTTAGTCCGGACTTAGCGCCGGAGGGCAGGTCGATCTGGGTCACGTCGCCGGTAATGACCATCTTACTGTTATTGCCCAGTCGGGTGAGGAACATCTTCATCTGCTCGCTCGTCGTGTTCTGCGCCTCGTCGAGGATGATGAAGCTGTCGTCGAGGGTTCTGCCGCGCATATACGCCAGCGGCGCGACCTCGATATTGCCGCGCTCGAGATACTTCTGGTAGGTCTCGGCGCCGAGCATATCGAACAGCGCGTCATACAGCGGACGCAGGTACGGGTCGACCTTGCTCTGCAGATCGCCGGGCAGAAAGCCGAGCTTCTCGCCCGCCTCCACGGCGGGTCGGGTGAGGATGATGCGGTTGACCTCTTTGCTGCGGAAGGCGGTGACCGCCATCGCGACGGCAAGGTACGTCTTACCGGTACCGGCGGGTCCGACGGCGATGGTGATGGTGTTGTTCTCAATCGCCGAACAATAGCGCTTCTGGCCCATGGTCTTGGGCTTGATGGGCTTGCCCTTGGAGGTCACGCACACACAGTCCGACGCAAGGGACTCGATCTTCTCCTCGCTGCCCTCGTTAACGAGCGAGATACAGTAGGTGATATTCTGTTCACTGAGCTGTTCACCGCGGTTGAGCAGATTCAGCAGGCTGTCGATGACCTTGCTCGCCTTGAGCACGCCCTCCGCGTCTCCGGAGATCTTCAGCTCGCTGTCGCGCGCGTGTACGCGCACGCCGAACTCATCCTCGATGATCTTGATATTGGAGTCGAAGCTGCCGAATAAAGCGGCGGCATGCTCCATGCGGTCTATATTAATGATTTGTTCCATAATCGTAAATAGTACAATTCTCCATATTAAGTCTAATTATTATAACACATAGATCACAAAAAATCAACTATTATTATATAAAAACTTTTCAACATTTTATAATATTTTATGTAAGCTATACAGCAAACCGTCGTTATCTATCTTATAAAAGCATGATATTGACATTTTCGGCATATCTATTGTATAATTTTAGCCGGATCATTCGGAAAACGGATAACAGTAAGGAGATTTTAACATGAAGCGTGTGCTATGTCTGATCCTCTGCATGCTGACGGCGGCGTTCTGCTGCGCGTGCGGTGACGAACACCGGCCGACCGAGGCGACCGACGGCTCCTCAGCCACCGAGTCTGCCGGGCAGGCTGATTCAGATGGATCCTCCGCAGTGAAAAGCTTTATGGCAGATTTTGACGATACGCCCACCGTCGGCGACAAAATCATCTACGTCGACAACGAGATGACCGTCACCGTCCACGGCATCAATTACGCCCCGATCGCAGGCCCCGAGCTGCACCTGACGGTCAGCAACAGCTTCGGAAAGGATATCACCGTCCAGTCACCCTATGCGATCATCAACGGCTATATGCTGACCCCCGAGCTGAGCATCGACGTCCCTGCCGGCAAGAGCAAGAGCGGCAACATGACTCTGCGCTATACAGGCCTCGCCTACTCCGGAATCACCTGCGTCCGCACGATCGACTTCGCGCTGAGAGCGGTGGAGACCAAGAGCTATAACCCGATCAAAACCACCGACCTGATCACGCTGAAGACCTCTGCCGCCGCGTCACCTGCCGAAGCGGCAAAGGAGCCTGAGATCGAGGGTCAGACCGCCTACGACGACAAGGACATCCGCATCCTGTTCAAGAAACCGCCCTATCAGCCGAAGAGCGAGAGCGGCGAGCTGTCGCCCGTCTACACCGAGGACGGCGACGCGCAGCTGCTGGTCTATATCGAGAATAATACCGACCGCACCGTCGCGGTACGCACCGACGACGTCACAGTCAACGGCTACGACCTGACCTCGGTGATGAACCGCACCGTCCTGCCGGGCAAGCGCGCCGTGGACACCGTCACCTTCTACCGCATGGATCTCGATGAATATGACATCGATGCGATCGACAGTATCAAGATGTCTTTCCAGATCAAAGACGCCGAAAGCTGGGAGACCATCGACTCCACCGACATGATCGCGGTCAGGCTCCGCACGGAGAACGACGACCCGACCGAAGCTAATACTAAACCGAAAACTGATGAATAAGGTCAAAGGCTGTCACGGAAGCGTACCGTGACAGCCTTTTCTGATGAAATATATTGATGATGTAGCTTATATGATTATACTGTTTTCTTATACATGATAAGTAGTTTTGTTACACAATTAATCGATCAGGCGAGGGCAGCCGATGCATGATCCAGCGCATACAGCAGACGCTCGCCGTCTTCGGTCACCATGGTGACCGGAAGCTTGGGCAGCAGCTCGTTCACGGTCAGGACGAAGCCGTTGGGACGGCTGTCCGGCATACCGGTGACGAGGTGCTTTGCGTTGATCCTGCGCGCGAAGTCGGCTGTACATCTCGGCGCGTTCGCGTGGAACAGCACGGTCATATCAGCGCCTAAGCTCTTTGCTGTACGATACAGATACTCGATCTCGTCCGAATAGGACGACATATCGCGAGTCGGATTGTGTACACACAGCACATGCAGGTCACAGTCACGCTCCGCCGCCAGCTCGAATCCGGCTTCGATCAGACGGTCGCAGTCATACTGCCCTGTCACGCACACCAGCACAGACGGCTTCTTTGCGACTCTCATTCTCTCACCTCCCTTGCTAAACTTTCTTTGATGGTCTTATCATACCACGTCTTTGTGACGAAAAGTGTAAAACCGTGTGAATATATTATGAATGTTTTATGAATAATCACAAGAAAACAGGGATAATCGACTTGCCGAAGCCTCTCCCCCATGATTCCGCGGATAAATATGTTCCCGCTTTTTTACGGATACATCCGCGAATTCCCAATATTTTCTTGCAGTTTCGGGAAAAATATGTTATGATACTATTAATAATGCGAAAGTATATGCATTATCGGTTTATCGTCATACGATAAAGCAGTTGAGATTGCCACGGCTCCCGGCTCGCGTGCCGAAGAGCCTCGCAATAACAATGAACAGTAAACACGAAGCAAGCTTGAAAGGAGTTTTGCGATATGTGCGGTATTTGCGGTTTTACAGGACAGCTCGAAACGCGTGAGGATACCCTTCGTAAGATGACGGAGGTCATTACCCACCGCGGTCCCAACTCGGACGGCTACTACATGGACGATCACATCGCCATGGGCTTCCGCAGACTGTCGATCATCGACCTCGAGACCGGCGACCAGCCGATCATCAGCGAGGACGGTAATCTGGTGCTGACCTATAACGGCGAGATCTACAACTATAAGGAGCTCAAGAAGGAGCTCGAAGAAGCGGGTCATCACTTCTCCACCACTTCCGACAGCGAGGTGCTGCTGCACGCGTTCGAGGAGTGGGGCGAGGACATGTTCGACAAGCTGCGCGGCATGTTCGCCTTCGCGATCTATAACAAGGAGACCAAGGCGGTGTTCCTCGCGCGCGACTTCTTCGGCATCAAGCCCCTGCACTATACCATGATCGGCGACGAGCTGTGCTATGCCTCCGAGATCAAGAGCATCTTAGAGCACCCGAAGTTCGAGAAGCAATTCAACGAGAAGGCGCTTGACGCCTATCTGTCGTTCCAGTATGTACCCCAGCCGATGACCTTCTTCAAGGACGTCTACTGCCTCTTGCCGGGTCACTTCATGTGGTTCCGCGACGGCGTCGTCGAGACGCAGAGATATTTTGAGCCTAAGTTCAAGCCCGACGTCGAGATGACCGAGGAAGAAGCCGTCGACAAGATCGAGAAGGTCTTTGAGGACAGCGTCAGCGCCCACAAGATCGCTGACGTCGAGGTCGGATGCTTCCTGTCCTCCGGCGTGGATTCGTCATGGGTCGCGTCGTACTTCAAGGGTCAGAAGACCTTTACCGTCGGCTTTGACTTCGGCGACAGATACAACGAGATCTCGTGGGCGGAGGCGCTCTCCGACAAGATCGAGGTCGAACATCACAAGAAGCTGATCTCCTCAGAGGAGTTCTGGGCGGCGGTACCGAAGGTACAGTATCACATGGATCAGCCGCTCGCCGACCCGTCCTGCGTCGCGCTGTACTTCGTCACGAAGCTCGCGAGCGAGCACGTCAAGGTCGTGCTGTCGGGCGAGGGCGCCGACGAGCTGTTCGGCGGTTACACCTGCTATAACGACCCCCGTGTCTTTAAGATCTACCAGAAGATCGTGCCGTACTTTTTACGCCGCGCGATCGGCTGGATCTGCAAGAAGCTGCCCGATATCAAGGGCCGCGATTACCTCATCCGAGCGACCCATCCGCTGGAGAAGCGCTACATCGGCAACGCCTATATGTATGACGAGAAGGCGAAGAAAGCGCTGCTCAAGGATCCCTCCATCGCCACCGATCCCTCGCGCCTGACCCGCCGCTTCTTCACCCGCGCCCGCCGCTGCGACGACGAGACCAAGATGCAGTACCTCGACATCAACATGTGGATGGTCGGCGATATCCTTCTGAAGGCGGACCGTATGAGCATGGCAAACTCCTTGGAGCTGCGCGTGCCCTTCCTCGATAAAGAGGTCTTCAAGGTCGCCTCCTCTCTGCCGACACCTCTGCGCGTGAACAAGTACAACACCAAGTACGCGATGCGTAAGGCGGCTCAACGCCACCTGCCCGAGGACGTCGCCGAGAAGCCGAAGCTCGGCTTCCCCGTACCGACCCGCGAATGGCTCAAGGATGAACACTACTACAACGTCGTCAAGGATATGTTCACCTCTCCGACGGCTGAGAAATTCTTCAACACCGATCTGCTGCTCGAATATCTGGATGAGCACTTCGAGGAGAAGGAGGATCACTCCCGCAAGATCTGGACGATCTATGTATTCCTGGTATGGTACATGATCTACTTCGGCGCGGTATCGCCCGAGGATCTGCAGCCTGCCGCGAAGCCCGAAAAGCCCGAGGAACCCGCCGAGGGCGAGGATAACGCCGCTGACGGCGAAAAGGCTGAGAATACCGAGGACGGCGACAACGCCGAGGCAGAGAGCGAGAATGCTCCCGCAGCCGAAGCGGAGAACGACGATCCCGATTCCGGCACTAAGGTTTTTACCCCCGTGAAGGATACCGATACGCTTCCCGAGGAGAACGAGCCCGCGGTCGAGGAGCTCGCTGCAGAAGCGGCTGACGCTCAGGCGGAGATCGAAGCCGCTCCCGAGAGCGCCGAGGAGCTCGAGCAGGAGTTCGAGGATATCTTCTCCTCCTCCCCCCGCGCCAAGCGCGTCAACGTTGAGGACGCAGAGGACGAAAAGCCCCTCGTGCTGACCGACGACATCGACCCCGAGGACTTCTTCGCGAGCCTCAAGGAAAAGCTCCGCGAGAACATCGATCCCGAAGAAGAATAAACAACATAAGCAACACCCCCGATCGCTCGGGGGTGTTTTTGTATGCGTTTCTATATTTGTAATATTAATATTTTAAGATCGTGAAAACTCACTATCTGTTTGAGCGAAAAGTCGGTATCACACCGCTTTCAGCAGTTTTACGAATCTGCCGTACTCATCCTCGCCGATGAAGATCACCCGGTCAAAACCCGCCCCGATATAGAGCATGAGCGCAGCATAATTATCAAGATCAACGCCGATCGAAAGCTCCGTATAACCCGCTTCCTGTGCCGTTGCGACAGCAAAGTCGAGCAGCTTTCTGCCGATCCCCCGTCGTCTGAACCCCTCCTTTACGATCAGCCGCGATACATAAATTCGCCTGCCGGGGATGGTATAGTCGGGATCATCCATCTCCGTCACCAGATTGATCTCGGCGATATATTCTCCGTCGAGGGTATAGATATAGGTCGTGCGGTTGCCCTCAAGGAGCTCGCGATAGCACTGCCGGGCAATTTCCTTCTGCCGTTCCATATCCCAGATGTTATTACACTTTTCAAAATCCTCGATTTCCAGCTTGATGATCTCCTCTTTCATATCTTCACCTCAATTTGCTTTTGTTTGATTCTATCACAGCTTCATAGCAAATGTAAATAGACAGTTCAAAAAAGCGCGCCTGCATTATATGCAAAGCGCGCTTCATCAATCTAAGTTTACTTGTCAGCGGTATCGACAGACTTCCTGCGGCGTTTTCCGATGACCATGAACACGACCGTGATCACTGCTTATAAAAACAGCAGACAGCTGTTACACTGCCTGCTGAGATGTGATTCAGAATAAACTATCTGTTATTCCCACTCGCTTAATTCATTTTAGCACTAAACATATTAGTTTAGTATTTTCTTCTATTGATACCGTTATTACCGCTATTCTGACTATTATTTTTGGCTTCAAATAATAACAGTATCAAAACAGTATCAACGGTACTATTGTTATTATAGCACGAACAATCTTTAAAATCAACACTTTAAAGATCAACACTTTAAAGCGATAAATTGATTATGCTTTTTGAGCTTGATAATAAATCGAAAAAGTGTCACGCTTTTAAGCTTCAAAACGTACTGTTTATGCGGTCTCTGTGGAGCAAAAACAGAGTTGTAGGGTAATTCTATTATTTTGCGAGTTTGGGCGTTACAAATCCAGCTATTGACAAAACGATTATTATACTTTATAATAAAACAAATGATTTAAAACGCTGGTTTTAGAAAGGAGCAAGCTATGCCCCCTAAAGCAAAATTTACTAAAGAAGAAATTATCGACGCAGGCTTAGCGATCCTGCGTGAGCGTGACATTTCCGCCGTTACTGCAAGAGAAATCGGCAATTATCTTGGCAGCTCGGCAAGACCGATATTTACCGTTTTTGATAATATGGGCGAGGTACTTAACGGGATTGAAACAAAAGCTCGTGAGATCTATTCCGACTATGTTGAGCAAGGATTACAGCAAACCCCTGCCTTCAAGGGCGTTGGTCAATCGTATATTCAGTTTGCAATAAAAGAGCCGAAGCTGTTTCAACTTTTGTTTATGCGAAAAACATCCGGTAATATAGGCGTAAATAGAATACTCCCCGAAATTGATGACAACTATACCGATATT
>CACZYF010000020.1 GCA_902785355.1 uncultured Ruminococcus sp. | reverse complement strand
GAGTTTTCCTCGCTCGTCGCTACGCTCCTCCCTCAGAAAACTCGAGGCAATCTACTACAGACTTAAGAATTGTTGCAACTTGCTATTGCAATTTGCGGATATTATCTATCATTGACTTTTTACGAATAATTGCGTATAATAAAAAGGTATCAAAGATTTGGCACAATTGGCAGACGCGCCGGGTTTAGGTAACGTCACCTCGGTGTAACAATTAAATATGAGATAAATATCGGGTTTTGCGACCTGTTTTTATAGAAAAGCGCTTGTGGTGGAATTGGCAGACACGCTGGATTTAGGTTCCAGTCCGCGAGGGTGCAGGTTCAAGTCCTGTCAGGCGCACCAGTATGAGTGTTCATAACGGATTTTCGTTATGGACACTCATTCTTTTATTCAATTTTATCCGATTTGTATGTAGTGAGCAGGTTGTTTGTCCTGCTCACCATTGTTTGTTGACTGTTACGTTGGGTTTTACGAAAACTATTCCGAATACACTACAGAGTTTAAAATGTGGCGTCGATATGAAACTGAAAGACAAGATAATAGAAATACCGGCACAGATAACGTAGTGCGAAAACAAGGGAGTTCGCCACAAGGACATTGCACGCCCTCTGTCTGCCCATGTTGTGCGCTATTTCAGCTTTTTGTAAGAGATAACCCGCGTAGACACGTTAGAGGCGTACAAAAAAAGGACTTGTCCCTGTATTGCAGCTGCCTCTGCAAAGCTGAAACGATATAATTAACGAAAATTACTATCACATTTACAGGATTCATTATTGAATTTTTTTGCGAGGTATGCTATAATGCACTATGCTTTTTATGGCTATTTTAGCGGAGAGAAAACGCATGACGTACAGCTATAACCGCTTATGGGAATTGTTGATAGGCAAGTGTATGACGAAAACGCAAATACGCAAGTCAGCGGGTATAAGTATGAACATACTTACTAAAATGAGAAAAACGAACCTATGGCAATGAACACGTTAGAAAAAATCGCAACTGACTTTGAATACGGGTTTGACAATATTGTAGAGATATAAGAAAAGTCAAGCCATATTAACTCAAGAAAGAGGTAATTACACGTGAAAAACGAAGCAGAAAAAGCAGTGTTTGGCGCTCAATTAAAAGACTTTGCCTCCACTTTGAGGAATTTTATTGCTACGGGCGATGAATGGACTATCAGAGGATTTATTGATATATTTAAAAATATCTACACTATTTCCTCTGATACTAAAATCGTTTCAAAAGTCCTTGAACTTCATTTGTTCCCACACTTTTTGACTTTTGCCCAAAAAATTGGTTATGACATCGAACTTGCTAAATACCAAAATTGGTATCCTGACTTGACGTTTATTTCAAAGAGTAATCCGCAAATCAAGTTTGCTGTAGACCTAAAAACGACTTACAGAGATGAAGAATATCCTGGTTTCTGTAATGGCTTTACTTTAGGTTCGCACGGAGAATATTTTGTTAGTCGAACAAGCACGAAAAATATACAATATCCTTATGATGAATATAGCGGGCATTTTTGTTTAGGAATTATATATTCACGTGCAGTACTTGACAAAAACGAGGAAATGCACATCTATTCTATAGATGAGATTTCAACAATACCATCTGTTATAAAGAATTTTCTGTTTTTTGCCGAAGAAAAATGGAAGATTGCAAGCGACATAGGGGGTAGTGGAAACACTGCAAATATAGGCAGTATTCAAAAGATTGACGACATACTAAACGGTAACGGAGTTTTCGCCAAGGCGGGAGAGGAACTGTTTGATGATTATTGGGCTAATTTCGGAAAAATCGAAATTCTTAGGAATGGAAAGCGTAAAAAACTTTCATCGTTTGATGAATATTTACAATACCGTAGTTTGCCTGCTGAACTGAATAACCCCAAAGCACCAAAGAGGAAAGCAAAATGAATGAAAAAGTATATGTACCACCCATAAAAATACAGGGAATAAAAACAAAACTTGTTCCCTTAATCAGAAAAAGCGTTATTATGCAGCCGAACTCTGTTTGGATAGAACCGTTTATGGGTTCGGGCGTTGTCGGCTTTAACATTGAACCACATCAAGCTGTTTTTGCAGATACAAACCCGCACATTATAGAGTTCTATAATCAAATAAAGTCTGGAATTATAACGTCCTATGTTGTACGCGATTTTTTAGAGAGAGAAGGAAAACTGTTAGAGGAAGGGGACGATGATTACTATTATACCGTACGTAAAAGATTTAACAATGAGCACAACCCACTTGATTTTTTGTTCTTAAATCGTGCTTGCTTTAATGGAATGATACGGTTTAATAAGGATTACAATTTTAATGTTCCTTATGGTCATAAACCGCGGCGCTTTGCAAAAGCTTATGTGACAAAAATTGTAAACCAAGTCGCGCACGTTGAAAGTTTATTGAAAACACATTCCTGGGAGTTTTTTTGTCAACCTTTTGAAACAACTATTGCTATGGCTGGTATGAATGATTTTATTTATTGTGACCCACCATATATAGGTCGCCATGTAGATTACTATGATAGTTGGGACGAACAATCAGAGCTTGCCTTGCACAAAGCCTTAGTTGATAGTAATGCAAAATATATGCTGTCAACATGGGATCATAACGATTATAGGAGAAATGAGTATATTGCGACAGTATGGAATGACTGCCAAAAAATAACGCGTGAACATTTCTATCATGTTGGAGCAAAAGAAATAAACAGAAATCCAGTTATAGAAGCCCTGCTAACTAATTATACAGTTACCGGAAAGCAAAACACGCTGCTTAATGAAAGCGAGCAATTATCTTTATTCAGTATGATGACCGTATGACGGTATTGTCCATTATCTGTCTGTAGATTTAAGAGATAAATAAGCGACAAACGAGCATAGAGAAACGGCTAAAGCCTTGATTAGTAAGAGGGGTTTAGCCGTTTTTACTGTTTTCTTTTTTCGGGTTGCGTAACTTTGCTTGTTTTTCTGTATAGAAAAGATGATGAAAGGAGTTCGGACAAAAACGTCCGATTATCAAAATGAAAAAAGTATTAATAATCGGAGCAGGTCCCGCAGGCTTAACTGCGGCTTATGAGCTCCTTGATAAATCGAATGATTATGAGGTAATCGTTTTTGAAGAAAGCGATTGTTTCGGCGGTATATCCCGTACTGTAAATTATAAAGGCAACCGTATGGATATGGGAGGTCATCGTTTTTTCTCTAAAGTTCCCGAAGTGAATGAATGGTGGGAGAAAATGTTGCCTACTCAGGGAGCGATGCCGTATGATGACGTTGTACTCGAAAGAACATCAACAACTGTTACCGGCGGTCCTGATCCTGAAAAAAATGACAGGGTTATGTTGAGGAGAAACAGACTCTCAAGAATCCTCTTCAATTCTAAATTCTTTGATTATCCTGTTTCGCTCAAGTTTGAAACGATAAAAAATATGGGCTTCGGTACAACTATCGTTGTAGGCTTTAGCTATCTTAAAACCGTGTTTCATAAGCGTGAGGAAAAATCTTTAGAGGATTTCTACATCAATCGCTTTGGCAAGAAACTGTACTCAATGTTCTTTGAAAACTATACAGAAAATCTTTGGGGCAGACATCCGAGCGAGATTTCTCCTGAGTGGGGAGCTCAGCGCGTTAAAGGTCTATCAATTAAAGCGGTGTTAAAAGATATATTCGGCAAAATCTTCAATAAAAAGGATCGTAAGGTTGAAACTTCGCTGATTGAGGAATTTGCGTACCCGAAGCTTGGACCCGGTCAATTGTGGGATTTGACTGCCGCTGATTTTGAAAAAATGGGCGGAACTATTATCAAAAACGCTAAGGTTGTCAATATATTAAAAGGCAGCGACAATGTTGTAACAGGTCTTGTGTACGAGAAGGATGGACAACGAATCACTGTTAATGGCGACTACGTCATTTCTTCGATGCCGGTTAAGGATTTGGTAGTAGGAATGAACGATGTTCCCGATAAGTACAGAAAAATTGCTGAGGGACTTCCGTATCGTGATTATATGACGGTTGGTGTATTGATTCCGCACCTCAATCTGAAAAATGAAACTAAAACGAAAACAATCGGTAATATAGTACCTGACAATTGGGTATATGTTCACGACAGAAATGTTAAAATGGGACGTTTCCAAATTTATAATAACTGGTCGCCGTATATGGTTAAAGATATTGAACACAGTATTTGGATCGGTCTTGAATATTTCTGCAATGAAGGCGACGAAATGTGGTCTATGAGTGACAATGATTTCGCTAAAATGGCTATCAAAGAAATGGTCGCAATGGGATTAATCAGCAACGAAAACGAAGTGCTTGATTCGCACGTTGAGCGTGTTAAAAAAGCATATCCAGCTTACTTTGATACATATGACCAAATGGATGATTTGAGAAACTATCTCGATACAATTCCAAACTTGTTTTGTGTCGGAAGAAACGGACAGCATCGTTATAATAATATTGACCATAGTATGTGCACTTCATTTGAAACAGTAAAGAATATTCTTTCAGGAGAAACAAACAAGGATAATATTTGGAATGTTAATACCGAAAAAGAATATCACGAAGAAAAGTAGGACAGATAAGAATGAAAGAGTTTTTGAATTACTGATCTTGCACATAATAACAATAGCGCTGAGAGTGTCCTCTGATAGCTGTTCATTCTGTAAAAGCTCACTGGCTTTAAGAGTATATTTCTCTGGACTTTTGGAACGGGCTGTAGTATGTTGCTGTGCTTGTAAGAGACGTGATACATATGATCGTATTAGAAATTGTATCCCTATTATATGGTATCTCTTCCTGAAAAGAAAAGCATTCCAATTTAGATCTAAATCGAGAGGTGATATGATTTGTTAGCATTTGTAAGTAAATGCTAGCGTTGGGTAACTAACTGTAGTTTATCACAGAATGAATATTCAAGAAGATATTGAGTTTTTGAGTTGGCTGTGTTATAATTGAGTTAGCAACAGCTAACTGTATGAGGCGATACACATGAAGAACGAGAAAGATCATCTGCCGATCTACGGACCGGGTCCGGTATTCGGAGGCGTTGTGATCGCGCTGACGGTCGCGGCGATGTTTTGCAGAAACCTGCCTGTGTTTCAATGCGGAAACATAGCGGCTTTGAGAATTCCGCTGATCGTGATCGGAATCCTATTGATCCTCTTTGCCGTTGCATAGGGGTGCTGATGATCGGAGGGAATGTGCTGTTCCTGATCCTGCCGTTCCTCTACCGGGCGTTTCTGACCGTTCGCATCTGCTCGTCAATAATAACGCTGTAGCGTTCTGGAAACGATTCATAAAATGAAAAGAACAAAAGACGATTCCCTTAACGAAATAAGAAAACTGAATAGGACGAAAAAACCGCTGTCTTGAAAGGGCGATGTCCTTAGCGGAAAACAAAACAGAATAGGATACAGAAAAGCTGTCTGTTCTTGAATAGAAGCATCAATCCGCCTCATAGAGCTGTTAGACTTCTTTGCTCTTGCGCTAAATTTATAAATTCACGGTATTAACTCTTGATTTTTTGTACACATTAATGTATAATATTATAAATATATATTGTTTACGACATCTGCAGCGCATCTCAGGTTGATCGTTATATTCGTCTATCCACCCCAAATCGGATTCTTGAATCCGTCATATACGGGAGATTGCATATGCTTAATTATTATACAACGATCATTCTGCTGTCTTTAGCGGCTCTTTTGGTTTTATGCGTTTTAGTACATGAAAACGACAGGCTCAAAAAAGCCGCAAAAGAGCGTCTTTTATCTTACCTACCTATTGATCGCGCTCGCTTCTGTCGCAGAATGGGCAGGGATACAGCTCAGCGGCAACCAAAGTTTTCCTTCCTGGATTATTTTGGTCATTAAGTGTATCGACTATACACTTACGCCTATTGTCAGCATCGCCCTGATCAAACAAATGGGCATCAAAAATCAATGGTACAAGGTGCTGAACGGTATTCTAGTCGGAAACACCGTGTTTCAAATACTCTCCTGCTTCTTCGGTTGGATGACAAGGATCGACAAAAACAATGTCTACTCACACGGTCCGCTGTACTTCATCTATATGATCGTCTACCTTTTTGTTATCATGATCGTAATTATTGAATTTATGATTTATGGTAATAGTTTTTCAAAGCAGAATCGTTACTCTTTATATGCGATCATTGGACTGGTTTTGACCGGTATCATTCTTCAGGAAGGTTTCGGAGGACAGATTCGTACTGCATATCTTTCCGTAACTTTCGGCGCCATCCTAATGTACATACACTACTCTGAATATTCACAGATAGACGCCGAATCCCGCTTGAATGAACAGCAGCAGCTACTGCTCAGTGATTCGATGACGGGTCTGCTCAGCCGCTACGCCTACTCCAAAACGTTGAAATACCACGAAGGAGAAAAGCTTCCGGATGATTTTGCCGCTTTCTCTATCGATATAAACGGACTGAAAATAGCTAACGACACGCTCGGACATGCTGCGGGAGACGAGTTGATCTGCGGCGCCGCCGAATGTATCGACAAGGTCTTCAGCCCAATCGGCAACTGTTTTCGTACGGGCGGCGACGAGTTCATCGTGCTGGCTCATTCCGACCGCAAGCACGCCGATGAGCTGCTCAGTCAGCTATCGAAAGCTACGTCGTCGTGGAGCGGAAGCATGATTAAGAAGCTGAGCGTTTCCGCCGGTTACGCCTTAGCCTGCGATTACGGAGATATCTCTCTCGAGAAGTTGATTATTCATGCCGACGAAGTTATGTATGATGAAAAAAACCGTTATTATCGGAAAGCGGAAAACGACAGGAGAACTTCCTCTTGAAATCTAAATACAGAGAACAACGCCGATCGATTCAATTGAACATTTACCTTTCTTCTTTCATATAATACAGCTACACCATTGTTTAAGGACTTAGCCATGGAATCAGACCTTAAAATATACCTCGTTACAGCGTTCATCATCCTACCGGTTTATTTGATCCTGATCGTTTCCGAATGGAAGATTCTGGAAAAAGCAGGTGAAAAGGGTTGGAAATCACTCATCCCCTTCTATAACCTCTTCATCTCGCATCATATTGTCGGAATGGCTCATATCTGGTTTATCCTTGAAGTCATTTTCTGGTTTGTTGAACTGATTCTGGAGCTGATCCCCGCTGTTCCCGACATGGTCGAGCTCTCATGCGGACTGGTAATCGGATTATTTACCATCATCTCAGAGGTGATTCATATCAATCGCCTATGCAATTGCTTCAAAAAACCTACCTTATTCAAGATCGGGATGATAATACTCCCCGAGTTATTCATGCCTATTATTGCTTTCGGCAACTCCGTCTATACGCCGCCTGAACATCAGCACTAAACTGTTCATCACGCCCGACAGCATTGTTTGTTCACGCTGTTATTCTTACGCATTACCAAATTCGACATACATCTGCTTATTTCAAATAGGAAGCCCCGCCGAAAGCGGGGCTTTGTCTATGAGATCATTACTGTAATGCAGCCTTAAGCACAAGGGTCTTGTCAATATTCTCCCAGCGAACGCCGAGTTCCTCGCGGCCCATATGACCGTAGGCGGAAAGCGGCGCGTAGCGGGTATGGAGCAGGTCAAGCTCGCGGATAATAGAGGCGGGACGTGCGTCAAAGACGCGGCTGACTGCGTCAGCAAGCTGTTCATTGGTAAATTCGGAGGTGCCGAAGGTATCGACCATAACAGAAACAGGCTTCGCGACGCCGATCGCGTAAGCGAGCTGTACCTCCGCCTTCTTCGCAAGGCCGGCGGCAACGATATTCTTCGCGATATAACGTGCATAATACGCGGCGGAACGGTCGACCTTCGTCGGGTCTTTACCGGAGAAAGCGCCGCCGCCGTGGCGCGCATAGCCGCCGTAGGTATCGACGATGATCTTCCTACCGGTCAAGCCGGAATCGCCCTGCGGGCCACCGATAACGAAACGACCGGTCGGGTTGACGAAGATCTTGGTCTCATCATCGATGAGGGCTTCGGGGATCACGGGGCGGATGACCTCGGCGATGATGTCTTCACGAATCTTATCGAGGCTGATATCGTCGTCGTGCTGAGTCGAGACGACAACGGTATGGACGCGCTTCGCAACATCGCCGTCATACTCGATCGTGACCTGGGTCTTTCCGTCGGGACGAAGATACGGCAGGGTGCCGTCTTTACGCACCTGAGTCAGACGTAACGCCATCTTCTGTGCCAGAGAGATCGCCAGCGGCATGAGCTCGGGGGTCTCGTCGCAGGCATAGCCGAACATCATGCCCTGATCGCCCGCGCCAAGCTGATTCGCTTCAGCCTCTTCCCCATCCTTGAGCTCGAAGCTCTCGTTCACGCCCATAGCGATATCGGGGCTCTGGGTATCGAGAAACACGTTGACCTCGCAGGTGTTGCCGTCGAAGGTCGCGCGCTCGCAATCGTAGCCGATCTCGCAGACCGCCTTGCGGGCGACTGCCTCATAATCGACTTTGGCGGTAGTGCTGACTTCGCCCATGATATTGATCCTGCCTGTGGTAGCGGTGGTCTCGCAGGCGACATGCGCATTCTCATCCTGCGCAAGGATCGCGTCTAATATCGAATCCGACACACGGTCGCAGACCTTGTCGGGATGTCCTTCGGTTACGGACTCGGATGTAAATAAATATGACATAATATACCTCTCTTATAATATAAAGTGTGACTCATCAAAAATACGAATAATAAGCAATCATATAAAAAGCTCCACACGGCAGACCGCATGGAGCGTTGACTCATCTTTCGGTACTACCGCAGGATTTGGCACCTTACTTTCGCAGGTTGCCGGACTTCACAGGGCCTGTCCCTCCGTCGCTCTTGATAAGTGGTTTGTTGTTCAATTGTACACTATCCGACAGGATATGTCAAGTGATCCCGTTATAATCGATCAAGATTTCTATTGCGGATAATCGATTACGCGATCTCCTCCAGAGAGCAACCGCAGTCGATGGAATGCTTGACTCTGTCCCGAACCTCAGCGCGCTTAGCGTCGTTGAAGCGGTCAACGGTACCGACGAGGTAGCCGGTGATGCGGCGGATACGCTCGAAAGGAACGTTATCATAGGTATAGCTCATATCGACATACTCGCCGTCAACGGTGAAGTCAATGGTCTTGAAAATTTTATCGGGATTCTGCTGCTTGAGCTGAGCTACATATGCGTTGATCTCATTTTTAGAAAGGCTTCCGCCTGTTACTGTTACGGTCATGTTAATCTCCTCATTTCCTAATGTTCTTATTTTGTAAGCAAATATGCGGTTAAAACACACTTTATCTTGATTGCAATTAAGATATTAGCACAATATCTTGTGGTTTTCAAGTAACAAAACTAATATTTACAGTTACAATGTTTTAACCTTATTTTGCGCTGCGGAATAAAAGCGGCGCTATATATAGTATTTTACAACATGAACGCATATTTATAATTAAGAATTGGAATAATAGAAATAAATAGTTTTCACGGTTGTAATTCTGAAGTATTCATTAATTCATAAAGAGGTGAAAGCATGATCGGTTTCCTGATCGGATTGTTCATCGGCGGGTTTGCCGGAGTCGCTGTGATGGCGTTGCTGAATGTTGCAAGTGAAGCAGATCATCATATAGATGAACAGAGCAGAAACGCAGAAGCATAACAAAGGAGCAGCCCTCGCGGACTGCTCCTTGTTCTGTTCTTGGATTATTCCTTTACGTCGGTGACCATTTCCTTGACGGAGGTGGCAAGACCGGCGATATTCTGCATATCGGAGGGGATAATCAGCTTAGTGGACTTGCCGTCGGCGACCTTTTGGAGAGCTTCCAGAGACTTCAGCTGGATAACCTTCTCGGAGGGATTCGCTTCACTGAGCATGCGCAGGGCGTCGGCATACGCCTTCTGGACGGCGAGGATCGCCTGCGCTTCACCTTCCGCTTCACGGATCTTAGATTCCTTCACGGCGTCAGCCTTGAGGATCGCACTTTCCTTCAAGCCCTCTGCGACGAGGATCTGGGAACGCTTCTCACCCTCTGCGTCGAGGATGCGGGCGCGGCGCTCACGCTCCGCCTTCATCTGCTTCTCCATCGCGTCCTGGATCTCACGCGGAGGCAGAATGTTCTTCAGCTCGACACGGATCACGCGGATGCCCCATGCGTCGGTCGCTTCATCGAGGATGATACGGATCTTGTCATTGATGGTATCGCGGGAGGTCAGGGTGGAATCGAGCTCCAAATCGCCGATAATATTACGCAGGGTAGTAGCGGTAAGGTTCTCGATCGCCGCGAGCGGCTGCTCTACGCCGTAGGTGTAAAGCTTGGGATCGGTGATCTCGAAGTAGACGACAGTGTCGATCTGCATCGTGACGTTATCGCGGGTGATAACGGGCTGGGGCGGGAAGTCGACGACCTGTTCCTTCAGCGAGACCTTCTTCGCAATACGGTCGATGAAGGGGATCTTAAGGTGCAGACCGGTACCCCATGTCTGATAATATGCGCCCAGTCGCTCAATCACAAAGGCGTGAGCCTGCGGAACGATCTTGATATTGCGGACAACAACGATGATAATGAGCAGTACAATGACTGCGATAATAATATAACCTGCCATGATATATTCCTTTCATAATAATCAATGTTTGTACATTCTTACGATAGGTCAAATACTATCGTTTACTGTGTTTTAACCGCTTCCACTATCAGCTTGACGCCCTCGATAGCGGTTACGATGACCCTCTCCCCTTCGGGGATCGGCATACCGGTTGCGGAACGCGCCGTCCACTTCTGATTATCCACCTTGACCATGCCTTCCGCCTTCTCGTTATCGATGGATTGGATGACGATGGCGGACTTGCCGACATAGCGGTCGGCATTGGTCGGCTGGGAAGCGCGGTTCTTCATCTTCTTGACCAGCGGCCTGGTAGCGATCAGGGCGAGTCCCGATACCACGATGAACACGGCCGCCTGGATCACGATGCTGTCGGTCATCAGCGACGAGATGCATGCTCCGATTGCACCGACGCAGAACCAGATCGAAACCAGCTGTACGGTAGCTGCCTCAAGCACTGCCATCACGATCGCCAGTACCAGCCAAAATATTGTCATACTGCTCATACTTCACCTCCATGTTCGTTCGTATTCACCACTTAAATCCAGTGTAAGCATTTTGAACTCTTTTATATATCATGATCCTTGAAGATCGATTCGGGGTTATTCTGCGGCTGTACCGGCGCATTTTGTTTATCCGCGCGGCGTGCGACGAAGAAGGAGATCACCAGCACGAGAAACAGCGGCGTGAAGATTGCCTCCAGGAGCGGATTACCGACGATCCACGAGATCAGCGTCAGTATGAATACAATGACTGTCAAAGCAGCGCTGATCGTCGTGAAGGTGCTCTTGCTCTGGGAACCATATACGTCCTGATACTGGTTCGCCTGAGCGGCGACGGGACGGTTTTTCATGAAATCTTTATTATTGTTTTCCATTGTTTTCTGAATGAGTAGTTGGTATGATCAACTTTCAAATCGATCAGTTGCTGCTGCTTACGCTGCCGAGGTCGATGATGGTACCGCTGCCGCCGGTGACCTTGGGCATCTCGCCGTTCCACTTCTCGATCTTCTTGTTTTCAATGACCTGATCGGTCAGAGACTTAGACAGCGTGGTGTTTGCTTCCGCTTCACCCTGAGCGCGGATCTTGGCGGCTTCCGCCTCCGCCTCGGCGTTGGTGATAGCGGTCTTCTTCTCAGTCTCAGCCTTCAAAAGCTTCTGCTGCGCGACCTGCTTCTCTTCGATCGCGGTAATGAACGCATCGGAGAAGTCGAAGTTGACGATATTTACGTCGGTAACATACAGACCGATGGAGTTGAGCTTGTTGTTCAGCTCCTCGACAAGACCCTTAGAGATCAGCGCTCGGTTGGTGACGGTTTCCTCGGCAGTGTACTTTGCGGTGATCGCCTTGAGGACTTCATTGACAGCGGGGGTCACGAGGACATCCTCGTAGTTCGCGCCGATGTTCTTGTAGATGCTGTAGGACTTGGCGGTATCGACACGGTAGTTGATGGCGAGGGTGGTGTCGACGCTCTGCAGGTCCTTACTGAACGCCTCAGTGGTGACCTCCAGCTTCTGGATACGGTTGTCGATCATCACGACGTTCTGGATAAAGGGGATCTTCGCGTGGATACCTTCCTGTAGGACACCCTCATTGACCTTACCCATCGTGACGACTACGCCGGTATGACCGGCGCCGACGACGGTGATCGTGTTGACGGCGATGATCGCGATGACCGCAACGATCGCCAGAATAATAATAAGCTTCTTTATCTTAGGGTTTGTCAGCTTGACATCGGTTACGTTTACGTTATTCATGTGAAACTCCTTGTAAAATATACATGATCAGCCTTGACAATTCTGTTGAAACAGGCTGTCGGCTTTTCTTTTATATAGATTTGCGATATGGGTATATGCCATGATATTGAGTGCATTGAGGATCTTATCCTTCCCCTCAAAGCCGAGAAGTTCTTCTCGTGCGATGCTGTTCACAAGCTCCTCTACGTCATCGGGAGCAGGCTTGCGTCGCTCGAGCTCCAGGGCGATATGATAAAAGATATCGTACAGATCCTCCTCGGGGATCAGGTCGTCGGACTCATCATCGGCGTCGCCGTTGACGAAGCAAAGCAGCTCCCCTACCCTGTCGATCTGCATGCTCTCACGAAGCTGAGCGATCAGCAGGATACGTGCCAGATGGCGGCGGTGGTACTTCTTGCGGACAGGATGCGGAACGAATCCGCGTTTGATCCAATTCTGGATAGTGGATGGTTCGAGCTCAGTTAGAGAACATATCTGTCCGAGGGTCAGTCCGTCCGTCGCGTTGATCAGCGGGGCAACCTCCGCGATCCTGCCCGTTCGCTTACCGGCGGGATTATCTGTCATCTTGGTTTCCTCCTCGTTTGAGTTTACCAGATTATATCACAAGTTCATTTGACTGTCAATAGTTTTCAGATGAATTTTTACGAAAATTTTTATTTGGTTCCATATGAGGAAACGCATCCTCATCCCTAACTCCTCCAAAGTTTTCCCGCACCAAAAACGCCCACCGGAAAGGTGAGCATTGTTTACGGATTATTTATAATCAAAGCCGCTGGGCTCATTGATCGGACGATCGAGCAACTCGGGATGGTCACAGATATGCTGCACGAGCTTCAAACTGCGGGCGAAGTAGAATCCGTCGCCGATTCGCTCGTCAAGAGTCGCGCCGATATCGCAGACAGTGCGGACCTGCTTACTGCCGTCGGGCATGATTCGTTCCTCGTCATGGATGGTACCGATGGTGATCATCATGCTGTTGGTGCCGTAATTATTGAGATGATGATAAACAGCGGGGCACTTGATCGAACCGAGGTTAGAGAGGAAAATCGACGAGAAATGCGGGTCGCCGTCGGTCAGTGCCTTCGGGTTCTTGCCCCAGAAGTCCATCCAGCGGACGATCCTGCAGATCAGCATAATCAACGGACGCGGAAGAGCGCCGACCTTATCGAGCAGATCGTCTACGCCTGCCTTACTACCCTGACTGCGCACTTTCTTGACTCGATCGACAACCAGCCGACTGACGTCATCAACAGTATCGGAAGGCTTAGGCACAAAGAACAACAGCGCTTCCTCAGCGTGATCGTCAAAAGCGAGCTTTGCGGTAAAGGCGACGCTGATCTCATAACGCTCGTAGGTACGTCCGCCCTGAACAAAACGGTTCATCAGCGGGCGTTCGTTGACCATCTTCGCGACAGCAGCGATCACACAATGAAAGAAGGTGGTCTTCAGATCGGGGTGCTGCTCATTCTTCATTTTTACGAACTTCACGAGCTCCGTCACATCAAGCGTATCGTTGAGATAGACCTCGCAGTCGGTGCGCTTCGGCCACAGATTCGACATGATCGTCTGTAGACCGGGTACCTTGACCCTTCTGCCGTCCCAACGGTCGCCCCACTTCCTTTTATATCCGTTAATGACCTTTGCCATGTTTTCATCCCCTTGATTTAGGTAGTTTATTATAGATAATAGACGCTTCCCTGTTCCATCGCGACTGTCGCGATGCCCTTATCATGCATTTCGGCGACAAAATCGTCCGTTGCGATCAACGATGACATCGGCGGGAATGCGTCATCGTAATGATCGAGATAAATACTCTTGGGCTTGAGCTTTTCGATGATCGGTCGAACCGAGGCGGCGGGATCGCCCGTCCCCTGGAACGGCAGAATCATCGCGTCTGCTCCGATCGGATAATCGGTATCTTCATCCATCCCCATACTGCCCATGAGCTGTATGCGCTTACCCTCGGCTTCTATCTCATAGAAAAGCGTCTCGCCGTTCTCTGCGTAGCGTTTATTCAGCTGCAGCAGCTCAACAAGTCGATTTATATGCCGGAGCGTGTCACGCTTGAAAACTGTTTTTCGGATCACGCCGCTGTCAAAGCGACAATGCCGCCCCTGATAGACGGTGATGCGGAAGCTGCCGAGTTCCAAATGATCGCCGGGACGAATCAAACGGAGCTTCTCCTCCCCCACACCTCGGCGCTTCAACGTTTCACAAGGCGTTTCGGTCGCATAGATCGGAGTCTCGCTGTCGTGGTAGACAGCGGGAATATCATAGATATGATCAAAATGCCCATGTGTTACCAGAACGGCGCTTGCGGTACGGTAGCTCGCCGAGAGGTGCTCGCGACGGAAAGGTTCTTCTTCATACGGCATACCGAGAAAGGGATCGAATACGATCCGCGTGCCGCCGGATTCAAGCAAGACTGCAGCCGTACCATACCATGTCAGCTTCATTTCGCCGCCTCTGCGTCGATCTCAGCGTTCGCTTCATCCTCGAGCTTACGGTAAGCGACTTTGCCGACCAACGTCTTAGGCAGCTCATCACGGAACATGATCTCCTTAGGCAGGGCGTACTTTGCAACGTGAAGCTTTAATTCGTTCATGATCTTTTCTTTAAGTGCTTCGGAAGGCTCGATTCCGTCATGCAGTACCACGTAAGCACGGACGCGCTGCATACGATGGGTGTCCTTTACGCCGATGACGCAGCTGTAAGCCACCTCGTCAATACCGTCGATAAGGTTCTCGATCGGACCGGGATAGACGTTATAGCCGTTGGTGATGATCATGCGCTTGATACGCTGTTTGAAGTAGACATAGCCGTCCTCGTCCATGTAGCCGAGATCGCCGGTATAAAGCCAAATATTGCCGTCGGCAAGTTTGCGAAGGGTCGAAGCGGTCTCCTCGGGATTCTTGAGGTAACCGGTCATCAGTGACGGTCCGCGCAGAATGATCTCACCCTCCTCGCCGAAGGGCAGAACGTCATCCGTACCGGGACGGACAATCTGATAATAGGTATCGGGATACGGGAGTCCGATACTGTTCTCGCGGTACTCATCCTTCGGGGTCAGACAGGATGCGGTCACGCACTCGGTCAGGCCGTAGCCCTCGCGTACCTGAATAGAGGCGTTATGCTCCTTAAGAAAGGTATCGATACTCCTCTTGAGCTCGACAGAGAGAGAATCACCGCCGCAGAACATACCCTTCAGGTATGACAGATCCTTGCCCTCGAGCTGAGGCAGGTGCAGAAGCGCTTCAAAAATCGTCGGTACGCCCGCGATGAAGTTCGGCTTCTTCTTGATCAGGGCGTTCGCATAGCTGTTCTTGTCAAAGCTCGGCATCAGCATACAGCAGGCGCTGTTGATCAATACCGTGTGGATATTGATACCCAGACCGAAACCGTGGAACATCGGCATACAGCTGAGCACGCGCAGTCCCTTCATGTATTCTATATCGATCGCCACGCGTGACTGCATCGCGCAGGCGTTGAAGTTTAAATTCGTCAGGCAGATTCCCTTCGGAACGCCGGAGGTTCCGCCGCTGTAGAGTATCGCGGCGGTAGCATCTTTCTCATATACGATCTCGGGCAGAATCTTGACCGTCTTGGCACCTTTGAGGAATTTCTTATACAGGATACTGTTCTCGGTGTTGGGATATTTCAGGTATTCCTTGCCTTTTTTCAGCACATAAGCCATGTCGAGAGGCGGCGGAAGTTCATCCTGCATACGGCAGACGATCGCCTTGACGGGATGGTCGGCGTTCTCGATCGCTTTGCTGACATTCCCAAAAAACATATCCACCGTCACGATCGCCTTACTTTCACTGATGTTGAGGTAGTACGTGATCTCATTCTGTGCCGAGAGCGGATGCACCATGTTGGCGACTGCACCGATTCGGTTGATTGCATAGAAGCACTCCAGCGTCTGAGGCAGGTTTGGCATACACAGCGTTACTGCGTCGCCTTTCTTGATACCCAAAGCGACAAATGCACGAGCGCAGCGCTCGATTCGTTTGACAAAAGTAGAATATTTCATTTTTCTGCCGAAAAACTCGACAGCGTATTCATCAGGCGTTAGTCGGGCGGCACGCTCCACCATCTGGAACATGGTCAGCGCGGGATAGTTGATTTTCTTTACAGTGTTCATAGTTACCTTATCACCGATCATCTTTCATTTCATGTTATCTTAGCGACTGCCTCTTTATTTTACCTAAATCGACCGTAAATGTCAATAAACATAATCATGATTACCACGCCATATCATGATTACCACGCCAATATAATTATTTTTCAATAACTCTTCAGTAATGCTATCATTAGATTGCATGTTTCATCAAAACGGCTCCGCCGCAAACGCAACGGAGCCAAAGATAAAACTATCGTATATTATTTGATCGGTTTGCCGATATTTTCGTTCGCGGGCATATCAGCCAACCAGTATTGGAGCATGGTTGCGTCCATGACGGACATTGTACCATCCTCATCGGTGTCTGCGGCGGCAAAGTTACAGGAAAGCGGAGTCAACATCCATGCAGCGTTACGCTGGATGAAGGTAACATCAGCGGCGGTAACATCACGGTCAACGTCAACGTCGCCGAGCATCGGGTGCTCCTGATAACGGCGATCGTCGAGCACCTGCTCGAGGATAGCGACAAGCTTCGCGATATCCGCCTTATTCTCTTCAAGACTCTTCTCCGTGTCGTAAGGGATCGCGGTGATCGCAGTCTTAGCGGCGGAGATCAGCAGCTTGCTGACTTCACTGTCGCCATCCTGAGCGAGAGAGTCAACATAAGCGAGCTTATCCGCTACGTACTTGTCAAACGCTTCAAGATCCTTTTCATGAAGCATATCTTCATACGCCTGAATCGAATCAAAGAGCTTGTCGGAGTTAGTTACCAAACTCTGCTCGGTACCGTTCAGATCATGATATGCGGCAAGCAGTTCGTCAAGCTGAGCCTTGTATTCATCGGTCAGCTCGGGCTCGCCGAGCTTGTCGATCGCTTCGATCAGCTCGGCATAAGACATCGGGTGAGCGACGGAGCGGGGATAGAAGTCCTTGCCGCTTTCGCCGTCAAGGTTCTGCTTGCGGGCTAAGAGACCGAGCTCGATATACAGGGACTCAGGCTCGACAGCGATACCGGTGTAGTTACCGGTGAGCTTCAGTTCGGGCTTATCGGCGAGGGTCGCGTTCCAGATATCGACGGAACCGGTCGCGCAGTTCTTATCCATAAGGGAATAGTAGTTATTATCGGGATCGGCAATATACGCCTTCATCATCTCGAGCTCGTCGGCAGTGATATCAACGGAGTAATAGTTGTTCGGGAGCTGGGAATCAGGTCTTCTGAACTGGTTATACATCTCGCGGTTGATATCCAAACCGCCTTCGCTGCGGCCGTTGACGGGATTCTCACCGGTCTTGCGGGATGTAGTGATGATCGTCTTAAGGACGTCCGCAAGGCTGTCGAAGGTCGCGTTTTCATCGACTGTACCGTCCTCGATATAGCTCCGAAGCTGTTCGATCAGGATCTGAGCCTGCTCGACGGAGGAGATATCACTGTTCTCCAATACGCTCAAGATCACCTCAACTCTGCCTTCGTCATAGCCGTAGTTAGACATCGTGATGCTCTCGCCGCTCTTGAGAGAAATGATCTGAGGCTCGATACCGATGCCGCCTTCGACGATATCGAAGTAGGATTCGCGATCCTCAAGACCCAGCTCGTTATCGTTGTAAAGAGCGGGATCGGAGGAATAATTCTCGGGATTCTCTGCGTAATCCTTGAGCAGCGCGTCATATTTCTCGTTGGGCTTGTAGTAGCGATAATAGCTGACGGGCAGCTCCATATCCTCGTAGGGAGTGAAGGTAACGGCGCCGTGCGCGATCAGCTGCGCCTTGGTGATCGGGCGGGCAGAGATGGTCAGTCTGCCGACGATCTTGTCGCCCTTGCAGTCACCTAAGATGATCTTGGTGGTCGCAGAAAGCTCAGGTGTGCTGGGGACGTATGCGGTCACGATGACAGCGGCGCCGTCCTCGGGAATCTCATCGGTCACGGTGATCAGACCGTTCTTATCGACGCTGATAAGATCATTTGAGGCGGTATAACGGATACGGTCATCCCACGCGCCGACGATACCGAGCAGACCGTTATATACAGTACGAGCCTCAAGCTGATAGGTATCGTCCTTGCTCTCAAACTTGATATCCTTAGGTAAGCCCTTAATCTGTGCTTCGGCAAAGGTCACGGCGATATCGAGATCGGTATCGGCGGGGATTGAAGCGATGCAGGGGCCTTCAAATTCTTCATTGACGGAAAGCGCCTCACCGTTGCACAGAACAGCGAACACCGCCTTGTTTCCGGTATTACGGGGATAGATATTGACCTCGGTGTCCTTCTTGACGAGATAGCCGGAGTACGGGATGACGGTGTTGTTCTCTTCGGTAACATTATGAAGGACGTAGTTCTCCCCCGTTTCGCCGTTAAAGGTAACGGCTGCGTAGTCGGAACGGTTGCCGAGAACGTCGATCATGAACGCTGCGCCGATGTTCGGGTTCTTCTTGGCGCGCGCCCAAAGCACGGCGGAGCCTTCCTTGACAGCCTTGAGCTCGCTGCCCTCACCCTCGAGTGCTCCGTTCTCGTCGTGAATGATTTCCCATTCCGTCTCATCGAGAACATAGCCCTCCTTATCGCCGTCCGTATAGAGATGCGTGTACTCTTCAACGTTCAGCGTATCGCCGACAAAGATCTGAATCATACCATCCTTGGCGGGCTCGATCTCAGCCTCGACAGTACTGATGTTCAGCTCGGCGTAATTATCAGGCATCAAGCCGCAGTATGCGCCCTCTTCAGCGTCAAAATCCTCTTCCTCATAGATATTCATGCCGTCGATGTCGATACTCTCGATCATATGGCTGATCTCGAGGGAAGAGATATCGGGCTTGACATAGATCTTGGTGCCGCTTTGGAGCTCGGCAACCTTATCGACGGCGATCTTCTGACCGTCCTCCTTATAGTAGACCTCGGCGGTGATCTGAACACCCTCGGGGATATTGTTGTTGACGCGAAGGATATTCTTGGAGCCCTCCTTACCGGATACGATCTTGTAGCTCTGCGGGAGCGTATCCGCGCGGAAGGTGACCTCACCGTTGTCATAGTAGCTCGGCAGCGCCTTACCGTCGGCGTCGGTGACATAGTAGTTTACGCCTTCTTCGGCATCCTTCACAGCGGTCTTGAACCAGATACCTTTCTCCGGCATATTCGAACCGTCGAGGGTCACGGTCTGACCGTTGATAATAAAGTTGATGCCGGTGATCTCGCTGCTGTCAGCCTGTACGTCAACGCCGATCTCCTGCTCATCCTTATTATAATAAATGCCCTTACCGGCTTTAGCTGACGTAACAAGCGGAGTCAAAGCAGTCAGATCCTCATCGACCTGTACAGCTTTATCAGCATAAGTATAGTTTACGGGAGCGACCTTCTCGGGCGCGCTGACATAGACCCAGCCGGTCTCATCCTCGAAGCCTGCGTCGGGCTCCGCTACGCCCTCGGCGTTGTTGAGATAGTAGCCGGGGAGACGGTTCTTGATGCTGTCGCGAACGCCCTTAGGCGCGTCGATGATCGAGAGAATACCGTTTCCGGTAGAGGTCAGGTAATAGGCGTTCGGCTCGCCGTCCTTGGTACCGACCGCGGCGTTCCACGCGCGCAGGGCTACGGTAGCGCAGCTGTTCTTCAGGATAGAGAACTTTCCGTTGTTGCCTCCGAGATAGGCGGTCATGGTGCCGAGCTGTTTCTCGGTGATATCCATCTCATAGGTAACGTTCTCATACTAATCGTACTCGAGCTTCTGGTTATACAGCTCGCGGTTGAAGCAAACGCCGCCGTCCACTACGCCGTCGAGCAGCTTGTTGTAATCGAGTCCGGTCTCGTCGAGCACTTCCTTGAAACGGTCGAAAGCCTGATCGGCGCTGATGGAGCCGTTATCAAGGAGCTTGAAGAGATTCTCGACCACGGTCGCCTTGCCCGCAGCGGTCAGACCCGCCCACAGGGAGCTGTTCTTGATCGAACCGAGCGCCGCCTGCGGTACGCTGAGATCGAAGTCACGGTACATACCGATGGTGACAATCTCGCCGCGGTTCAGGGTAACGGACTTCATATCCTTGTTGAATGTAAAGACGCTGTCGGCGTCGTTACCGGTATGGTTGGAACCGTACGAAATATCCTCGCGGATATTATTATAGTAGAACTCCTCGATCTCATAGCCCGCGTACAGATCGGGTACGTTGATGGTCACACCGTCCTGATAGGATGTGAACAGCAGGTACACATGACCGTCATAGAACTGCATGCTGTCGTTAAAGCGTGCGAGGAGCTTCAGATTACCGACAACGGGAGTGCCGTCCTCAAAATCGCTGACGGTAACGGTATAATCCTGCTGACCGTCGGATACGGTGACGGTACCGGGCTTCATCGCGTTCAGCGCGCCGTTCTCGTCAACCCACGCGATACTCGGGTCGGATGATGTCGCTGTGCTGTCAGCCGACGCAAAATCGGTGATGACGTCGCCTTCAACCATCTCGATCACAGAGTCATTCGCTTCTGCCGCGAGAGCAGTCAGCGGAAAGCTCGAGATCAGGAGAAGTACGGCAAGCAGCAGCGCAAAGAATTTAATGTGCTTTCCGGTTTTCATGCTTGTGCCTCCTTAGGAATAGGTTTACCGACTCTTCGGTAAACGGGTATATATATACTCATTAAATTATAACAGAATCAGCCGAATGATTCAATTCGCTATACATAAAAAAACACCGCACTTTTTTATGCAAAAAGGCAGTATCGCACGCCTGCGGTACTGCCTTTTCATTACTCTTCTGTATCAAAAGGTTTACCGAACCTCTTACGGTCATAAACCTTCTTGCTCTTGGCGACACGGGTAACGGGCTTTATGCCGTTCCAATCAAGTCGCCGTTTTGCGTGATACGCCTTCTGCGCTTTTTTACTCATTTTACTCAGCGGAGTCATCTTTTTCATCGTCAGTCTCCCCCGCTTCTTCACGGTCATGCTCATGCAAGAAGTCAAGCACGATCTTCTCATACCGCTCGGTATCATAGTAATAGCTCAGACCGTGACCCGCCTCGGGGATGGTGTACCGCGTAATCATCTCGGGATTCGCGTCATATACTTCCTCACTCATCGACATCGGGACGAAGTTATCGCCCTCACCGTGGATAATCAGGATGGGAACGGTCGTTTTCTTCACTTCCTCAGCGGCGGTGGTCGCATTGATATCGAAGTGACCGTAGACATGCGCCGCCGCCCATACAAGCGGCCACGAGAGCTCGGGATTCAGCTTGACCTTGCGGCAGACATGCTTGATGATATCCTTCGGAGAGTTGAACGGACAATCCGCTACGATACACTTTACGCTCTCGGGCAAATTCTGCCCCGACGCCATCAGCACCGTGCCGCCGCCCATCGAGATACCGAAGAGGTTGACGGGTTTATCCGCGCCGAAGCGCCTCTCGGCAAACCTGAGCCATGACATCACGTCGAACCGCTCGTTGATACCGAAGCTGATGGTATGACCCTGCGAGCGCCAGTGAGCGCGCTCGTCGATCAGAAGGACGTTATAGCCCTCGCGCATGAGGAACAGTCCGCAGGCTGAGAAGTCGCGCAGCGCCGAGCCGCGGTAGCCGTGGAAGCAGATACACAGAGGCATATCCTCCCTGCCCTCATAATACCGACCGGACAGCCGCAGACCGTCGAACGAGCGGGTATGTACGAACTGACATGGGGTATCCGCGAGCTTCTTGATATTTTCGCGCGCAACAGCGCTGTAGGGATGCTTCATGATAACGGCGGGGCCGTCCGTCTCGTCCATATCCTTCGTCGTCGAATAAAACGTCTTGTGATACGACCAGTACAACCCGCCGAACACTGCGATCACCAGTATCAGCAAAATAATAATCGCAACAACCATCAAATCACCTCAGATTTCGATCCTTTGTACTGTTATTAATTAATAATAAAATACCATAGATCACCAAATAAATCAATCATTAATGATCCGTTTTTAAATAAGCAACCGACTCCACATGGGCGGTGCGGGGGAACATATCGCAGGGGGTTATTTCTTTTACGGAATAATCCTTTTCCGAGAAGAGCTTTAGGTCGCGGGCGAGGGTTGCGGGGTCACAGCTGACGTAGACGACCCTGTCGGGCGACATCTGCACGATGGTGTCGATCAGTTCCGGCGTGAGCCCCTTGCGCGGCGGATCAACCACGATCACGTCGGGACGGATCCCCTCGGCGCGGAGGGTCTCAGCCGCCTTGGTCGCGTCGCCGCAGAGGAAGCGCGCGTTACGCACGCCGTTGCGCGCGGCGTTCTGCTTCGCGTTCTCAATCGCCTCGGGGATGATCTCCACGCCGATCAGCTCTTTGCACCGATCCGCCATGGACATGCCGATCGTACCGGCGCCGCAGTAGAGATCGAGCAGCGTCTCGCTGCCGGTAAGCGCGGCATAGTCCTTCGCCTTACCGTACAGGCGCTCTGCCTGACTGCGATTGACCTGATAGAACGCGGCGGGCGCGATCTCGAAGCGTAGACCGCAGAGCGTATCGGCGATACTGTCGTCGCCATACACCGTGTAGGAGCGCTTGCCGAGGATAACGTTGGTATCATCGGGATTGACGTTGACGACAATGCTCTTGATACAGTCGTATTTTTCTGTTAAAGAATCATAAAGCAGGGTATCATCCTCAAAATGCCTGTCCCCCGCTACGACGCACACCATCACGTCGCCGGTCGACTCGGCATACCGCAGGTACAGATGACGGATGCCGCGTCGGTTTTGCGGCGTATAAATGAGCTGAGGGCGGTGCCTGAGAAAGGTGTAGAAATCGCCCGCGATAGCGTTAAAGATCTCCGGCGAGAGCTGACAGCGTAGGCAGTGCATGATATTGTGGCTGTGGCGGGCGTAAAAGCCCATCACGACCTCACCGGCGCGGTCGAGACCGACAGGGATCATCGCCTTGTTACGATAGCCGTCAATTTTCTCTGATGGAATTATATTTTTCACTAAATCAGCAGGCAGCTTTCCGATTCGGGTCACGGCGTCGATGACCTTCTGCCGCTTGGCGCTCAGCTCCGCGTCATAAGAGATATGGCGGTAAACACAGCCGCCGCAGGAGCGCGACACGGGACAGTCCGGCTCGATACGGTCGGAGGATGGCGTCAGCACCTCCTCCACGCGGGCAAAGCCGACATTCTTCTTCACCTTCAAAACACGCGCGCGGATGATGTCGCCGACAGCGGTATTCGGGACGAAAAAGACAAGCTCCCCTGCCCTGCCGACGCCGTCGCCGTCGGAGGTAAGAGAGGTGATATTCAGTTCGATGATTTCATTTTTACGATACATAGGATATTCCTTCGGTAATGTGGTTAAGATTGCCTCGTCGTCAGCATTACGCCGACTCCTCGCAATGGCATTTTATAATGTTCATTATACAATAGGTGTGCCTTTTATTTTTCTGATTTGACATTATAATTACAATTTGTTTACCCTATTGAACTTTTATGTCAAAAGTGGTAAGATATAGGGAAGTAATGGAGCAGAAACACGCTTTATTGCATATACTACCATGAACGAACCATGATACTAAGGGGATAATTCATCATGAACAAAGATCATCTTTTAGATAATATCAAACGTATCCACTTCATCGGCATCGGCGGCTCGGGTATGTGTCCGCTGGCGGAGATCCTACACAGCGAGGGCTTCGAGCTCTCCGGCTCCGACGCCAACGAGGGCGAGACCCTCGACCGCATCAAGAGCTACGGTATCCCGGTGCACATGGGACACCGTGCCGAGAATATCGAAGGCGCTGAGCTGATCGTCTATACCGCCGCTGTCAAGAGCGACAATCCCGAGCTGGTAGCAGCGAAGGAGCAGGGTATCCCGGCGATCGAGCGCTCCGTGATGCTGGGTATCGTGACCCGCCGCTACAACCGCTCCATCGCGGTAGCGGGAACGCACGGCAAGACCTCCACCACCGCCATGCTCAGTCAGCTGCTGATCAGCTCGGGCTTCGATCCCTCCGCGATCATCGGCGGTAAGCTGCCCTTCATCGGCGGCAACGGCTATGTCGGTCACAGCGACATCATCGTATGCGAGGCGTGCGAGTACGTCGACACCTTCCTCGAGCTCAATCCCTATATCTCCATCATCACCAACATCGACGCCGATCACCTCGACTACTTCAAGACCCTCGACAACATCAAGAAGAGCTTCAACAAGTTCGCTCACCTGACCACGGGGCTGATCGCCTACAACGGCGACGACGAAAACGCGCTCGAGGCGCTCGAGGACGTCACGATCCCGATGCTGACCTTCGGCTTCCGCAAAACCAACGACTACTACGCAGAGAACCTCAGAGATATCAAGGGCGCATACAAGAAATTCGACCTCATGCACAAGGGAGAGAAGCTCTGTGAGATCGATCTGATGGTTCCGGGCAGACACAATATCTACAACGCGCTCGCGGCGGCGACCGTCGCCCACTACCTCGGCGCGACTCCCGAACAGATCGCGGAGAATCTCGGCAAGTTCACCGGCGTACACAGACGCTTTGAGATCCTCGGTGCTCCGCGCGGCATCACCGTTGCCGACGACTTTGCGCATCATCCGACCGAGCTTACCGCTACCCTCAGCTCCGCGATGGAGATGGGCTTCCGCAAGGTCTGGGCTGTGTTCCAACCTCACACCTTCTCCCGCACAGCACTGCTGCTGGATGATTTTGCCAAGGCGCTGAGCATACCCGATCAGGCGATCATCTCGGAGATCCTGCCTGTTCGCGAGACCAACACCTACAATATCTACAATACCGATCTCGGCGCGAAGGTACCGGGCAGCGTATGCATCGATACCTTTGAGGACATCACCAAATACATCGTCGAGAACGCACAGGAGGATGACCTCGTCATCACCCTCGGCGGCGGCAACGTCTATATGTGCGCGAACATGATCCTGAAAGCGCTCAAGACTGAAGAAGACTAATACCGCGGCATTCCGGGGAGGATTGCACGATTTGTTTGAGCGAAGCGAGTACCGGTTGGTCGCTTTGCTCCTGTTTATACAATCCCTCAGTCGCTCCCGCGACAGCTCCCTTTACCAAAGGGAGCCTTTGCCCTCGCAATGACATTTTTAATCGGTTGAGATTGCCACGTCGCTTGCGCTCCTCGCAATTACATTTGTGTACCTCGCGATGACGGGTTAATAAAGACAGAAAGATATCCCGCTGAGTGATCCTCGGCGGGATTTTTGCGTTCAAAAAAGGCAGCCCGTCGGACTGCCTCTCTGATTATTACTGTATTCGATTATCTGCCGAAGCCGAAGCCGCCGCCGAAGCCGCCGAAGGGATCGGAATCGGAATTACTGCTGTTGTCGCCCGACTTCGAGCTGCTCTTGGAGCTTTCGGGAACCTCTTCCTCGAGGGTCAGCTCCAGCTTGCCGGTGCTGCCGCTTCGATTGAGTTCAAAGGTCACCTTATCTCCCGCGGATTTCTCGCGGATCGCCGTCTCGATCTCGCTGGCGGAAGTGATGGCATGACCGTCGACGGATACGACGCGGTCGCCCACGCGGAAGCCGGCTTTCTCAGCGTTTGAGCCGCTGTCGACCGAGCTGATATACACGCCGGTCTCGCTGTTGCCGAAGTAGTACCACGCGTACATCTGGTTGGTCAAGTCGATGAAAGACATTCCGGTCGACGCTCTGCCGCGGACATAACCGTAATCCTTGAGGTCGCCCAGGATATCGAGTACGCTGTTGATCGGGATGACGAAGCCGATATTATCGATGCTCTCGGAGCTGGAGGAGGACTTCGCGACGACGATACCGGCGAGCTCGCCCTGTCCGTTGAACATACCGCCGCCGGAGTTACCGGGGTTGATCGCGGCGTCGGTCTGCATCAGGTGCATGGTCTTGCCGTCGATCGCGATGGAACGGTCGAGCGCAGAGATGATGCCCTCGGTCACAGAACCGCCGAGCGTACCGAGCGGGTTACCGATGATGACCGCCTTATCGCCGACATTCAGCTTGGACGAATCGCCCATGACGGCTACCGGCAGATCCTTTGCGTCGATTTTGAGCAGCGCGATATCGACCTCGGAGTCGGCGCCGACGAGTTTAGCGTCATAGCTGTCGCCGTCACGGGTCGTGACCTTGATCGAGGACGCGCCGTCGATAACGTGGTTGTTGGTCAGGATATAACCGTCGGCGCTGATGATAACACCGGAGCCTGCGCCCTGCGCGATATACTGACCGTAGAAGGACTTGGTCTGGACGACCTCGGTGGTGATCTCTACGACGGTATCCGCTACCTCGGAGGTGATCTGGCTGGTGGTCTTATCAACAAGATTCTCTGTACCGGCGACCTGCGCCTCGGTATTGACCTTATGGATCACCATAGAATCGGAATCGGTACTCTCATACTGCTGCTTGTTCAGATGAGACGCGAGCATGCTGCCGCCGAAGCCTGCGGCGCCCGAGATCAGCAGGCATACCACCAGCAGCAGAGCTACGCCGCCGCGGGACAAACCGCGCTTCTCTTTCTTTCGCGGCTGCGCGGGTGTCGGCGCAGCCTGCTGAGGAGTAGGATAATGATATGAGGGGGTTGTGTAATTCACATTATTTCCGTTCTGATCGCGGGTGAAGCTCTTGTGATAGAAGCCGTCGTTATACGGCGTTTCCTGCTGTGAGGTGCTCTGATAAGACGAGCGCTCTGTATAAGCGGGCTTAGGCGCCTGATAAGGATTCGTGTAGGGATTGGTATAAACAGGCTCCTGCGGCTTAGGGGCTTCATAGCTCGCATAATCCGCCGTATTGTTGACGGTCTGTTCTGGTTGAGCCGCCTCTTCCTGTGCTTTCGGCTCTTCGAAAAGCGAAAAGTCATGGGTGCTGCTTACAGCGGCCTGTTCCGTCTCGGTTTCTGTTTCCTGAGCCTGTACGGGCTCGGCGGTATCAGGCTGATCCGCAACCTGATCAAGGTTCATTTCGTTCTCGTAATCATTGTATTTCTCAGACATAATGATACCTCCTGACGTCTGTATTTTATTATGTTTCGTTACCCGTCAAACATTCCTGTTTTCTGAGTACGCCTATATCTTAATTTGTCAATGTGAAAACCAGTTGACACATAGATGAAATAATTCTGAATGAAATGTGAACAAATCGTGAACAAGAGCGATTCATAAAGAAGAACCGACACTGTTCATGTCGTGCCGGTTCGGTTTTGATAGATTATTGCTGATCGGGTGTTGCAGAACGGTACTCTCCGATCGGATACGCGGTAGGGATCGTACTCAGATAGCGCATGATCAGCGTAGAGTCGATCACATCGACCTCACCGCTGTCGTCAACATCGGCAAGCTGCGTATTGATGGCGCCTTCTCCGATCATCAGAACGTTATACCGCAGAATCAAGGTCGCGTCAACGATTTCGACCTCTCCGTTACTGTCGGCATCGCCGAGGATCCCGCGCAGACGGAGCACCAGATGAAGGGTGTTTTCCTTTTGGATGTTATAATCGGCGAGGGTTCTGCCGTCCTCGAGCTGTTTACCCGCGAAGATCAATCGCTGCTGATCGGGCGGTATCCCCTCTTTCTCCTGTATCTTCTGCTTGATATTCTCGATGGTATCGTTGGATTCTACATCCAGCGTGACGGTCTTGCCGGTCAGCGTACGGACAAAGATCTGCATGCCCGACGGTACGAGATCGATCTCTGCCGCGGAAAATCCGACCGTAATCGCAGAAACCAACAGGATGACCGCTAGCCCAAACGCAAGTATCTTAGACATTTTCATCATGCTTTTTCTCCTGTCGCTGCCTGTCGATGACCATTTGCAGATACGGCAGCAGCTCAAAGCCCATGCGTTCATACAGTCGCATGGCGCCTTTGTTGTAATCCTCGACCTCAAGGCGCAGGCGCATCGCGCAGGACTCGTTCTTGAGCCACTCAAAGAACTCTGTCGCAAGCCCCTTGGAACGATATTCGGGGTCGATATAGATCTCCTCGATCGTGATTGAGATACCGCCCGCCTCCTGAGAGAAGGTCTTGGACAGCAGCGCAAAGCCGCAGGGCGTTCCTTCATATTCAAAGATATAACCTCTTACATAAGTGTCGGAGTGCAGCATCTCGTCAAAGGTCGCACGATAATTCTCAACGGGTACGGGAGCATTGACCGCGTCGGTATGGTAGAAGGTATCGACGTATCGGCGATACAGCTCCCAGTCATTTTCGGTGATTCTTCTGAACATTGATTAAGCGATTCTCCTTGTTCATTATCAATACCAGTGGATACCGAACACCCGGGCGGCGTTGCGGTACATGATGTTGCCGTAGTCCCACGGGCTGAGCATCGCGCCGAGGTCGTGGAAGTACTCCTGATACAGCGAACGGTCGCCGGTGCGGTTATGCAGGTAGGTATCGGGGCCGTCGATCGGGTTGTCGGAGCCGAAGAGGATTTTTCCGCTGCCGAAGCGCTGAACCGCCTTGATCACGGTCTGCACAGGCACCCATGTGGTATCGCCGTAGAGGTTATCCGCCTTCTCGAGCAGATCGAGTGCCTCGCTGTTGTCGGTGCCGAGATCCATATGCACCATCACGAAGTCAAGCTCCGGATGACGCACAGCGGCGTTATACAGATGGATGGATCGCGCTTCCTCACAGCCGCCGGTATGGGACACGATCGGCAGATGATAACGCTCCGCGAGCTCATAGTAGGGCTCGAGCTTCGGATCGTCGGGAGCGGTACGCGAATGGAACGGATGGAGCTTGAAGCCGTAGACCAGACTGCGGTTCTTGTCGAGCAGGTCGATGAATTCTTCATCCGGCTGTTCAGTCGCGATCTTCAACCACGGCATCGCGCCGATACGCTCGGGATACTGCGCCGCGAACTCAAGGGTATCGCGGAACACCTCGTTCTGCGACTTCTGGAAGTAATCGGAGATCGGACGTCCCTCGTGATCGAACTCCGCCGCCTCGATATTTGATACCAGCGAAAAATCCACGCCGTAGCGATCCATCGAGTAGAGCACGTCCTCGGGCGTCATATCAAAGCCCAGCATATGACCGATATGAACATGAGTATCTATCAGCATTCTACCGCCTCCCCTGTTTTTATGATAATATATTAGCACATCAAAGCGCGGGATTCAACCGATTTCACATATTTTTCAGAAAAGCGATCTGACAACGGGTGAAAGCACTCCCCGATCCGAACCAAAAGGCTTCTTCGACATAAGATAATATTGCGGCGGGTGAACCTTGCCCGCCGCAATAACCGTAAGGAGAATCCGATATGGATATGAAACAGATCAGGGCGTCCTACGGGCTCAGACCGTTGCCCGAGGATACCGTTGAGGCGATGGCTTATGTGCCGTATCAGCCCTACTCGCCCGAAATGTGCAAGCCGGTGCTCGGCTATGAAAACGGCACCATGTTCAAGGCGCTGCACAAGCCGTTCTACGGCTGTAAATGCGGAGGTAATGACGATGACTGACCGCGAGATGCTACTCAAAAAGATCGGCACCTGCAAGTTTGCTGTCACCGACATCGACCTCTTTCTCGACACCCATCCGGGCGATACCGAGATGCTGAGGAAACGTGACGAATACCTCGCTCAGCTCCGCCCGCTCGTTGAAAAATTTGAAGAAAAATACGGACCGCTGACCAAGGATGAAAACGCAGCTAACTCGTGGAGCTGGGTCAAGGACCCGTGGCCGTGGGATATGGAGGGCTAATATGTTTGTATATGAAAAGCAACTGCAATACCCCGTAAAGATCAAGAATCCCAACCCCGCCCTCGCAAAGATCATCGCGTCGCAATATGGGGGTCCCGATGGTGAGCTGGGGGCTTCTACACGCTATTTGTCTCAGCGATTCGCGATGCCGATGCCGGAATTGAAAGCGACGTTGACCGACATCGGTACCGAGGAGCTCAACCATCTCGAGATGGTCGGCGCGATCATCTATCAGCTGACCAAGGGCGTCAGCCCCGAAGAGATCAAGAAGGCGGGACTCGACGCGTACTTCGTCGATCACACCACCGGCATCTACCCCGCCTCGGCGGCAGGCGTACCGTTCAACGCTATGGCGATCGCCAGCAAGGGCGACGCGATCACCGACCTGCATGAGTCCATGGCGGCGGAGCAGAAGGCTCGCACCACCTACGATAATATTCTTCGATTCTGTGACGATCCCGACGTCATCGACCCGATCCGCTTCCTCAGGGCGCGCGAGGTCGTACACTACCAGCGCTTCGGCGAGAACCTGCGACTGCTGACCGATCAGCTCGACAGCAAGAACTTCTACGCCTTCAATCCGAGCTACGACAAAAATTGCTTTAAGAAAAGAAAAGACAGATAACCTGTTACAGCCGGTGCCGTAACAGGGCATAAGAATGCCGGGCAGCGCTTGACTGTCCGGCATTTACCGATTTTTTAAACTTGATCTATAAGCTATTATTTTTCCTATTAAGAATTAACCCGCCATACAATTGAGGAAAGTAAAGGATGAAATATCAACCGCTTTACTGCTCCAACAGTGAAGCCAGCTTCTCCCTGAAGCCCTTGCTGTTTATCTTAGTAATCACGTTGAAGTTGTAATCCTCAAAGGTGATACCTGAATCGTAGCCGTAGCTCTTCTTGTACAGTACGACCTGACCGTAGGTCTCGTTATCCTCGGTCATCACAACCGGATGACATGCCTCGGTCTCCTGTACAAAGCCGTCCCAAAGCACACACGCCATGCAGGTGCCGTCAGGATTATCGGCGTACGCCTTACCGTTCGCTTGCTCATTGAACTTGACAAGACCGCCGAACGACTTGGCAAAAAATTCCGATAAACCGCCCTTGGAGGCGATTTCATCGAGCCATTCCTTCGTATGGATGACATCGTCGTTCATCATATCGAGTCCGAGCACCGTGACCGGAACGCCCGATTCGGCAAAAACCTTGTATGCTTCGGCGTCGTGATAGACGTTGAACTCCGCTACGGGGGTCGCGTTACCGTGACCAAAGCCCGTTGTACCCATCGACCAATAGCGCTTGACACGCTTCATCGTCTCTTCGTCCTTATCGAAGGCGAGCGCCAGATTCGTCACGGGACCTAGCGCGATGATCTCCACCTCGTCGGGGTTCGCCTTGATCGTATCGAGGATGAAGTCGATCGCACTGCCGTCCGCCGCCTTACGCGTCGGATGGATCAGGTCCTGATCGCCCATGCCGTCCTTGCCGAACACGCTGAACACATTGCGCGGATTACCGGTATAGGTAGCGTCCGCGCCCGCGTAAACCGGCGCGTCACTGCCCGCCATCTCAAGCGTCATCAAAGCGTTTTTGACCGCCTGATCCAGCTTGACGTTGCCTTCGGAGACCGTTACGCCGAGGATCTCGACGTTCGGATCCTTTGCCGCGATGATCAGCGCCGCGGCGTCATCGCCGGCGGTATCGGTATCGATGATGATTTTTCGCTTCTGCTGTATTTTATCGGCAGACAGCGCTTTACCCTGATCCGCCGTCGCAGGAGCCTCCGTCCCGGCTTTATCGGTCGGCTGACCCTTACTTCCGTTCGCCGTGAAAGCCCATGCGCATGATACCGCGATCAGCGCGACCGCCAAAATCGCAGACAGCACCTTCCACGGGGTCGCGGTACTTTTCGTCTTATTCTCCATCATGAATCCTCCTCGAAAATAATCGCATATAGAGAGTGTTGGTTTGTCAATGATGTGTTACACAAATTCAAGAAAAGATGACCTCGCTGGTATTGAGGAAATGGTAAAGGAACTCGCGAGGGGATTTCCAACCG
>CACZYF010000019.1 GCA_902785355.1 uncultured Ruminococcus sp. | reverse complement strand
AGTGATGATCCTTTCGAATTGGTTCCGCAAACTCAATTCTACTACAGAATCGTCACTGTGGACTCTTTTATTGTTGCAACTTCATTTTACAATGCGCAATTTTATTGATTATTTGCTATAATTTAACAAATACGTGCATAATTATTTCTGCCGAATCCGGGGTGATATGAATGAAGATATTTAAAAAATCGGTTAGCCTGTTGTTGGCGATCGTCATGATCCTCAGCATGTTTACCATTATTCCGTTTGAGTTCAGTGCCGCGAGAGCAATCACGATCACGAAGCACCACTGGGACAGTGCGGCCGGCAAGGTCGTCAACGATCCCGAGGTCATCACGAGCTATACCGAGCTATCCAAGCGGTCGTCAAATAACCTGACGAGCGGCTACTATGTCGTCACGTCCGATACGATAGTTTCGGGGCGTCTGAACGTCGCGAACGGTCAGACGGTCGGACTGTACCTCGGCAACGGCGCCACCCTGACCTGCGATCAGGGCATCCGCGTCGAGAAGGAAGGTACGCTCGATATCTATGCCGCGTCAAAGACAAGCGGTAAGCTCTCGATCTATCTGAATCATAATTCCGGCGATACCTACCAGCCGTGTGCCGCGATCGGCTCGAACGACGGCGAGGACGCGGGTGAGATCACGATCCACGGCGGCACCCTCGACCTGAGGGGCGATTATAACAGCACTGCCGCGATCATCGGCGGTGGTCATAAGGGCGCTCCGAAGCATATCACCGTCTGGGACGGCTACATCACGTGCAAGAAGCAGAAATACTGTAACGGAGCAGGTATCGGCGGCGGCTATGAAGGCACGATGGCATGGGGCAGCGGCGAAGGTATCCGTATCTACGGAGGTACCATCAGGACCGACACCTCCAGCGGCGCGGGTATCGGCAGCGGCGCGGATAGCAGGTTTTTCGACTCATCCCTTAGTATCTTCGGCGGCGATATCCGGACAGTGGCGGTAAACGGCGCGGGCGTCGGCGGCGGCGCTCATTCCTACAGTCCGTCGGTCAACATCTACGGCGGCAAGGTCACCGCCATTTCCACCGGCAGCGATTTAGATGATTCCGGTGCAGGTATCGGCAGCGGTGAAGACGCGCGGAATTCCCGCCCGATCACGATCACCGGCGGTACGATCTTCGCCATCGGCGAATACGGCGCGGGCATCGGCGCAGGCGCGAGAAGAAACGCGAATACGATCGATATCTCGGGTACGGCGTCGGTCGTCGCCACCTCTACCGCGGGCGGCGCGGGTATCGGCGGCGGCAGAGAGGGCAACGCCGGTACCATCAACATCAAAGGTAAGGACGTCCATGTTTCCGCGATCTCCAAATCCTATAATTCCGGCGACCGCTTCGACGAGGATATCCAGGCTCAGATCGGCAGAACCAACTGGTATTCGGACGGAGAGAAATACTACGCTACGGGACTGCAGCTGATCAGCTGGTTTGCACAGCTGTTCGGCAAGACGGTTTCCGGCGCGGGTATCGGCGGCGGATACCAAGGCTCCGGCGGTACGATCAATATTACGGAGAACGCTTACGTATATGCTTCGAGCGGTAAGTACGCTGCGGCGATCGGCGGCGCGGATGAGCACAGCTTTAATACCATCAACATTTCCGGCAGTACGGTCATCGCTGAAGCCGGCGACTATGGCGCGGGTATCGGCAGTGGCGACGAGTCCGAGACCGGCGGCACCATCAATATCACGGACGGTGCTGACGTTACCGCGACAGGCGGCACCGACGCGGCGGGCATCGGTACGGGCAACGAGACCGACGCCAATTGCACCATCAAGATTTCAGACTCTACCGTAGTCGCTCACGGCGGGCGCTACGGCGCGGGTATCGGCGGCGGTGACGACGTCAGCGGCGGCGATATCACCATCGAGCGTTCGAATATTACAGCTGACAGCGCGACCGACGGCGCAGGTATCGGCGGCGGTGAGAGCGGCCACGGCGGCACCATCACCATCATTGATTCCACCGTCAAGGCGACCGGCGGCGGTTATGCCGCGGGCATCGGTGGCGGCGATGACGGCGACGGCGGCAATATCAAGCTCCAAGGCTCTACCGTGAATGCGTGGGGCGGCGTAGACGGCGCGGGCATCGGCGGCGGTGAGGACGGAAACGGCGGTCATATCGAGATCATCGATTCCGCGGTACACGCCTACGGCAGCGAGTACGGCTCCGGTATCGGCGGCGGCGAGGACGAGGGCGTCAGCTACGTCGGGATCTCCGGTCAAAGCACGGTCGAAGCGGTCGCGGGCGGCGACGGAAACTCGGTCGCGATCGGCAACGGCGATTACAACAGCTTCCTACACTCCCGCCCATCCTGCGGGACTCTCACGCTGTCCGATAATCTTCTCACCAAAGCGGGCTCCAAAGCGAGCAGCACTGCGGATTATTACAGTCAGAGCCGTTACAACGCGGTTCGCAACAATAAATACGCATTGGTCTATGCCTGCGGTCACGCGACCGCCGAGTGGATCCCTCTTGACGTCATGACGCATCAGCTGTATTGCGGCGTATGCGGCTGCACCTTCCCCGAATCGGCGGAGGCGCACGAATGGGACGTGAACAACGTCTGTATGAAATGCGGTCAGAACGCGGTGATGAAGAAGATGACCCTGATCGAGAGGAACGTTTACAATAGTGACGATTTCCCCACCGTGATCGAAGCGCCTGTTAATACGAAGGTCGTCCTTCCCGAAAGCAAGCGCGGCCCTGTCGGCTACGAGTTTGTATGCTGGCTGGAAGAGGGAGCGGATTATCAGAATGCGCGCTTCCCGTATGATGTGGTAGAGCTTTCCGACGACAAGACCTACCGCGCGCTGTATCTCCCGGTCGTGACGACGGCATATGTTGACGAAGCAGGTGAGAGAAAGAGCGTTTTGGCGAAGAGGCTCGACAGTGATCATTTGATCCTCGGCGACGGCTGGTATGTGGTGAGTCAGTCCTTTGACGCGAACACCACGATCGCGGTAATCGGCGACGCCCACCTGATCCTTGCTGACGGCGCGACGTTGAAGCCTATTCCGTACGACGGATTCCCGATCGATTACAGTATGAATAAATACTCCTCCCTGACGATCTACGGACAGTATTCACAGAGCGGTACGCTGGATCTCAGCTCCTGCAACAATCCCCCTCAGCTGAGGCACTTTGTACAGTACGGTGCGATCGTGAAGGGCGGCGCAGCGGATTTTGTCACGGATGAATCCATCAAGATCGCGCGGGGCACCTTTGATGTAAAGGGCGCCACCGCCTACGGTGTAGCGAATCTCCTCGGCGGGACGATCAAGATAGAGGAATTTTCCGCGATCAAGAGTATTGAGCTCGGCTGCAACACCTCCGACAGCTCGATCACCTTGAATCGAATCAATTATAAGAAGGATCAGTACAGCATCGATATTTCCGACGGTCAGACGCTGACGGACGGAACGGCTCTCTACACCGGTACGCTGACGGATGAACAGGTACAGACGGCTGAGCGTAAGAAGCTCGAGCTGTACGACTCGACCCATTATGATCTTACGGAATGGCTCTGGTCAGACGATCATACGCAGGCGACCGCGGTGTTCGAGCATCGGGAAAACGGCGATATCATCAAGGTCAGCGCAAAGGTCAGCTATAAGGATATCGATAAGAACAGGGTATCTACCGCTTCATGTGTTTTCGCCGGTAAGGAATACTCCGTGACCGAGACCTTCCGCCTGATCTTTGATATCAATATCGCGGATTGCGAGCACGGAACGGTCACCTCCTCCGCGGCATCGGCTAAGAGAGGCGAGCATATCGAGCTGACGACCGCTCCCGATGAGGGCTGCAAGCTGACGGCGCTGTATTATACCGATCAGAACGGCGTTAAGACCGTCATCGAAGACACTTCCTTTGAAATGCCGGAGAGCGATATCACCGTGACAGCGGTGTTCAGCGCTCTGCATGAGATAGAATACATCGACGAGGATGGCAACGTGCAGACGGCTCAGGCGGCTGAGCTGACTAATGGTATCCCCGAGCTGACTTCGGGCTGGTACTACGTTGAAAAGAAAGAGAGCAACGGACACAATATCGGTCAGCTCAGTATCACGAACAGTATCGACCTCAACGGCGACGTCAAGCTGATCCTTCGTGACGGCGCGATCATGAACATGAATCCTTATGAGCTCGGAAGCAGCGACCTGAAGACTGCCGGAGCGCTGACGGTCTACCGCGCTCCCGGAGAGACCGAGGGCATTATCAGGGGCTTGGGCATTTACGCCGGAAGCGTTGATATCGTCGGCGGAAAGATCGAGACGAACGTGTATGCGCGCTCTCTTGATGTGCTCGGCGGTACGTTGAAGACATCGTATATCTCTGTTGAGGATGAAGCGAATTTCTCCGGCGGTAACGTCAATTCCTCCCGCGACTACGGCGTGGCATTCAACTGCTTGGGAGATATCAATGTCACCGGTGGCAGCATGACGGTCAAGAGCAGTTCCGGCTCCCCGATCAATTGCAGTGGTGAGCTGGCGATCTCCGGCGGCGACACAGTATTGACCGGAACGATGGAGAACGAGAATACTGTCGTGACCGTCTCCGGCGGAAGCCTGACCTATAACGGCAGGCTCTACGGTAAGAATATTTCCATCGTCGGCGGCAGTACAACTGTAGACGGAACGCTCAGTTCTCCGAACGACGTCATCCTGGGTTGGACCGATCCGACCGACAGTATCACCGTTACATCGTATGAGGGAAACGGAAAGATCGTTTTCATCCGGGATATGACGGATGGGACGAACTCTTACAGCGGTACTTACGAAAGCAGCGACAAAGTTCGCTTCAACGAAAAAACGCTTACTCCCGATAAAGCCGGTACTGCGTGGGCGTTCCTGCAATCCCGTATCAATTACGCGACAAACGGCACGACGATCAAGCTGACGGAGAACGTCGAGGCGACGGATACCGATACGGCGCTCGTGATCCCCGAAGGCAAGAGCATTACTCTTGAACTGAACGGCTTCACCCTCGATCGCCGCAAGACCGCGGCTTCCGCCGACGGCAACGTCATCACCAATAACGGTACCCTGACGATCAGGGATTCGAGCATAGATGATTCCGGCGTCATCACAGGTGGTTATCATTCGACAGCCGGCGGCGGTATCGTCAACAACGGTACGCTGAATATCGAGGGCGGCGCGATCACCGGCAACCGCGCTTATGAGGGCGGCGGTATCGCGAACCCTTCCGGATCCGCGCTGAACCTCTACGGCGGCTCAGTTTCCTCCAACACCGCCTATCAATTCGGCGGCGCGGGTATTCTGAACAGCGGCGAGATGATGATGAGCGGCGGCACGATCTCGGATAATACGGTCGAGGACGTTAGCTACAACGGCGGCGGCATCTGGACGAACGGCACCCTGACCCTCAGTGGCGGTACGATCACCGGCAACAGGGCGGGCACAGGCGGCAACGGCGGCGGTATCTACTACACCGGCGGTACGCTGAATCTCTACGGATCGCCCGTCGTCAGCGGCAATACGGCTTCCGGTTCCGACAGCGATCTTTACATCAAGGGCGATCGCTTCGTTACCATCACGGATCAGCTCGGGTCCGACGCGCGTATCGGCTTGCGCAAGGATGCGCTCGATTCCTCCGCGCTTACCTCGGGACTGTCCGGTAAGGGCGACGTGAAGTCCTTCTTCAGCGATCACGAGGGCTATTCTGTTAGCAGAAATTCCGACGGCGAGGCGGTATTCAAGCTGGCGCACCGTATTCTAATAGATACGATCGAGCACGGTACGGTCACCCCGTCTGACAATACCGCATGCGAGGGCAATGAGGTCACCCTGACTGTCACGCCCGATGAGAGCTATATCATCAAAGCCGTGACGGTTGACGGTGAACAGCTCGTGCCTGTTAACGGTGTGTACAGCTTCATCATGCCCGACTCCGATGTGACTGTCGGCGCTGCGTTCAGCTATGTCGAGTACGTCGAGCGGGTCGAGCCGTATGTAGACGGCATAGGCGGCTATGTTTTCGGTACCGTAGAGCATTATGCGATCGACGGCAGGAACTACGCCGTGAACGAGGACGGGTCTATCGGTAGTGAACTGAGCTCCATCACGTTTTCTTACTTTGATGTGACAATCAAGCAATCCCCGATTAATCCCTTCAGTCGTGTTTACGGTATCGCGAGATATACCGGACCGGTTGAAAACCTCAGCGAACTTGTGATCCCCGCGAGCTATGAGAGTAATAGGATCAACTTTATCGGCGGCGACAGTCAAAGCACGAGCATCTTCAATGATCAGGCGACGCCTCCGTTCACCTTGGTGTTCAAGGGTTATCCCGAAGAGATCGGTGCGAACGCGTTCCGCAACGCGAACGTGACGAAGGTGATCGGCGACACGACCTACCTGAACAAGATCGGCAGCAATGCCTTTGCATCCTCTCAGGAGGGCAGCCCGCTGGATATCACCTTTGACCGCAGCGGTACGATCACGGTCGGCAACAACATCTTCGGCAACCGCAGCGTCACCATGCACCTGAAGCACAGCACGCAGTTCAGCAGTACTGATTTCGGTGCGCGGAGCATTACCTATGACTTCACCGACGCGCATACCTACGGCGATCCTGTTTGGAATTGGTCGAAGGACAATACCTCCGCTACCGCGACATTTACCTGTACCGATGAAAGGTGCAACCATGAAGAAACCGTGGAAGCGACGATCACCAAAGGCGTAGCAGACGGCAAAAATGTTTTGCTCGCAACCGTTGATTTCGGCGGCAGGACCTATACCGATTCAAAACCGTTCGACTACTTTGTTTATCACAGCTTATCGCTCAACGGCGACATCGGCGTGAACTTTTATCTGAATCTTGCCGACGAAGAACTCGCCGAGGGCGTTCGTGTTGATTTTGTTTGGAACGGAAAGAGTGAGTCTGTCACATTTGACAGTGAGAGCGAAAAGGACACAAAAACCGGCTGCTATAAGGCAACCTGCAATGTCTGTGCCGCTGAAATGAACGACGAGATCGCGGCGAGCATCACCATCGGCGGCGCTTCTGAGCCAATCGCTGCCGAGACCTACAAGGTGAGGGATTATGCCGACGTCATCTTAGCGAATCAGGACAACAAGTTCTCCGACGAGCTCATCGTGCTGGTCAAGACCATGCTCAACTACGGTGCAAGCGCTCAGGAACAGTTTACCCATAACACAGACGCTCCGGCTAACCATGATGTGGATCATGACCTGATTCCTTTGAGTGACAACGAGATCGATTCCATCTCATCGGATGTTCCGGAAAAGGATACCATAAACGCGATGCTTGAGGGCAAGGGGATCGAGTATTACGGCTACAGCCTGATCTTGAAGACCGAAACTACCCTGCGTTTCTACTTCAAGAAGAACGGCGCCGATACCTCCGCTTTATCTTTGATTAACAGCGACGGCATAAACGTCGGAGAGGTCAAGGATTACGACGACGAGTATTGCTATATCGAGGTCACGGATATCCCCGCGTCGAAGCTCGGCGAAAATTATGAGCTGAAATACGGTGATGTTTCTCTCGGCAGCTTCTCGGCATTCTCTTATGTCAAGGACGTTTTACAGAATGACGGCGGCGCTCAGCCCATCACCGACACCGTGACGGCACTGTATCGCTATAACGAAGCGGCGATCGTATATTTTAACAGCTTCGCGTAAGGAGGTCAGTCATGAAGAAAGAACGATATGAGCGCATCGAGCTCGAAATATTTGAATTCCAGACAGAGGACGTCATCGTGACCTCGGGAGGATTCCCCAAGGAAGGAGATAACGAATTACCGATCAGAGGGGATCGCTGACAACTTCCTGAAAAAAATAAAACATAATATGACAAAAAGCTGTCCTTTTCTCAGGACAGCTTTTTCAGTCTTACCGAAGAAATAATGTTTGACGGTAAAAGAAAATTGCTCGTAATTTTTCTGATTCTTAAAGAACTATGCAATGCTTCGTATATCTAAAGCCTCTTCTGAAACAAACGTCTGCAAAAGAGTATATTGCTTATACAGAGTGTCGAATCCGAACCGGGTGGACAACGATGATATATACGGCTCGTCTTTCTCCGACGGGGATAATTGACATGTATTCCTACTTTTGATAAAATACTATCATTAAAATGCTTTGGATCTGTGTGGTGAAACTATGGTTTATTTCAATTATATTGCAACGGGCTTGATAGCAGTCTTTATCTTGATCGCGGCATTGGTGAAAAAGCGCAGACCGCTTTCGGAGCGCTTCACCCGCCTGATCGAGAGCCGCCGCTTCGAGCTGATCTTCGTCGCCGTCCTTCTGCTCGGCGCCGCCGCCTTGAGGTTGATCGGGCTTTCCGAGCTGCCTGCGGGCATGAATCAGGACGAGGCGAGCATCGGCTATGATTCGTGGGCTATCGCGAATTACGGCGTGGACAGAAACGGATATCATAACCCCGTCTATCCCGTCGCGTGGGGCGCGGGTCACGGTCCGTTCTATATGTACGCCGCCTCGCTGTTTATCAAATTATTCGGCAACAGCCTCTTTGTCTACCGCCTGCCGCAGGCGCTGCTCGGCGTGCTTTCCGTGTTTGTCCTGTATCTTTTGCTGAAAAAGACGACGGATCGCTTCACCGCGTATATCGGCGCTCTGCTGCTCTGCGTCTCTCCGTGGCATATCATCAGCTCGCGTTGGGGACTGGACGCTAACCCCGCTCCGTTTCTGATACTGTTCGGCTTGTACTTCTTCGTCAAGGGCTGTCAGGACAAAAAGACATGGTCTTACGCTTTGTCGGCGGCGCTGTTCTCTTTGTCGCTGTATAGCTACGCCTCTACCTATATCGTCGTGCCCATCATGCTGATCATACTGGTGGTATATGCTTTGGTAAGGCGTTATCTCACTGTAAAGCAGCTTGTTATCAGCGGCGTCGTATGTATCGTGATCGCCGTCCCTCTGGCGATGTTCTGGGTCGTCAACCTGTTCAAGCTGCCCGAGATCCATACCGCCTTGTTCAGCGTACCGCGTCTTACGGCGCTGAGATCGAACTCGGTGTTCCTGCCCTTCGATCAGGAGTTCTTCGGCAATGTGCTCAAGAACATCCGCAGCCTGTTCTCTCTGCTGTTCTCATACTCTGTCAGAGAGCTGCATAATATTATAGACGGCTTCAACATCATCTACGTGTTTACCTTCCCTCTGTTCCTGTTGGGCGGCTTTCTGTCATTCAAGCGCGCGATCAAGCTGAAATCGGATCGTTTCGATTTTGCAATGTGCGCATGGTTTGTTGCCGCCTTCATTTTCTCGCTGATCGTTCGACAGAACATCAACCGCATCAATGTCCTTTTCATACCGGTCATCTATTTTGTAGCGGTAGGTATCAGATTCTTAGCCGACCGACAGCGGGAGCTGTGCGCCGTTGTGCTGTGTCTGATCATGGCGGGCTCGGGCTTGTTCGTAAAGTCTTACTTTGGCCCCGAGTACAGACAGCAGATAGGGGTGCAGTTCATGCACGGCTTCGGCGAGGCGGCGCAGTATGCCGATTCGCTTGACAGAAACACCGTCTATTGCGCCGACCGTTATACCGACAGAAGAGTGAACGGCGGATATCTTCTTTTGATGTATTACTGCAAGGTCGATCCCACGCGCTTCAACAGTACCGTGCAGTATTACAATAACGACGCTGAGTTCCGCTTCGCGAAGAGCTTTGACAGGTATAACTTCGTTCTTCCTCAGGATATGACGGCGGACGAGTATCAGGACGATGTATTCATTCTTCCGAGCGATTACGCGAACCGATTCGATTTACGGTATGATATAAAGCAATTTGATAACTTCATTGTTGTCAGCAGATCACGTTAAAAAAATAAGAGGCTGTGAAAAAACAAGCAGTTGTCATTGTGAGGAGCGATCGACGCGGCAATTCCCCAAGGTTATATCTTGGCTTTGTAGGAATGCCGCGGGGAACCCTCAGGCTCGCAATGACTGCGTTTTTTCACAGCCTCTTTGCTGTTTAAGAAAGAAGTATTATGTTTTATTATTTATAAATAGGTATTATGCTTTGCTTTTAGATAACGCCGGTGCCGCTTCCTCTTTCTCTTTGAACAACAGCCGGAAGGACGGATATATTGCAGACGATTGTTATGGCGATCAGGTGTGAGTCAGCATAGGATTTTGCAAGTCTTCCTGATATCAGTTGAACTGAGAGTTGTATATCTCGCTGTAGAGTCCGCCGAGCTCCATCAAAGAATCATGGTTACCGGTCTCTACGATATTACCGTCCTTCATAACAAAGATCAGGTCGGCGTTCTTGATGGTAGAGAGTCTGTGAGCGATAACAAAGCTCGTTCTGCCGCTGGTCAGAGAATCCATCGCTTTCTGGATCAGGATCTCGGTTCTGGTATCGACGTTACTGGTCGCTTCGTCGAGGATCAGCATCGGCGCATTCTCGGTCATCGCTCTCGCGATGGTAACGAGCTGTTTCTGACCTGCGGAGAGTGCGCTCTCCTTCTGGATCTCGGTGTCAAGACCCTGCGGCAGGGTAGAAACATAGTGAGCGAGGTTGGTCTCCTCGAGGATCTCCCGGAGTCTGTTCTCGTCTACGTTCTTGAGGTTGTAGACGATGTTCTCTCTGAGCGTACCGTTGATGACCCAGGTCTCCTGCAGGATCATACCGAAGATTTCGCGGAGCTCATGACGGGACATATCCTTGATGGACACGCCGTCAACCAGGATATCGCCGCTGGTGATCTCATAGAAGCGCATCAGCAGGTTGACCAGCGTGGTCTTACCCGCGCCGGTGGGACCGATGATGGCGACCTTCATACCGGGCTTGATCTTACCGGAGAAGTTGGTGATGGTAAGCTTCTTGGGATCGTAGCCGAAGCATACATCCTTGAATTCGACCTCGCCGCGGATGTGGTCGTGGTCGAGAAGCTGTTTCTTGTCGCCCTCGTCGGGAAGCTCTTCCTGCTCGAGGAAGGTGAATACACGGTTGCAGGCAGCGGTACCGAGCTGGATGGTCGAGCTCGCCTGACCGATCTGTGCCAGAGGCTCCTGGAACAGCGATACATAGATGATGAAGCCGGTGATGATACCGATATCGGAGATAGCGCCGTTCGCGAACAGCAGACCCGCAACGATCAGGACCGCCGCGTAGGTCAGGTAGGATACGAACTGCATCGCAGGCTCGATCAGGGTACCGATCGCCTGAGACTTGTACAGGATGGTACCAAAGAGGTCGTTTTTCTTCTTGAATTCCTCAACCTTCTTGTCCTCCGCGTTGAACGCCTTGATGACGAGCTGACCGGAGTAGTTCTCTTCGACGGTCGCGTTGACGTCGCCGAGGAGCTTCTGGTTCTTATCGAACAGCGGCAGGGCGAATTTGAAGGTGAGTGAGATGATGATCAGCATGATCGGGAGCGAGCATACGACGACGAGCGCCATCTGCCAGCAGGCGAGGAACATCGCGACGAATACGCCGACCAGCATAACGCCGGACTGAACCAGCATACCTACGGAGTTCTGCAGGGAGGTGCTGAGGATATCGACGTCGTTGGTGATAACGGAGAGGATATCACCGGTCTGAGTCGTATCAAAGTAATCCAGAGGCATCTTGTTGATCTTCGAGGAGATCTGCTTTCTCAGATCCTTGGAGAATCTCTGGATGATGGTGTTGAGGATGAAAGCGGAGATGAAGCCGCCGAGGAAGGCGACGCCGATGTAGATGACAAGGATCACGGCGTAATGGAGCACGTTATCCATGTTGACTACGAAGTTACCGGCAACCGCTTCTTTACCGACCGGAGAGATCTCGTTGGTCAGGTTACGGATCATACCCGGGGTCAGGATCGTGAAGACGACCGAGGTGATCAGCAGGATGATCGAGATAATGAAAGGAGCATAATAGCTTTTGAATGATCTTACAAGACTACCCAGCTTGTTCTTTTCTTTAGCAGGAGCATTTACGTTTGTACTCATAATCCTAACTCCTCCTTACTAAGCTGTGATAATGCAATCTCCTGATAAACAGGACAATTTCTGACAAGGTCATAGTGCTTGCCGATACCGACCATCTTACCGTTATCCAGTACGACGATCTGGTCTGCGTCCATAATGGTACCGACGCGCTGTGCGATGATGACTCTTGTGGTATCGGGGAGCTGCTCCGCGATGCGGCCTCTGACCGTCTTGTCGGTCTTATAGTCGAGCGCCGAGAAGGAGTCGTCGAAGATCAGGATCTCGGGCTTGGTAGCGACCGCTCTCGCAATACAGAGTCTCTGCTTCTGACCGCCGGAGAAGTTCGAGCCTCCCTGAGCTACAGAAGAATCATACTCGTTTCTCTTCTTCATAACAAATTCGTCGGCGTCGGCGATCTTAGCTGCCCATCTGACGTCTTCGAGCGTCATTTCAGGATCCTTGAACGCGATGTTCTCCTTGATATTTCCCTTGAAGAGGAAGCCTCTCTGCGGTGCGTAACCGATACGGTCTCTCAGATCCTTCTGGAGAACGTTCTTGACGTTAACGCCGTCGACGAGTACTTCGCCTCGTGTACAGTCAGCCATACGCGGGATCATGTTGATGATCGTGGTCTTGCCGCTGCCGGTAGCGCCGATGAAGGCGATGGTCTCGCCGCGCTTGACCTTGAAGCTGATATCGGAAACCGCTTCTTTATCCGAACCGGGATAAGCGAAGCCGACGTTTTTGAATTCGATGGTGCCCTCTTCCTTGAAAGCAACGGGAGCGGTGGGATCCAGAACGGATACCTCATGCGTGATGACCTCATGGATACGCTTTGCGCTGACGGAAGCTCTCGGCCAGATAACGATCAGGGTGACCATCAGGACGAAGGACATGATGATCTGGCTGGCGAGCATAACGAATGCGTTCGTCGCGCTGAAGGACTGCTTAGCGGCTTCCATATCCATGCCGTTGAGGACATAAGCGCTCGCCCACAGGATGGACAGGGAGAGTCCCGTCATGACCATCATAACAAAAGGTGTGAAGAAGGACAGTACTCTGCCCGCGAAGATCTGAACCTTGGTGAAGGCAGCGTTGACCTTCTCAAACTTGTTTTCCTGATAAGACTCGGCGTTGAACGCTCTTACGACTCTGACGCCGGTCAGGTTCTCTCTGGAAGCGACGTTGAGCATATCGGTCAGCTTCTGAATGACCTTGTACTTAGGCGTCAGCATCATCAGCAGGATAATAACGACAAGGACGAGCAGAACCAGCCATACGGCGGTGACGATCGTCAGGGAGGTGTTAGCATACTGCAGCAGCAGGATGACGGACCATACCATGACAACAGGCGCCAGGAAAGCGGTCTTTAAGAATGTGAGCCACGCAAGATGGACATTCTGCATGTCGTTGGTGGTTCTGGTGATCAGAGATTCGGTAGAGAAAGAAGCGAAGTCCGAGATAGCGAACTCGTTGACTCTCTCATACATCTTCTGTCTGATACCGGTAACGGTATTGGCGGCTGCGGAGCTGGCTACGAATCGGATGATGACCTCGATCGCCGCCATCAGAATAGCGCAGATGACCATATACAGGCCATACCACCAGATCTCGGCTACACCGTTCTGACGGCTGTTCTGTACAGCGCCGGTCAGCAGACTGATGTAGCTGACGATTTGCATCATGAAGAACACTTCACCGAGCGTCAGCAGAAAAATCGCAATGACTGATACCCAGTTTTTTGCCTTCATGTTTTTGAAGAGTAATTTGAACATGACATCCCCTCTTTAAAAAAATTTTGTGCATATATCAACGGCAGTTCTGCCGCAAATATCTGATTCGTTTGATATAACGTTATTTGTCCGTTCTCGGTATCATTACTCTCACCGATATACCGCCGCTCTTGCGCTGTGTTATCGTCAGCTTTCCGCTGCACATCAGCTCGAGCCTCTGCTTGATATTGTTCTAGGTTGTCTCTAAGGAATCAGGTTGATGAAATTGATATTCCTATGCAGCGATTGGCTTTTTACGAATTTTATCTCAAAACGCGGATGGTTTATAAAACATGAGTTTTTGAGAGAGGAGTAATGGTGAAGAATCATTATCTATAACCTCATTTATATAATAGCTTTTAGTTTATCCAAGAATAAATTGACAGCCGGATTGAATACGGCATATCTTTTCCAAATGATCGTTCCTGCTTGTACGATTTGTTTTTCCAACGGTCGATATGTCAAATTACTGTTGCCGGTTGTATTGATCAGCCCATCGAATCCCAAGGCGTAGCCTACGCCGTCCTCGACAAACAGAGACGCGTTGTAAATCAGATTGTAGACGGCTACGATATGCAGATCGGCTAACATCGGGTCGGAGGAAAGAAACCGGTATGCCGCACGGGGAATGATCAAAGGGAGCTTGTTGAGGTCGGCTGATGTGATTGATTCTTTCTCTTCGAGAGGGTCGCCTTTTTTCATTAGCAAGCCGAGTTTATCGTCCTTTGGCAAACGGATCCCATGATATTGACTGTGGTCGTAATCAGTGAATATCAACGCAATATCTATCAGACCTTCATCGAGCTGTTCCATCAAATCGGCTGTGTCGCCGCTGGTGATCGTGAAGCGGATATCGGGATATTCATTGTGAATGCTGCCCGCGATCTCGGATATATGGTGAAAGGCTAAGTATTCGCCTGCGCCGATATGTACTTCGCCGTAAATGTTGTGCTGCACTTGATTGATCTCACTTTGAGTCATCTGCATCAAACGCACCATTTCCTCTGCTCTGCGTCGTAGGATCATGCCTTCCTCCGTCAGTTTGATCCTTCTGCTGCCGCGCTCAAAGAGGGTAACGCCGAGCTCTTCCTCCAAATCTCTGATCTGCCTTGACAACGCAGGCTGTGAGACGTGCAGCGCTTCTGCTGCCGCAGAGATATTTCCCTCTCTCATGACTGCAAGATAGTATTCCATGATACGGATATCCATATGACCCTCCTATGCGTAATATGCATACTTTACTATCAAATATAAGTATTTGTATATATTATATATGTGCTGTATAATAAATGCAAGATAGTAATAAAGAATTAGTCTTACGGAGGATTATCATGAAAGAGAAAATGTTAGAAGGAAAAGTCGCTGTTGTATCCGGCGCCAGCTACGGAATGGGTTTTTCGATGGCGGAGCTTTTTGCAAAGGAAGGCGCTATGGTCGTTATGACCGCAAGAGGCCGCGAGAAGCTTGATGCGGCCGTGAGCAAGCTGAAGGAACAGGGGCTGGAGGTAACCGGCGTCGTTGCGGACAACAAGAACCTTGACGATGTGAAGAACGTCATCAAAACAGCAGTTGATACTTACGGCGATCTGGATATCGTCATCAACAATGCGGCGATCGGCGAGCAGAAGATGATCGACGAGACTGACGACGAATGGCTGGAGCATGTGTATCAGACAAATGTGTTCGGTCCTTTCCGCTTTATTCGAGAGGCGCTCAAGATATTCTTGCCGAAGAACGAGGGCTGTATCATCAATATTTCATCCGTCAACGGAGACAGACCCTTCTGCGGTGCGTCCTATACCTCATCTAAGGGCGCGATCAATACTCTGACAAAGAATGTCGCGATGCGGCTGATCGACACCGATATCCGTATCAATGCGGTGGCGCCCGGCGCGACGGTAACGCCCGCGCATCTTGCCAACAAAGCGGGTGAACAGCCCGGCGGCGCTAAGATGCTTGAATACAGCAAGCACTTTGTTTACTTTCCCGGTCCTGAGTGCGATCCGATGGATCAGGCGAATGCGTGTTTGTTCCTTGCGTCGGATATGGGAAAGCATGTGAAAGGCCAGGTCATTCAAGTCTGTAACGGAGCATTTTTATAATAAAGGAGCACAGTATGAAAAGGCTGATCGTATCGGGAATCAATCTGTTAATTATATTATCCTTAATCATAACAGCCGGAGCAAGCGACGCTTCTTCGCTCAGAGCAACGGAATCACAGGAGATCATCTGGGGTGATGCGGACGGTGACGGTGCTGTTACGATACTGGATGTAACGCGGATTCAAAGGCATTTGATTCAGATCTACCCCTCTATAGAAGAAGCGAACATGAAATCGGCGATCGTTTCGGGGGAGGATGCCCTTTCTATTGTTGACGCGACGCTGATCCAACGTTTTCTCGCGGGGATCATCGAGCAGTTTCCTGTAGAAGAAACGGCAAGGCCGACTGAAGGAGAGAGCACAGAGATGAAAATGCTGATCAATAATACGCCTGTCACAGTGGAGTGGGAGGATAATGAAGCAGTCGAAGCGTTAAAAGAAGCGGTCAAGGAGAATCCGCTTATCATCCATATGTCGATGTACGGCGGTTTTGAACAAGTCGGCTCTCTCGGAATGTCTCTCCCGAGAAACGATACAAGGATCATGACTTCTCCCGGAGATGTTATCCTGTATTCGGGAAATCAGATGGTCGTGTTCTACGGCTCCAATACATGGGCATATACGCGGCTCGGTCATATCACCGATCAAACACAGCAGGAACTTAAGCAGCTCCTGTCGAACGGAAACGTAACGATCACGATTATGATATAACAAAAGGAAGATGACAGCAATGAAAAGATGGATGGTCATGATCGTTTGCCTGTTGCTTGCGGTACTGTTCGCAGGCTGCTCACACAGCGCAGGAACCAATCCTCAGACTAATGAAAAACCGAGTGAAACGACAGAAGAGAAAGGTATAGGTGAAAGCACAGTGCAGACAGGAAGCTATACAACACAGGAGATCAAGTGCCCGAACAGCACTTATCAAATTTACGGAATCGCCTATATCCCCAATGACGGCAAAGAGAAGCATCCGCTGATCATTTTCTCTCACGAGTTGGGTAACAGTCACACCTCCGGCGTCGGTTACGCGGAGCGGCTCTCTCAGATTGGCTATGCGGTGTATGTGTTTGATTTTTACGGCGGTACGGTCGGAGGGAATCAGACCGGCGGCAATAATACCGAGATGTCAGTGATGACCGAGGTCTCGGATCTGGAAGCGGTTCTCAAAACCGCAAAAACATGGGACTTTGTCGATACCGACAACATCATCCTGATGGGCGGCTCTCAGGGCGGCGCCGTAACCGCGCTGACCGGCGTTCGTCATCAGGACGAGATAGAGGGTATGATCCTGCTCTATCCCGCGCTGAGTCTGTTCAGCGATATCCACGAGCGTTTCAGCGATCTTGACAGCGTGCCTGAGCAGTATGATATGTTCGGCGGTTGGATTACGGTCGGCAAGAAGTACGCAGCGGATGTCTGGGATATCGACCCTTATCAGGAACTGTCGCGATATCAGGGCAAGGTCTTGCTGCTGCACGGCGACAAGGATAATTCGGTAGATATCTCATATTCGGATCGCTTGTCAAAGGTGCTCCCGAACGTGGAATACCATGTCATCTCCGGAGGCGGTCATGAGTTCTTCGGACAGCCGTTTGAGGACGCGGTAACTTATATTACGAGCTGGTTGGAAAGCAATAAATAATTTATGAAGGAGCGACAAATGAAGAATATAGTCATTATTTCAAGCAGTATCCGCAATAAAAGCAATTCCGAGATACTCGCCCGTCAGGCGCTGCAAGGAGCGCTTGAAAGCGGAAATCATGCGGAGCTGATTACATTAAAGGATAAAGATATCCGTTTCTGCAAAGGCTGCCTCGCCTGTCAAAAGACGATGAAATGCGTCATCAAGGATGATGTGAGCGAGATACTGGAAAAGGTCAAATCGGCTGATACCATCGTATTTGTTACGCCGATCTACTACTATGAGCTCAGCGGTCAGCTCAAAACCCTGCTCGACCGTTTGAATCCGCTCTATCCGCAGAAATACAGCTTCCGCGACGTGTATCTCATGACGACGTCCGCCGAGGAGGGCGATGAAGTCGTTGAGACGGCAGTCGGCGGTCTGAAGGGTTGGATCGCGTGCTTTGACAAAGCGCGTTTTGCGGGAGTTTTCAACGGCGGCGGCGTCAATGACGCGAACGAGGTAAGCGGGCGAGAGGATATGCTTAAAGCCGCATATGAATTCGGCAAGTCAATTGAAACGCCTCTTTCCTAAGTGCCGGATTCAATAAATGTGTCAGTGTACATGAATATCTGCTAAGATAAAGCGCCGATTGGCATGCTCAGCCGGTTGGCGCTTCTTTAATATGGTCACAACACAGCACAATTGTCACAACATATCAAAAGAGTGCGCTCTGTTTACGGAGGCTCTCTGTTAATAGTTGGGGTAAACCCGAATAAAACAGAAAAAGAGAAAAGAACAAGCGATGGCTATACGAAATACGCGCAAGGCGCTTTCTTGTGCTATAACCCGTACATCTCGTTATTTTTCAATGACATAATACTATTTCGGTCGGGTAAAACAGATGTTATAATGATGACAGAGTATTAGTATTCGAGAGGGCGTGTGAAAATGCCGAAGAAAAAATTGAGAGCGGAAATCCGCAGACAGAGATCGTCTATGACGGCGCTTGAGCTGTATATGAACGGTGAGGTGAATGAGAACGGTATCAGTCTGTCGGTCAGTGAAGAGACGACAGGCGGCTGCAGGCTCGGCAGAATCGATCTGTCGATCGCGTCCGACGAGCTGGAACAAAGCGATAATCTTCAAATGCAGGAGCCGATCCGACTGTATCTACCCGTGGATGAATCCCCGCGGGATATCACCGCAATCTATATGTTCAGCTCATGGTGGTCACGGCCTGCGTTTGTACAGAAGCTGTCGGATATTCCCGACAAAACACAGGTTCTGCTGCTTCGCTATGATAACAGATATGCGTGCTTTGTCCCGATGGTAGGCGAGCGGTTCAAGTCATATCTGACGTGCGGCAATCAAACTCAGCTGCAGCTTGTGCTGACGGCGCTGTACGGCGGTATCAGCGAGGTGCATGAGCCGCTGTTTCTGTATGCCGAGGCTTTGTCGGTCGATGAAGCGATCTCGACGGTCTTTACGGAGCTTGCACGGGTGAAGAACATCAGACTCAGAGAACAGCGCCGTATCCCGGAAATGTTCCGCCGGCTCGGATGGTGCAGCTGGAATGCGTTCTATACCGACGTCAATGATGAAGGCATCCGTCAGAAGGCTGCGGAGTTGGCCGAAAAGCACGTTCCCGTCAAGTGGATGATCATCGACGACGGCTGGTTGACGTTGAAGAACCGCCTGCTGTATGATTATCAGCCTGATCGCGAGAAGTTTCCCGAGGGCTTTAGAGGACTGATCGAGGATATCCGCAGAAGCACGGGCGTTGAATGGTTCGGCGTATGGCATGCGCTGATGGGGTACTGGAGCGGAATCTATCCCGACAGCCCTGTTGCCCGACAGGAGGCGGCGTATCTCCGCCGTACCGCAAGCGGCCGCTTGGTGCCTGATCCGGACAGAGGAGCGGGCTTTTATCGCGACTGGTATAAGACGTTGACTGAGCAGGGCATAAGCTTCGTTAAGGTAGACGGTCAGGGGACGATCCCGCTGTGCTTTGAGAATACCCTGCCGCTGGGTGAAGCGGCAGACGCTCTGCACGGAAGTCTTGAGGACGGCGCTTCTCGGATGGACAGCGCGATCATCAACTGTATGGGTATGTCGATGGAGAACATCCTCTCCCGCCCTGCATCGGCGATCTCCCGCAACAGTGACGACTTCTTCCCGACAATAGAGGACAGCTTCAAGGAGCATCTGCTCCAAAACGCCTATAATTCGCTGTATCATGATCGGCTGTACTGCTGTGACTGGGATATGTTCTGGACGACGCATCCCGACAGCGTGAAACACGCTTTGCTGCGCGCGATCAGCGGCGGACCTGTCTATTTCAGCGACCGGGTAGGGGAGACGGACGCGGATGTGCTCAGACCTCTTTCCTATATAAACGGAGAATTGTTGATGATGGATCGTTCCGCAAAGCCTACCGCCGACTGCGTATTCATCGATCCGTTCAAGAGCGGTTTCATCAAATTGCAAAATACCGCGTCATTTGGAGCAGAGCTGAGAGGCGGCGGCATCGCGGTCTATAATCTGGGTGACGGAGAGATAGCCTGCTCGGTCTCTCCCTGCGAGATCGACGGAATCTCGTCATTTGAGAAATATTTGGTTTATGATTATTTTTCAAAGACTGTCCGCACCGTTCGCTGTGATGAGAAGATCGACTGCAGACTTGAAAAAGGCGGTTACGGCTGGTTTGTATTTCTTCCCGTGACGGGAAACTGCACCCCTGTCGGGTTGACGGATAAATATGTCGGCTTTACGGCGATCGAGAGTATCCGTAACTGCGGGAATATTCAGACCGTTATCCTACATGAAGCGGATACCTTCGCTTTCGTATCTGATGACCTACCGAAAAAAATCACGGTCAACGGCGGCGATGTGACCGATATCGCAGTCAGAAACGACGCGTTGATCGTGATACCCATGGATGAAGAGATCGGACAGACAGTTGTTGTGATCGAGATGTAAACAGGTTGAAGATGTATCGAAAAAGTATTGGCTTTTTTGGCTTCCTGTGATATACTGAAGTTACAGTATTACGAGAGGAGCGATCATTATGAAAATCGCTATGTCAAACGATCATGCCGGCACAATTATGAAATACGAGATCAAGGCTTTACTGGAATCTCAGGGACACACGGTAGTGGACTTCGGCGCTTATGACGAGGCGTCCTGCGACCTGTCGGACTTTGTTCTGCCTGCCGCTCTGGCGGTTGCAAAAGGCGAATGTGACAGGGGTATTTTTGTAGACGGCGTAGGCTACGGCAGCGCTATGATCGCCAACAAGGTGAACGGGATCTACGCCTGCGTCTGTCAGGATCCGTTTTGCGCTTCGCTTGCCCGTCAGCATAACGACGCGAACGTTTTGTGCCTCGGCGCGAAGATCATCGGCGGTTTGATCGCTCAGGAGATCGTCAAGACCTTTATGACGACCGATCCGCTGACTGCAGAGAAGTATGTCCGCCGTGTGAAAAAGGTGCAGAGGATCAACGACGAGTACTGCGTCCCCGTAAAGTGACCTGAGATAAATCAGCTCCGGATGCCCGTTTTTACGGATGACCGGAGCTGCTTCAATATACCCGGGCTGATCTTTGATATTGCTGTCGGGGCAGAAGCCGGCGCCGCGCGACGCCGACAATTTGCTGCGTTCGGTTGTTCTCCCGAATACCGGGACGCTCAAAGCGATTATGTCGCGCGTAATAACAAATGGAGATGTTACGATGAAACGAATTATTAGCATTGCGCTCGCGCTGGTACTGGCTTTCAGCAGCGTGTCTGCGCTTGCGGCAACAGCTGAGGAAAATCCTCTTGCTTATTCCGATGAGTACAAAACCTCGGTTTATTATCAGCGGCTGATGCAGGCGCTCGAGGAGCATAAGGATGGTATCGCGATGGAGAAGGTGCTCGCCGTTACGCTGTCGCAGGAGGGCTACAAGAACTATGCGACCGAAGGCGTCGATCTCTCTCTCGCCAAAGCGGAGGGTAAGCTCTGGACCGGCAGTGAGCTGAGAATGAACGACAACCTGACCGGCAACACCGAGTATACCCGCTGGGCTCAGCGCTACATCATGGAGCTTGACGAGGATTCTCAGTATGTCGATTATGACTGGTGTGCGATCTACGTGAGCTGGTGCCTGTATCAAGCGGGCTACTATACCAAGGATCAGTTGAAGAAATATTATTACGCCTATATCGTCGATCCGCGCGTCTTTTACGACGCAGATTCATGGATCGAGTCCTTCAACCTGAATCAAAAGCTGGTTTACTATCCGCCGCTCGCGCGTCATAAGCTGGACGCGATGCCGTGGAACACTTATTATAACGTTGATATCGATCCATTTGAGATCCCGTATAAGCCCGGCGGCCTGGTGTTCTTTTCGTGGGCGGGTAACGGCGATTACTATTCTCATGTTGGTATCGTCGTGGATTACGATAGGGATACCCATGTGCTGACCTATTCTAACGGAAACTCCGACGGTATGGTCATTACCCGACAGATCGACCTGGACGTCCGGGAGAGCTTCCGCGGTCAGGCGTACTGCCTCAACGCCAACCGTATCCTCGCGTATGCGGATTACGATGTGATCACCCCGCCTGAGCCTAAAGAGATTACCTGCGATACGCCTGTGCTGACCCGGGACAAGAACGCTTCGCAAAGTCTGAAGATCCGTACAAATTCAGAGTCCGTTATGGCTTCGGTCTACCTGGATGGCAGTTACCATGGCTCGATTATTGAGAGCAATATGATCTTTCACGAGGGTCTTCTGACGATCGGCAGCTCGGAGCTTTCTGAGCTCTCTGTCGGCGTACATCGACTGAGGCTTGTTTTCGATGACGGTGAGATTGAGCTGCCCCTTAAAATTATCGACAGGGCGAATGCGATCCTGGGCGACGCTGATCAGGACGGTGAGGTGGATACCCCCGACGTGACCCTGATTCAGCGTTACGATATCGGGCTCGCCGAGCTATCCGGTGACGCACTGATCCTTTCCGACGTCGACCGTGACGATGAAGTCAACGTTATCGACGCAACGTGGCTTCAGCGTTACCTGAACCAGCTGAAAGCTCCCGACGGCATCGGCGGAGTTATCCGCATTGATATATAGAATATCTTGAATCAGCCCTCTGTTCCTTTTCGGAGCAGAGGGCTTTTCTGAGAATTTCAGTTTTTGTTCACATAAGCGCCATGTTTCTGTCATATTCTTCCGTTATGATAAGGTCACAATAAAGCTCCAAGGGAGGAATGAATATGAAAAACAAGTATTTTGCACTTAAGGCGACTGCCTTCATGCTGACGGCGCTTCTGGCAGGCTCTATGGCGGCTTGCTCGGGCGGTACGACCCAAACCGAGACGCAGGCGGTATCCGCCACCGAAGCGGTACGGGAAACACAGACGGCAACGGCTGACGAAGCAGAGATCAAGAAGCTCAGTGAGGCGGATATCACGATCAACGATACGATCGAGAACAGCACGGGCGGCGAGCATGCGATCCTCGCGGACGGCGAGAGCCTGAGCTATAAAAACACCAAGGTCGTCAAGACCGGCGACAGCGACAGCGGCGACGAGGCGGACTTTTACGGCGATAACGCCGCGATCTTCGCGACAAACGGCGGTACGCTCGACCTCAGCAAGATGGTCGTCAAGACCGACGGCACCCACGCGAACGCGGTATTCAGCTACGGCGAGGGTACGACCGTCAACATCTCCGACAGCTATATCGAGACCTCGGGCAACTGCTCGGGCGGCTTGATGACGACGGGCGGCGGTACGATGAACGCGACCGACGTGACCGTGAACACCTCCGGCAATTCCTCGGCGGCGATCCGCTCCGACCGCGGCGGCGGCGACGTGAACATCACGGGCGGCTCCTATACCACCTCGGGCACCGGCTCTCCCGTCATCTATTCGACCGCGGATATCACGGTCGATAACGCCGAGCTGACCTCCACCGCCTCTCAGGGCGTTGTCGTCGAGGGCAAGAACAGCGTCACCCTCAATAACGTCACGCTGAACGCCGATAACAACACCAAGAACAGCGACAAGTCAGCCTACTATCAGGCGGTGATGATCTACCAGAGCATGTCCGGCGACGCGGCTCAGGGCACCTCGTCCTTCACGATGAACGGCGGCACGCTCACGAACGCGAACGGCGATATCTTCTTTGTCAACAACACCGCGACCGATATCACCCTCAGCGGCGCTGCCATCATCAATAACGACGCCGACGGCGTATTCCTCAGGGCTGCCGCGGCGGGCTGGGGCAGCGACGGCAGCAACGGCGGTCAGGTCAACCTGAACGCTTCGAAGCAGACGATCAGCGGCGATATGCTCGTCGACGATATCTCGGTGCTGAACCTGTACCTCAAGGACGGTTCCTCCTTCAACGGCGCGATCAACCCGACCGGCAGCGCGGGCGAGGTCTATGTCAATCTCAGCGGCGGCTCCAAGTGGACGCTGACTGCCGACAGCTACGTGACCTCCCTGACCTGTGACGCGGACAGCATCGACCTCAACGGCCATACCCTCTATGTCAACGGCGTCGCTTATACGGCGGGTTCAGCCTCGACAGGCTCGGCGATCACCTTCACCGTCAGCAGCGGCGGTCAGGGCGGCGCTCCCGATAAGCCCGGCGAGGGCGGCGGTCACGGCCCCGGCGACGGCGGCACCCCTCCCGCAAAGCCCGAATAATACGATAGATAAGTTTCATTTTACAACAGGATCGGTTCATTACGAGCCGATCCTGTTTGATGTTTCATTACAAAACGAAAGGCGCCCTCATATGAGAGCGCCTTCTGCCAATATACCTTCCAAATACTTGGTGATGATATCATTGCTTGTGATGTTTAGGAACGACGTTGATAACTGCAGTGCTTTCCTTATTCCTGAACCGGAACCTTCGGAAGGGAACTAAGTCCCTTTGCGAGATCCTCATCGGTGGGGATATAGTCGGACATCTCGCCGTCGTTGAACTTCTGGTAAGCGACCATGTCGAAGTAGCCTGTACCCGTCAGACCGAATACGATGGTCTTCTCCTCGCCGGTCTCCTTGCACTTGAGCGCTTCGTCGATCGCGACGCGGATCGCGTGGCTCGACTCGGGAGCGGGGAGGATGCCCTCGACTCTCGCAAACTGTTCAGCCGCCTCAAATACGGACGTTTGCTCTACGGAGGTGGCCTCCATGTAGCCGTCGTGATAGAGCTGAGAGAGGGTGGTGCTCATGCCGTGGAAACGCAGACCGCCCGCGTGGTTCGCTGAGGGGATGAAGCCGGAGCCTAAGGTGTACATCTTCGCGAGCGGACAGATCATGCCGGTATCGCAGAAATCGTAGGCGAACTTGCCGCGGGTGAAGCTTGGGCAGGACGCGGGCTCTACCGCGATGATGCGGTAGTCCTTCTCGCCGCGGAGCTTCTCGCCCATGAACGGCGCGATCAGACCGCCGAGGTTGGAGCCGCCGCCGGCACAGCCGATAATGATATCCGGCTCGATACCGTATTTATCCAGCGCCGCCTTGGTCTCGAGACCGATGATGCTCTGGTGCAGGAGCACCTGGTTGAGTACGGAGCCGAGTACATAGCGATAGCCCGGATTGCTGACCGCGACCTCGACCGCCTCGCTGATCGCGCAGCCGAGAGAACCGGTGGTGCCGGGATGCTCGGCGAGGATCTTCTTACCGACCTCGGTGGTCATGGAGGGGGAGGGGGTCACATCTGCGCCGTAGGTACGCATGACCTCGCGGCGGAAGGGCTTCTGCTCATAGCTGACCTTGACCATAAAGACCTTGCAGTCCAGTCCGAGATACGCGCATGCCATCGACAGCGCCGTGCCCCACTGACCGGCTCCGGTCTCGGTCGTTACGCCCTTGAGTCCCTGCTTCTTCGCGTAGTACGCCTGCGCGATCGCGGAGTTCAGCTTGTGGCTTCCGGAGGTGTTGTTGCCCTCGAACTTGTAGTAGATCTTAGCGGGTGTACCGAGCGCTTCTTCAAGACAGTAGGCGCGTACCAGCGGAGCGGGACGATACATTTTGTAGAAGTCCCGGATCTCCTGCGGAATGTCGATGTAGGGAGTGGTGTCGTCGAGCTCCTGCTGTACCAGCTCTTCGCAGAATACGGCGCTAAGCTCCTCAGCGGTCATCGGCTTGCAGGTAGCCGGGTTCAGCAGCGGCGCGGGCTTGTTTTTCATATCCGCGCGCAGATTATACCATTTGGAGGGGATTTCGCTTTCGTCTAAGTAGATTTTGTAGGGGATTTTGTTTTCTGACATAATGATGACTCCTTTTTGTAAGTGATTAGTGGTGAATGGTGGAAGGGGAGCTTTTCGCCGCCCTGCTTTGTGAACAGAGAACATGATGGGGACTCCGTCCTCATCAAATTATTTGCGACGCCATCGTTTTGTTAATAAATATAAGTTCATAATTCCTCCAAAGAATAATAGTTAAAATGGAATAAAAAAACCCGTCCCTGCATTTCTGCCGGGACAGGTAATATAACCTGCGGTGCCACCCTGCTTGACGCCATAGCGCCCTCTCACGCGTACAAAAATACGCTGACCTCCTTTACGTTGGGTCAGTCCGTCTCACATACTCTGTAAGTCAGGCTGTCAGGCTGCTCTGCGCTGTGTCCCGACACTTCTCTTACGGTTCTGTTCGCCCTCCGAAGTCCATTCGGCCTTAGCTTCTCCGTCGCAATCTCACCATCTGCGGCTCTCTGGGTGACAAGTGATAAGGCTTACTCACTCTTCGTCATAGGTTTAGGTGTTTTTCTGTTATGTGCGTATTCTAGCGCATAAAAATCCGTTTGTCAAGTGTTTTCTCAAAAAAAATTTAGCGATTTTATGTGATATCTTGCTAAAGCAACTGTCGTAAAGCAAAGCCCCGGGAGCTTTTCAGCCCTCGGGGCAAGGTTACGGAGGTTAAGTGTGATGTCGAATTATTCGCCTGTGATAGTACCGGTGATGACGAGCGTTGCGATACCGGGAGTCGTGCTGTAGGCGCCTGTAACAGAATCCTGCGTAAATGTTGCCGCAGGTACTTCGACCAGGCCGGCAACTGTGGTGAACAGTCCTGTGACTTCGTCGTAGGCGTAGCCGCTCTTTACGATGAGCGGTTCATCGTTCAGCATGACGCTGATGTTGCCGAGAATGGGGTCGAAGGTGTCGCTGATGACTGCGTTATCAGCAGCGGTGAGAGCGGTATTTCCGCTGTTCTCAAGACGGAAGGTATAGGTGATCTCGCCGTTTTCTGCGACGGGAATCGGTGCAATGGTCTTGATGATAGTAAGCTCGGGTGCAGATTTGACGGAGATCGTTGCGGAGTCGGTGACCGCGCTGATCGAAGCGCCGGTAACGGTGACGGTATTGATGATCTCGGCGCCATCCTCAGGTGACGCGAATTCGTTGACGGTCGCGTCATAGATCAGCATGGTGTTGCCGTTTGCGGGGACGGTGATATCGCTGAACTGCAGCCCATCAGCGGTCGATACGACGGGAGCCGCTTGCAGAACGCCGTCGACATAATACTGCACGGAGCCGTCGGCGTAAGTCAGCGGTTGAACAGAGGTTTGCTCAAAGGAATATGCGCCGAGGTCGTCGTTGACGGACAGTCCGCTGATCGCGTTGTCACTTCGGTTGATGATGCTGACAACGTAGGTGATGCGGTCGCCGATGCGGTAGCTCTCTGCGATCGCTTCCTTACTGACGGTGAGGTTGCCCTCGATCACGCCGACAGCAATATTAGACATCACGGTGCCGCCGTTGTAGCTCAGGGCGGCCTGATTGGTAAATGTGGTAGCCATTGTTTTTCCTTTCCTGTGTTTTCGGGAGCGTCGGCTCCCTATACATCCTATGCATAAGGAGCTGATCGGTGCATACAAACAGTATGACGATCCGTGTGCCGCAGCTTGTGTATCGGGTACCCTGCTCATGCTTCAAATGAATAAAGAGAGAAATTTTATTATCTTGAAAAATAATGCTTGCATTTTATGATAAAATGTGGTAATATATCTAAGTCAGATAAATACGGAGGCTTAGCTCAGCTGGTTAGAGTACCTGCTTGACGTGCAGGGGGTCATTGGTTCGATTCCAATAGTCTCCACCAAATAGTAAAAGAACCCGCTGTATAAGCGGGTTCTTACTTTTTGACATGATGACGGAATAAATCCTGTCGTTTATAGGATAACAACGCATGGTTTATCCGTAGCGGAAAATACTATAAAAGCAAAACGAAAGCGGTTAAATGGGAAAGAGGAGTAGAAATGGAAATGGTGTTGCAGATCGTTCTGCTGATCTTGGGCTTTGTCGCGCTTATCAAAGGCGCGGATATCTTTGTAGACGGCAGTTCGTCGCTCGCGGCGATCTTCAAGGTGCCGTCAGTCATTATAGGATTGACTATCGTCGCGCTTGGTACAAGCGCTCCCGAGCTTGCCGTCAGTACCTCGGCGGCGCTCAAGGGCTCTAACGAGATCGCGCTGAGTAATGTTGTCGGTTCGAACCTGTTTAATCTGTTGATGGTGCTGGGCGTATGTGCGCTGATCAAGCCCGTCCCGATCGATAAGGTGATCTGCAGACGTGATTTTCCGTTTTCCATCATTACAACGCTTCTGCTGTTTGTCGCGCTCGGCGTCGGCATGATAGGTCGTGTGGATTTCGGTACGGTGAAGATGACGGATAACGTCGCGACGGTCAGCCGTCCGATCGGTATCGTCGCGCTGCTCGTTTTCATCGGTTATATCGCGATGCTGGTCATTTCGGCGAAGAAGAACAAAGCCGAGGGAGAGCCGGTCAAAACCATGTCGCCGCTCAAGAGCGTGCTGTTCATTCTGTTCGGCGTAGCGCTGATCATCGCGGGCGGTCAGTTTGTTGTCAATTCCGCAAAATACATTGCCGCAGCATTCGGTATGTCCGAGACGCTGATCGGCTTGACGATCGTAGCAGTCGGCACCTCGCTGCCGGAGCTTGTAACCTCAGTTGTTGCGGCTCGTAAAGGTGAGAACGGTCTCGCTGTCGGCAATGTGGTCGGCTCCAACATCTTTAACCTTTTGATGATCCTCGGCGTATCCGCCGCGCTTCATCCGATCCCGGTCAACTTTGCTTCGATGGTTGATTTTGCGATCTTGATCATAGCTTCCGTTATGGTTTATATCTTCTCACTTACGAAACATATCAATCGCGGCGAGGGTATCGTGATGATCCTGATGTATGTCGCGACCGTCGTTTTTGCGGCGCTGAGATAATCGCGTGATAATTGAATAAGAACGGACGTTTTCGCTCATACTATGGGCGGAGGCGTTTAGTATGAATAATATAAAAAAGAATAAAGCGAAAAAGCCGACCGAGCGCGTCAGCTTCTATATCGCCCTGTCCATCTGTATGATGGCGGTAGGGCTGGCGGTATGGTCAGCATATACGTCGTTCGGTGACATGCCCGAAGAAGATGACGAAAGTTACTTCGGCTCTTTATCCTCGCCGACTGCCGCTGTAGCGCAGGAGATGACCGGCGTGACTGTATCGGCTGAGACCGAGGCTTATGAAGAAACAGAACCTGAGCCCGAGACGGAACAGCCGACGGAAAAGCACAGTGTAATCGTCAGCGAGACCAATCCCGAGACAAAGGACGTTGCACATATCGGCGGATTGGATCCGTTACAGGCGGTACTGCGCGTAAAGGAGAGCCTGATCTGGCCTGTTAAGAGTCAGAATGTCATCAAGCCTTACAGTGAAGAGAGCGTCTACAGTAATACGATGAAAGATTACCGTGCGCATACAGGTTGTGATTTCTCAGCCGAGGAGGGTGAGAGCGTCTATGCCATGTGTGCCGGAACAGTGAAGAATATTTCTTCATCGGAATTATACGGAATCATCGTTGAGGTGGACTGCGGCGACTTTACGGTTTACTACTGCGGTCTGAACAGCGATCTGAGCGTTGAGAAGGACAGCACGATCGAAGCCGGCGATACGATCGGCACGGTCGGGATGATTCCCTGCGAAAACGACAGCACGCATGTGCATGTCGAGATCAGGGTAGGGGACAGGTTGATCGACCCGCTCAGCGTTATTGACAGCGAGCGTTGAGGTATATCGGGGGAGGATTCTGCATATGATATGACAGAAGTGCCCTCGATTCGTTCAGGGGCAGACGGCGGACGCTATCCAGTGCCCGCTTTGTTCTTTTATAGAAAATATCAACCTTAATATCTAACTGTATTCGGAGATCGGTCCGGATTTGTGCAGCATATCATTCTTGAAAATTCTGAATAAGAATTATTTTTGCTTAGATTCAAACATACAGGATCATCTATCTTATCGCGTTTAGGAGGAAAGCAGTATGATTCTAAATAAGAAAATAATAGTATCGGCGATTTTAGTTGTGATCTTTGCGTTCTCTGCGCTGCCGGCTCTGCCGACTTATGCTGAGGAGGCTCCGCTTGCCGATCAGGGTGCGGGGATTGATATCGCGCCTGATGAAGCGGACGAAGCATCGTCTGATGACGATATTCTCGCCGTGACAGCAGCACAGAGCGCGCCTCGGATCACAAATATTCAGAATGAGCATAACGGCGCTGTCATCAGCTGGGAAAAGCCCGGTTCCTACGGGTTATATTATAAGGACAACGCGGACGATTCGTGGAAGCTGCTGGCGCAGGTCAGCGGGACAAGCTATACCGATCGAAGTGTAAAAGACGCGCAGGAGCGCTTCTACACGCTTAGTACCGCATCTGCTCCGAGTGTTTACAATAATGACGGCATGCGTAATGTTTACTATGACGCTCCCCTCCTTAAAACCGTCAAGAACACCGAGAGCGGCGTGCTTTTGGAGTGGAATATCCCGTGGGAGAGCCGTCCTGAATGGGAGGGTGAGCGCTTTATCGTCTATCGCAAGACCGCCTCTACCTCCTGGACAAGAATCAAAGAGTACATAACAAACAGCACCTATACCGATCAGACTGCCGTTAACGGCACGACATATTATTATACCGTGCGTATGGTGAATGAGGATGGAAAGAAGTTCATCAGTCCGTTCAAGTCCTCTGCCGCCTTGACATGCAGAATCGGTTATCCCGTTATCACGAAGATAACGAATACCGGTAAGGGCGTCAGCCTGAGCTGGGGAAAATACGCGGGCGCTTATGCCTACCGCGTGTATCATAAGAGCGCCTCCGGCTGGACGCGCTTGACTCAGACGGCGTCCCTGAGCTACACCGATACTTCGGTTAAAAACGGCGAGAACCGCGTTTATACCGTTCGTGCCGTGGATAAAAAGAACGCCTTTGTCAGTGATTTCAAGCATACGGGTTGGACAAATACTTTTTTTGCACCGCCCGTGATAGACAGCCTGGCGGTCAGCGAAAGCGGGATTACCGTCAAATGGACCGGGACGGCGGGCGTAGCCGCTTACGTTGTGTATCGCAGAACAGATTCATCCGCGTGGACGAGGCTGACTCATACAAGCGGCAATACTTTTCTGGATAAAAACGTCCAAAGCGGCGGTACATATACCTATACCCTGCGAGCGGTTGATGCCGACGGCAGGCTTATCAGCGATCATAACGGCGGTAAGTCGGCTGTTTTTGCCGTACCGCCGTCGATCGATTCGATCGAGAATCTTGTCGGCGGGGTCAAACTGGGTTGGAAAAAACCGGCGAACGTTCATGCTTACCGCGTCTACTACAAGAGTGACAACAGCTGGATTCGTCTGACTGAGACGACTGCACAGAGCTATGTCGATACCTCTGTCGTGAACGGTATGAAACGCATCTACACATTGCGTGCCGTGGACGCAAAGGGAAAGTTTGTCAGCGATTTTAACCGCGACGGCTGGAGCAACACCTTTTATGCGGCGCCTGAGATCAAGTCGCTGACCTCCGGCATGAACGGTATCGAGATCACATGGAACAGAACGTCCGGCGCAGAGGATTATCGCCTGTATCGAAAGACGGCGACTTCTTCGTGGACATGCCTGATCCAGACAACGGACACATCCTATACCGATACATCCGCATACACCGGTATTGAATATACTTATACGCTCAGGATGATTACTGCCGACGGCAGCCGTTTTATGAGCGACTGCAATTCGGGCAAGTCTATCACCCGTCTTGAGATCCCTGAGATCGCCTCCATCGAAAACACCGATGACGGCGCGAAAATCAGCTGGAACACTATGGACGGCGTCGATTGTTTCCGTGTTTATTACAAGGGTAGTAACGGTTGGGTGCGTCTCGATACCTGCTACGGAACAGGATATACCGATACATCTGTTGCTGATGGCGAAACCCGCATCTATACCCTGCGCGGACTGAACAGCGCCGGCAGCTTTGTCACGGATTTCAACGCTTCCGGTTGGACGCATACCTACTTTGCAGCCCCTGTGCTCACGTCTGTGAATTATGACGGAGAAGGCGGTTATACGACTGAGTGGCAGGCGAGAGAGGGCGTTTCCTCTTATCGTCTGTACCGCCGTGAACTCGGCGGAGAACCGATTGAGCTCGGAGATACAACGGCAACCACTTATTATGACAATGCGGAGATCGATCATATCTACTGTTACACGCTTCGTTATCTGGGTGTGAACGGCGAGCCGCTAAGTGCCTTTCGACCGAATACGGTTTATTATTGCAACGGATCACCGTACACCGGTACCGTGAACGTGAACGGTGTGGATCGCACGTTTGAGAACGGCGTGCTGCTTGAGGGCTTTGTGACCGTTAACGATCAGACCTATTATTACAACGAGAACGGTACGCTTGCGAAAGGGCAGATCGTAGGTTCTGCCTCAACAGGATGGGTCTATGCCGACCCCGACGGTGTGTGCTGTATGGGTGAGGATATGCGCGAAGCAGCAAAGTTTATGATGACTGTTTGCCGCGGCGACACCCTTGAGGAGCGTATGAAGTACGGATATCTGTATATTGCGCACAACTTCCCTTACGAGCGCCGTTACAATACGCCGAAAGACAGCTCGACCATGCCTGCTATCGCTCTTGATATGTTCAAGAACCACAGCGGTAACTGCTATTGCTACGCGGCCTGCTTTGCTTATATGGCGAAGATTGCCGGATACCGTGTGCGAGTCACGGTCGGCGCTACCGGTGCCGGCACACCTCACGGCTGGGCGGAGGTCTATGTTGACGGCAAGTGGCTGTACTGCGACCCGGAGTCCGAACTCCCGCGCTTTAACGTCCCGGATTACAACACCTATATGAAGGAGGATCATTATTGGGCTTGCAGGTCGAATTGGCATACGGAGTTAACGCTCGATAACGCCAATGCTGTCTGGAGTGAAGCTTATAAGTGATGATCACTTGATCTATCCGGCAGATAACGGCACGGTGGGGAGTGACGTCTTCACCGTGCCGGATCTGTCAGCGGAACCCTTAAAGGAATCCTGTTGTCCGATTGGTTTTTCAAAAATAAGTATTGACAATCCTGTTTGAATTTGCTATAATAACGCTTGTGAAATAAACATGCAGGTATGGCGGAATAGGCAGACGCGCATGGTTCAGGTCCATGTGAGCATTGCGCTCATGCAGGTTCAACTCCTGTTACCTGCACCACAAAAGCTCGATTATATCGGGCTTTTGTTTTTTTTTGCAAAAAATGTTGGCAGACTCGTAATACAAATCTTTTTCGCAAATTGCAATAGCAAGTTGCAACAATTCTTAAGTCTGTAGTAGATTGCCTCGAGTTTTCTGAGGGAGGAGCGTAGCGACGAGCGAGGAAAA
>CACZYF010000018.1 GCA_902785355.1 uncultured Ruminococcus sp. | reverse complement strand
TAATCGGTCACTTTCTCACCGCCCTTCATCCGTTAGATTGAAAAGATGCCGAAACGTTACAGATTTTTATATAATTTCTAAAAATGACTCCCGAAGTATCGGACTTCGGGAGTGACTTTATATTATTTCTTCTTGAAGCCGTCCTTCAGGCTGACGGAGCGGTTGAAGATCAGCTTATCGGCGCTGCTGTCCTTATCAAAGCAGAAGTAGCCGGTGCGCATGAACTGGAAGTAGGAGGGAAAGGAGAAGCTCTCGAGTCCCTTCTCTGCCTTACAGCCCTCGACGACCTTCAGCGATTCGGGGTTGACGAACTCCATGAAATCTCTGCCGTCCGCCTCGGGATCGGGAACGGGTATCATACATTTTTGTTGGCGAAGTCGCGAGCTTCGTTAAGATCTATGCCGAGAGCATCCGCCTTGTTGATGGTTATTTTGCAGCCATCCCTGACCTTCTGCATGATGACCTTCATGACAGCCTCGTTCACCGCGACGCAGCCACCCGTGTAGGGCTTGACAAGGCTCATGCAGTAGAAGAAGAAGCAGGATCCCTCCCCGGGTACGCACTCGCTGTTGTAGCCCATGTTCAGACAATACTGATACTCGTAGGTATAGTCGATGAGGTGTTCGCTGTCTTCGATATTGAGCTCGGGAACATCCTTGATGTTAAGAAACTCGTTGAAGTGCATCCCTTCGCGCATATCGCCCGACCAGTAATCGTCCTCGGTCACCTTCGTGTATTCCATCTGGCAGCCGGGATCGTCCGCGATGCCGAAAGCCTTGTCGATCGTGAAGGTGCCGATCGGGGTGATGGCGTGGTAGCTGTCTGCCTTGCCCATCCCCTCGAGCCCGATATAGCCGGGCGCCTGAAGGATCATCTTCCACTTTCCGTCGGTATCCTTTTCGTGCATACTGACATAGCAGGTGGTTTCGCCTACGCCTGCTACGACGATCAGCTGCTCGCAGTCTTTAGACGCGTCGAGCTTTGTGAACCATTCGGGAGAATCAACGACCTTTTGGCTTTGGATCGACAGGGTGTTTTCGCCGGATGCGCTGCCTGATGTACTGCTCGCATCGCCGGTTGCAGGGGTATCGGTGTCGGAAGAGGCGCCGCCGCATGAGGTCAGCAACGCTGCCGTCATCAGCAAAGTTAAGATGAGGGAGATAATCTTGTAAGTTATTTTAATACTTTTCATAATCAGTAGCACCTTTCTGTTTTATTGTCATGATTGATTCCGCCGCATAATTTCTATGGTCTGTTAATCGGGGGTGCTGTTTGAAGCTTCTTACTTTACTTTTTTGAAGCCGTCCTTTAGGCTGACGGAGCGGTTGAAGATCAGCTTATCGGCGCTGCTGTCCTTATCAAAACAGAAGTAGCCGGTGCGCATGAACTGGAAGTAGGAGGGGAAGGAGAAGTTCTCGAGTCCCTTCTCCGCCTTACAGCCCTCGACGACCTTCAGTGACTCGGGGTTGACGAACTCCATGAAATCTCTGCCGTCTGCCTCGGGATCGGGAACGGTGAAGAGGTTGTCGTACAGGTTGCAAGTCGCCTCGGCACAGTTGCTCGCGTCGACCCAGTGGATGGTGCCGCGTACCTTTCTGCCGTCGGGAGTGTTGCCGCCTCGGGTCTCGGGATCGTACTCCGCGTAGACCTCGACGACGTTGCCGTTCTCGTCCTTCTTACAGCCGGTACACTTGACGATGTAGGCGCTCTTGAGGCGCACTTCGTTGCCGGGGTACAGGCGCTGGTACTTCTTGATCGGCTCCTCCATGAAGTCGCCGCGCTCGATCCAGCATTCGCGGGAGAAGGTGACTTCTCTGGTGCCGTCGTTTTCATTGTTCGGGTTGTTCTCGACCGTGAAGCTCTCACTCTGACCCTCGGGATAGTTCGTGATGACGAGCTTGACGGGATCGAGCACGACCATCACGCGCTGTGCGGTGAGGTTGAGGTCCTCTCTCAGGCAGTGCTCGAGGAACTCGTATTCGACGGTGGAGTTGACCTTGCTCACGCCGATACGGTCGCAGAAGTTGCGGATCGACTTCGGGGTGTAGCCGCGTCTGCGCAGACCGCACAGGGTAGGCATGCGCGGATCGTCCCAGCCGCTGACGGTACCGCCCTCGACCAGCGCTCTAAGCTTGCGCTTGCTCATGACGGTGTTGTTGATGCCGAGACGCGCGAACTCGATCTGGCGCGGCTTGCTCGGCAGGGTGACGTTGTTGATGACCCACTCATACAGCGGTCTGTGATCTTCAAACTCGAGCGAGCACAGGCTGTGGGTGATTCCCTCCATCGCGTCCTCGATCGGATGGGCGAAGTCGTACATCGGGTAGATGCACCACTTGTCGCCGGTACGGTGATGATGCAGGCGGTTCATGCGGTAGATGACCGGGTCGCGCATGTTGAAGTTGCCGGATGCAAGATCGATTTTCGCGCGCAGGGTCATTTTTCCTTCCTCGACCTCGCCGTTCTTCATCTTCTCAAAGAGCGCGAGGCTCTCTTCGATGGGTCGGTCGCGGTAAGGGGACTTCGCGGGGGTAGAGAGATCGCCGCGGTATTCGCGCATCTCCTCGGGCGTGAGCTCACAGATGTAAGCGAGCCCCTTCTTGATCAGCTCGACAGCGCTCTCGTACATTTTGTCGAAGTATTCGGACGCGTAGTAGAAGCGATCTTCCCAGTCAAAACCCAGCCAGTGGATATCCTCCTTGATGGCGTCGACGAACTCGACATCCTCCTTGGTGGGGTTGGTGTCGTCCATGCGCAGGTTGCACATACCGCCGAACTTCAGCGCGGTGCCGAAGTCGATGCAGATCGCCTTCGCGTGACCGATGTGCAGATAGCCGTTGGGCTCGGGTGGGAAGCGCGTGTGTACCTTCATCCCGTAGTAATCGCCGCCCTCGGCGATATCCTTCTCTATCATGGTGTGGATGAAGTTAGAGGACATCTCCTCCTTATTCTCCACGATCTTGTTTTCTTCTGTCATATACATTCCCTCATTTTATGGATTGCGAAACGCAACAGTATCGTAGTCATTCCGAGGAGGGTTTATCCCGACGTGGGAATCCCCTTCCATCTGCAATCGGCTGCAATAATAGGGGGATTGCCACAGCCCCGTTGGGGCTTCGCAATGACACGGTTGTTACGACGTTTTATTATTTCAATTTCTCCAGTCCGAGCGCGATACGTCTCAGGCTTTCCTCTCTGCCGAGGATATCGAGGATCTCGATCGCGCCGCCGGGGGTGACGGCCTTGCCCGCCGCGGCGATACGCGCAGGCCACATCACGGTGCCGTTCTTGACTTCGAGCTTCTGCGCAAGGGCGATCAGCGCGTCGTGGATGCTGTCGCTGTCCCAGCTCGGCAGAGCGGAGAGCTCGTCGTAGACCGCCTTGAGCATCACGGGAGCGTTCTCGAGATTGGTCTTGCTCTTTTTATTGACGAACAGCTCCTTCTCGTATTCCGGCAGCGCGGCGAAGAAGTCGATCTTCCCGGGTATATCGGTGAGCTTCGTGGTGCGCTGCTTGAGGATTGCGGCGATCTTCGCGTAGTCGAGATCGGCGTCGCCTAAAGCCTGTTTAAAATAGGGTGTACACAGCTCGATGAACTTTTCATCGCTCATCGCCTTGATGTATTCGCCGTTGAACCACTCGAGCTTATCGTAGTCAAAGACCGATGGGCTCTTGCTGATGCCGCTGATATCGAACGCCTTACACAGCTCGTCGAGCGTGAAGATCTCCTGATTGTCCTTCGGCGCCCAGCCGAGCAGGGCGATGTAGTTGATGATCGCCTCGGGCAGATAGCCGTCCCTGATCAGATCATCAAAGCCCGTGGAGCCGTGGCGCTTAGAAAGCTTTGAGATCGTACCGTCGTCGTTCTTGCCGTTGATCAGCGGCAGGTGGATGTAGGTCGGGATCTCCCAGCCGAACGCCTCATACAGCAGGTTGTATTTCGGGGTGGAGCTGAGGTACTCGCTGCCGCGGACGACGTGAGTGATGCCCATTGTGTGGTCGTCGATGACATTCGCGAAGTTATAGGTCGGATAGCCGTCCTGCTTGATCAGGATCTGATCCTGCAGTTCACTGTTCTCGACGGTGATCTCGCCGAATACCGCGTCGGTGAAGGTGGTGGAGCCTTCGATCGGCATTTTCTGACGGATAACGTAGGGAACGCCCGCGTTCAGCTTTTCCTGTATCTCTTCCTCGGACAGATCGCGGCAGTGGCGGTCATAGCCGCCGCCGACAGTCTCGCTCTGGATCTTCTCGAGGCGCTCCTTGGTGCAGAAGCAGCGGTACGCCTTGCCCTCGCGGATCAACTGTTCGGCATAGGGCAGGTACATGTCCTTTCTCTCACTCTGAACATAGGGACCGTAATCGCCGCCGACGTCGGGACCTTCATCATGCTTGAGACCGGCGGTCTCGAGTGTCTTGTAGATGACGTCCACGGCGCCTTCAACGTAGCGCTCCTGGTCAGTGTCCTCGATCCTGAGGACGAAGGTGCCGCCCTGACTTTTGGCGACCAAATATTCATACAGCGCCGTTCTCAGGTTGCCGACGTGCATGAAGCCTGTCGGACTGGGAGCGAAGCGGGTTCTTACCTTACTCATTACTGTATCCCTCATCAATCGGTTTATGGCATTTTTTGTATTTCTTGCCCGAGCCGCACCAGCAGGGGTCGTTGGGACCGGGCTTTTTCTTTTTATTCACGACGGTCTTGTTGCCGGAGATCGTGCCGTCGCCGGAGAACTCGACAGGCTTCGCGACCTGTTCACGCTTCAAGCCGAGCTCGACTGCCGAGGGCTTGGGCTTTCTGTCCTCCTCGGTCTTGAGGATGACCTGATGAGCGGCTGCCGCTTTCTCTTCCATCTCGCGGCGCTTTGCTTCGATCTCCTCGCGGCGCTTCTGGATCTCATAGACGCGCTTGGGCGCAATAAGGATGAGGCGGGCGGTCTCCTGCTTAATGGTCTCGTTCATCTCATCGTACATGTTGCTGCCCTCGAGACGGAACTCAACGACCGGATCACGCTGACCGTAGGCGCGCAGGCGGATACCCTGCTTGAGCTGATCCATGTTGTCGATGTGCTCCATCCAGTAGGTATCGACGGTCTTCAAGAGGTAGATGCGCTCCATCTCGCGCATAACGTCCTCGCCGACAAGCTTCTCGTTCTCGTCATAGAGGGCTAACGCTCTGTCCTGCAGCTCCTTGATCAGATCATCTCTGGTCTTATCCTCGGTGTTCTTTACGGTGAACTTGTTATCGTCGGTGATCAGCCAGCCGCGGTAGACCTCGTTCAGACTGGTGAGGTTCCAGTTCTCTTTATCGTAATCGTCGGCACAGAACATGGATACGTTGTCAGCGATGGTGTCGGTGACCATCCTGACGACGGCGTCGTGGATATCCTCGCCGTCGAGTACGCGGTTACGCTGTTCGTAGATATTCTTACGCTGTTCGTTCATGACGTCGTCGTAGTTGAGGACGTTTTTACGGATCGCGAAGTTGTTGCTCTCGACCTTCTGCTGGGAGCTCTCGATGATGTTGGTGAGCATCTTGCTCTCAATAGGCTGATCCTCCTCGACGTTCAGTCGGTCGAGCAGCATGCCCATTCTCTCGCCGCCGAAGATACGCATGAGGTCGTCCTCGCAGGAGAGGAAGAATTTGCTGACGCCGGGATCGCCCTGACGTCCCGAACGGCCGCGCAGCTGGTTGTCGATACGGCGGCTCTCGTGACGTTCGGTACCGATGATGTACAGACCGCCCGCAGCGCGTACCGCGTCCGCTTCGGCGCTGATCTCAGCCTTATGCTGATTATAGTATTCCTGATACTTGGCTCTCGCTTCAAGGATATCCTGATCGTCGGTCTCGGCGTAGCCGGTCGCCTCGGCGATCAGCTCGTCGTCATAGCCCTCCTTGCGCATCTGTGCGGTCGCCATATACTCGGCATTACCGCCCAGCACGATATCCGTACCACGGCCTGCCATGTTGGTCGCGATGGTGACCGCGCCGAGCTTACCCGCCTGGGCAACGATCTCCGCTTCCTTCTCATGGTGCTTCGCATTGAGGACATTATGCTCTATGCCGGTTCGCTTCAAGAGCTTAGATAGCTGTTCGCTCTTCTCGATGGAGATGGTACCGACCAGCACCGGCTGACCGGTCGCGTGGGCACGTTTGATCTCGTCGATGATCGCCATGAACTTGGCGTTCTCGGTACGGTAGATCGCGTCCTGCAGATCCTGACGGATGACCTCCTTGTTGGTGGGGATCTCGACGACGTCGAGGCTGTAGATCTCCTGGAACTCTTCCTGCTCGGTCATCGCTGTACCGGTCATACCGGACAGCTTCTTGTACAGGCGGAAGAAGTTCTGGAAGGTGATGGTCGCGAGGGTCTTTGACTCGCTCTCGATCTTCACGCCCTCCTTCGCCTCGATCGCCTGATGCAGACCCTCGTTGTAGCGTCTGCCGTACATCAGACGGCCGGTGAACTCGTCGACGATGATGACCTCGCCGTCCTTGACGACATAGTTGACCTCGTTCTTCATGCAACCGTGCGCCTTGATCGCCTGGTTGATGTGGTGCTGGATGGTGATGTTGTCGGGGTCGGTCAGGTTCTCGAGCCCGAAGAACGCCTCCGCTTTCTTTACGCCGACCTGGGTGAGGGTCGCGGTATGCGCCTTCTCGTCGACAATGTAGTCAATATTGTTTTCTTTATAGAATTCCTCAAGGTCCTCTTTATTATCGACCTCGGTGAAAACATGCTTCTTCATGGTGCGGGCGAGTCGATCGGCGCGCTCGTAAAGGTCGGACGCCTCGTCGCCCTTACCGGAGATGATCAGCGGAGTACGCGCTTCATCGATGAGGATGGAGTCCACCTCGTCGACGATAGCGAACGCGTGACCGCGCTGTACCTTCTGATCCTTATAGACGACCATGTTGTCACGCAGGTAGTCAAAGCCGAATTCGTTGTTGGTACCGTAGGTGATGTCCGCCTCATACATCGCCTTGCGCTCGTTCACGGGGATGTCGTGGATGATCAGACCCACCTTGAGTCCGAGATAACGGTACAGCTTACCCATCCATTCGCTGTCGCGTTTGGCGAGGTAGTCGTTGACGGTGACGATGTGCACGCCCTCGCCGGTCAGCGCGTTCAGATACGCGGGCAGGGTCGCGACTAAGGTCTTACCTTCACCGGTCTTCATCTCGGCGATACGTCCCTGATGCAGGACGATGCCGCCGATGATCTGCACGGGGAAGTGCTTCATGCCGAGTACGCGCATGCTCGCCTCACGGCAAACCGCGAACGCATCCGGCAGGATGTCGTCGGTGGCCTCGCCGTTTTGCAGGCGGGATCTCAGTATATCAGTTTGGGATTTCAGTTCTTTTTCGCTCATCGCGGCGTACTTGCTGTCGAGCGCGAGCACCTTGTCGCATATCGGACGGATACGCTTGAGCTCGCGGGCGGAGTAATCACCGAACAGCGCTTTGAATAAACCCATATTATCATTCCTTTCTTTGCGGGCAGATGGGTTTATACCCATATCACCCCATTATATAAAGGCATTATACCATAGTACGGCGGAAAAATAAAGAAAAAATTGTAAACAAACGGCTCGAATTTTCTATAATAATATTGATTTTGAATGATGCTTGATGTAAAATATGTGTGCGTATAGGCTCGAATCGAGCTTATGCCGGCCGCGCTCCGTGTTATCGCTGAGCGCGATCGGCAAATCAATGTACATGCGACCGGTCGTTCGGGAAACTGTAAGGAGGGCGTATGGCAAACACGATAAAAAAAGCGAAACGGCTGACGTCATTTCAGATCATCTTTCTCGGGTTCATCGGAGTGATCCTCTTGGGTGCGCTGATCCTGACGATGCCTTTTTCTTCAAGAAGCGGCGCTTTCACACCTTTCAATCAAGCGCTGTTCACATCTACCTCGGCGGTATGCGTCACCGGACTGGTGGTGCAGGATACCGCGACCTACTGGTCCGCCTTCGGTCAGGCGGTGATTCTGATCATGATCCAGATCGGCGGTCTGGGCGTGATCACGATGGCGTTGTCCTTTATGATGCTGTCCGGTAAAAAGATCTCGTTCAGTCAGCGAAACACGATGCAGAACGCGATGTCCGCACCGAGCGTCGGCGGTATCGTCAGACTGACGAAGTTTGTTACCCGGGGGACTTTGATCGTAGAGCTGCTCGGCGCGGTCGCCCTGACGCCGGTATTTGTCAGGGACTTCGGCGCAAAAGGGATCTGGATGGCGGTCTTTCATTCTGTTTCCGCCTTCTGCAACGCCGGCTTCGACCTGATGGGCAGCCCGGATCGGAAATTCGCGTCGATGACCGCGTATTCGGATCAGCCGGTCGTCAATATCGTCCTGATGCTCCTTATCGTGCTGGGCGGTATCGGATTTCTGACATGGCAGGATTTTGTTACCCATAAATTCCGGTTCAGACGTTACCGGATGCAGAGCAAGGTGATACTGGTCACCTCCGCCGTGCTGATCGTTCTTCCGGCGGTTCTCTTCTTCTTCCGTGATTTCGCTCTGCTTCCGATCGGGGAGAGAGTGTTCGGCTCGCTTTTTCAGTCGGTCACTACCCGAACGGCGGGCTTCAATACGCTGGATCTGAATTCTCTGACCGGTCTCGGACGCGCGCTGTTTATCGTATTGATGTTGATCGGCGGGTCTCCGGGCTCTACGGCGGGCGGTATGAAAACCACCACCATCGCCGTGCTGACAGCCAACATGATCTCCTGCTTTATGCAGAAGGAGGATCCGGAATGCTTCGGCAGGAGGATCGACGCGGGCGTTGTAAAGGTCGCGTCTACCGTTTCTTTGATGTATGCTGCGCTGTGCCTTTCCGGCGCGGGCGTGATCAGCGCGATCGAAAAGCTTCCGTTCGGAAAGTGTCTTTTTGAGACCGCCTCCGCGGTCGGCACGGTCGGCTTGACGCTCGGTATCACGCCGCAGTTCGGCATCATCTCTCAGATGATCCTGGTTTTGCTGATGTTCCTCGGAAGAGCCGGCGGACTGACCGTGATCTATGCCACTATATCGGGCTCATCGAAAAAGATCTCAAAATTACCGGTCGAAAAGATCACGGTAGGATAAGGAGAAATAACATGAAATCAGTTTTATTGATCGGACTCGGAAGATTCGGAAAGAACATCGCGATCCAGCTGAATAAGCTCGGTCACGATGTGCTGGGGGTCGACCATAATGAAGACAGGGTCAACGAAGCGATGGATATCGTAACGGACGCCCAGATCGGCGACAGCACGAACGAGGAGTTCCTTCGTTCTCTCGGCGTCAATAACTTTGATATTTGTTATGTAACGATCAGCAATGATTTTCAAAGCTCTTTGGAAACCACTTATCTGTTAAAGGAGCTGGGCGCGAGCTTTGTGGTAGCGCGTGCCGAGCGCGACGGTCAGGAGCGTTTTCTCCTGCGCAACGGCGCGGACAGAGTCGTCTATCCCGAAAAGCAGATCGCAAAATGGGCTGCGATCCGCTACAGCTCCAACCATATCCTCGACTATATCGAGCTGGATGAAAAGCATTCTCTCTATGAGGTCACCGTGCCTGAATCATGGGTCGGTAAGACGATCCTCCAGCTGGATATCAGAAGAAAACATAATATTACGATCATCGGTCTGAAAAAGGACGATACGATGAGCTTTATGATCAAGCCCGAAACGGTACTGACGAACGATATGTCGCTTTTGGTGCTTGGCGAATATAAGGAGCTCCAAAAGTGCTTCCGATTTTAGGTTGACGCATATCTATGCGTTTTTGGATGCAACGAATCCGGCACGTTTTACTTCTATGATTCTTCGGTTGATTTGCTGTGTTATCTGTCGCATCGCTGTTTTGATAACAAAGATAATCGACCGGAGTTTGTTTTCTGTTCCGGGCAGTTTCTGCTTTGACAGGATCTTTGGATGAGGTGTATGTATGAATATCATTATCGTTGGCTGCGGCAGAGTCGGCCGGTCGATCGCCGACCAGCTGAATACCGAGGCGCATTCTATCACGGTGATCGACGAGAACGCCGAGGCGCTCGACAAGATTGCCGATACCCAGAACGTCATGGCGATCCGGGGCAACGGCGCGACCTACAGCGTTCTCAGCGAGGCGGAGATCGACACCTGCGATCTGTTGATCGCTGTGACCGCCGCCGATGAGCTCAACCTGTATACCTGCCTGCTCGCCAAGAACGCGGGCGTTCTCTCTACGATCGCGCGCGTGCGTAATCCGGAGTATATCAACGACGTCGAGCTCGTCAAGGATGATCTGAAGCTGACCCTCGCCATCAACCCCGAGTTCACCTGCGCGAGCGATATCGCCCGCCTGCTCAAATACCCCGGCGCGGTGAAGATCAGCTCCTTCTCCAAGGGCATGATCGACTTTATCAAGGTGCGCCTGACCGATAAGGCGCCCATCGTCAATAAAAAGGTCGCCGACTGCACTTCCGTTTTTAAGGGTATGGCGCGTCTCTGCTATGTCGAGCGCGGCGGCGAGTTCCATATCGCGAACGGTGACTTCGTCCTGCGCGAGGGCGACCTGGTCTCGATGGTCGTACCCGCCGGCAGCGCCGCAAAGCTGCTCAAGACCATGGGCACCGCCTCGAACAAGGGGCGCTCCGTGATGATCCTCGGCGGCAGCAAGATCGGCTTCTATCTCGCCAAGATTCTGCGCGAGACCGGTATCAGCGTCAAGATCATCGAGAACAACCCCCTGCGATGTGAGGAGCTTGCGGAGGATCTTGACGGCGTCATGGTCATCAACGCCGACGCGATGGATGAGGATCTGCTTTTGAGCGAGCACCTCGACCGCATGGACGGCGTCGTCTGTCTGATGGATACCGACGAGGAGAACCTGCTCGCCTCGATGTACGCCCGCAAGGTGAATCCCAAGGCGAAGATCATCACCGAGCTCGGCAATCTCAAGTTCAGCTCCGTGATCGATACGCTGCCGCTCGACAGCGTCATCCGTCCCAAGCAGCTCACCGGCGAGTATATCGTCCGTTATGTCCGCGGAATGCAGAACGCCGTCGGCAACAACGTCGAGACGATGTTCAAGGTCAACGGCGATCAGGCGGAGGTGCTCGAGTTTATCGTGCGCGAGAAAAGCGCCGTGACGGGTGTTCCGCTGTCGAAGCTGAACCTCAAGGGTGATTTACAGATCGCCTGCATCGGCAGGAACGGCTCGGTCATCACCCCCGGCGGTAACGATACCATTGAAAAGGGCGACCGCGTCATCGTGATCACCAAGCACAAGGGTCTGTCCGACCTGAGAGATATTCTGAGATAATCGGTCAGCGCGGGGGTTTCCCGCATAGATACCGATTTTGAAAGGCAATTTCGTTATGAATAAACGATTGATCAGTTATATATTAGGCTGGGTACTGCTGATAGAGGGCGCTACGATGCAGCTGTCGACCATAGTCGGACTGCTGTATGGAGAGTGGCACTTCATGAAGTATTTCGTCTATGTCGGCGTTACCTGTATGCTGCTGGGATTTCTTCTGGTATTCAAGAAGCCGAAGAGCAACGTCATGTATCTGAAGGACGGCTTCATCGCGACGGCGCTGTCGTGGATAGTGTTGTCGGTCGCGGGCTGTATCCCGCTTTGGTGGTCTGGAACGATCCCGCATTTTGTCGACGCGGTGTTCGAGACCATCTCCGGCTTCACCACCACCGGCGCGACGATCCTCACCGAGATCGAATCCCTGCCGCGCTGTATGCTGTTCTGGCGTAGCTTCTCCCATTTCTTAGGCGGAATGGGCGTTGTCGTGTTTCTGCTCGCGATCATTCCGCGTCTGGGCGGTAACCAGAGCATTAACCTGATGAAGGCGGAGTCTACCGGCCCTTCCGTCAGCAAGAGCATGCCGAAGCTCCGCAACTATGCGGCGCTGCTGTACGGCATCTACTGCGGTCTGACCGCGCTGGAGTGTATTCTGCTCCTGTGCGGCGGCATGAATCTTTTTGATGCTGTGACCACCTCGTTCTCCACGGCGGGTACCGGCGGCTTTATGGTATATAATGATTCTATGGCGCGCTTCAGCCCGTATTTGCAGACGGTAGCGGCTGTCTTTATGATGCTGTTCGGCGTTAATTTCTATGTTTACATCCTGATCATCTCGCGCCGCTTTAAGCAGGTGCTCAAAAGCGAAGAGCTGTGGGTGTATTTCGGAATCGTCTTTGTGATCACCGGGCTGATCGCCGCCGACCTGTATATCAACCGCGTTTACGGCAACGATTTATACAACTCTATCCACCAGAGCTTCTTCTATGTCACCTCGGTCGAATCCTCTACCGGTCTGGCGATGACGGACGTCAACAAATGGCCTGAGTTTTCCAAAACGCTGGTATTGATCGCGACCTGTATCGGCGCCTGTGCCGGTTCAACCGGCGGCGGCTTGAAGGTGTCGCGCTTTGTCATCCTGCTCAAGGGGATCAAAAAGGAGTTCACCCTGATCCTGCATCCCCGTACCGTCCAGGCGGTCAAGATGGACAGCAAGAAGATCACCCATGAGATATCCCGCTCCGTCAGCGTGTTCTTTGCGATCTATATGGCGATCATCATCGTTACGACGATTCTGATATCCCTGAACGGCTTTGATTTCACTACCAGCATTACCAGCGTTCTGGCGACGCTGAACAACACCGGTCCCGGTATGAATATCGTCGGCTCGACCGGCAACTATGCGGGCTTCTCGGTCTTCTCCAAGATCGTGTTTTGCTTCAATATGCTCGCGGGCAGACTTGAGCTCTATCCCTTCCTGTTGCTGTTCGTTCCCTCGGCATGGAGGCGCAACTGATATGAGCGTCGTACTCGTAACGGGAGCCTCCCGCGGTATCGGCGCGGCGATTGCGCGTGCCTTTGCCTGCGAAGGCTGTGACGTAGCGGTGAATTATCATAAAAATGCCGAAAAAGCCAACCTGCTTTGTGAAGAATTCAGAGAAAAAGGCGTTCGCGCAATCACCGTACAAGCTGACGTGTCCGACAGCGCTCAGGTCAACGCGATGTTTGAAACCGTTCGCCGAGAACTCGGCGATCCCGATATCCTCGTCAATAACGCGGGGATCTCGTTGTTTGGACTGCTTACCGATCTCAGCAACGATGACTGGCAGAGGATGTTGAACACCAATCTCAGCTCGGTGTTCTACTGTTGCAGGGCGGCTTTGCCCGCGATGATCCGCGCCCATAAGGGTGTGATCGTGAATATCGCCTCAATGTGGGGCGAGGTCGGCGCGTCCTGTGAGGCGGCGTATTCCGCTGCGAAGGCAGGCGTGATCGGACTGACCAAGGCGCTCGCGAAGGAGGTCGGACCCTCCGGCGTGCGTGTGAACGCGGTTTCGCCCGGCGTCGTGATGACGGATATGATGGCGGGCTTTTCCGAACAGGATATCGCCGCGCTGAAAGAAGAATCCCCCCTGATGATGACCGGTACCCCTGCGGATATCGCCGATGCGGTGTTGTACCTCGCCTCTGACAAGGCGCGGTTCGTGACCGGTCAGGTTTTGCCGGTAAACGGCGGTATGGTGATATGATGAAAAGGATTGTTTTGCTGATAACGATGATGCTCATGCTCTGCGGCGTGACGGTTCGTGCAGCGGACAGTCCTTCTTTTTCTTGCGCTTATTCAGCCGGCTCGGGCAGTACCTTTTATGTCGATATCCGCTGCAGCGGCGGGGCTTCTGCGGCGGTCTTTACACTGACTTATGATAGGACTCTTGCGGAGTATCGCGGCGTCGAAGCCGAGAAGAAATCTTCCGCGGTGCGGGACAATCCGACTTCCGGGAAGGTCGCTGTCTGTATCGCCGACAGCGGCACGTTCAAGGACAGGCTCTGCCGCATGAAGTTCAAATCCCTTGCTGCGGGAACGGCGAAATTCACCCTGCATGTGGATCAGGCGGCTGACAGCAGCGCTCGGATACTGAGTGGTATTCGGGATGATACGCTGACTGTCGAACTGTCAAAGAACGGCGCGTCCTCATCCTCGGGAAGCGTTAAAAACAGCGGCGGTCGATCATCCCGCTCTACGTCCTCCCGCTCGCAGAAGGACAGGATATCCGGTGACGCCGAGGATGACGGTGAGGATGTCAAAATCCGTGATTACCGGGGCGGCGTTTTCGATACGAATCCTTACCGGGTTTGGCGTTATATTCTGATCGGCGCGGCTGCAGTGCTGTTGTGTGTCGTATTGGTAGTACTGGGTATCAAGATCGGTAAGAAAAGTTATTTGATTAAGAAAGACGACAAGGATCATCCCGAGCCGCCCCTTCCTCCTCCGTCCGAGGACTTGACCCCCGAAGAAAAGCAGGCTATCATCGATGAACTGAACGAGGAGATCAAGCCGTAAAACCTGATGAAACCTATAAAAATCGCCCTGTACCGTGATGGTACAGGGCGTTGCTGTTAATAATCAAGCTTTACCGGTTTTCTTGACTGCGTCGATGATCTTGACGACCACGGGGCTGAGGACGATGTTCACGCCCAGCTCAACGAGGAAGTTGACGCCGGTCAGACCGATGATGATGAAGGTCAGCAGATCGGAGCCGTTTGCCCATGCCGCCAGTGTTTCTCTGAAGAACAGCAGCATACCGATGATGAAGATACCGGTGTTGGCGATGGGGGAGATCAGCGCCGCTAAGATCACGCCGAGCAGCTTGTTTTTCTTTCCGACCAGCTCATACATCAGACCCGCTAAAAAGCCTGCGACGGCGGTTTTTAAGATACACAGCACCGTGCAGAGGAAGGGATTGGCAGACCATACCATAAAGCCGCCCGGATCGCCGCCGGTAGCGCTCATGATGGTGACGATCACACCCAGCACCGCGCCGAGATATGCGCCCGCGCCCTTACCGAACATAGCCGCGCCGACGACGATCGGCACCAGCGCCAGCGTGATCGAGAAGGGTCCGAACTTGACGAAGGTGGTGAATATCTGCAGCACAATGATGATCGCTGTCAAAATTCCCAGAGCCGTCAGCTTGTAGACGTTGTTTTTCTTGCTTGTGTTTGACATAAAATACCTCCTGCTGCCTCCCTCTTTTGCCGAGCAGAACTTGCTTAGACGGGCGGGGAGTGATCCGTAAGGATCGCTCCTGCCGAGCAGAGCTCGCACCGACGAGGTGAAGCGCAATTTTATATGGTGAACGGTGAACAGTGAATGGTGAATGGTGTCGGGAAACGCTGCGCGTTTTGGATTTATATAGTATAAATCGGTTGAGGGCGCAGCCCTCCGTCAACTATTCACCATTAGTCATTCACCATTAACCTCTTTGATTCTTTTCATAGATCAGGCGCAGACCCTCGAGGATGAGGTTCTCGCGGATGGTGATCTCGTGGCTGCAATAGGGGATGATGGTTTTGGCTAGTCCGCCTGTCGCGATGATGCTGCATTTCTCGCCGAGCTCGTTCTCGATCCGGTCGATCATGCTGTCGATCATGCCTACCGTGCCCCAAACGACGCCTGAGCGGATACTCTTGTCGCTGTTGGTACCGATGACGGACTTCGGCGCGGTGAAGGCAACGCCCTGCAACAGCGCCGTGTTCTTGGTCAGCGCCTCGAGCGAAACGGTCATACCGGGTGCGATCGCACAGCCTACCATGCTGCCGCGCTTATCGATCGCGCACCATACCGTCGCGGTGCCCATGCTGATGACGACGGCGGGCGCCTTGATCAGCGCGTTCGCCGCTACGCACGCGACCACGAGGTCAGCGCCGAGAGTGGAGGGATCGTCGATGCGGATGTTCAGTCCTGTTTTGACGCCGGGGCCGACAATGATCGGTTCTACGCCGAGAATATCGCGTACCGCGGCGTCGATCCTGCCGGTTACGAGCGGAACGACCGAGCTGATGATGCAGCCGTCGAAGTCGTCGCGGTGGATGCCCATCACGCGGATCAGCGAGTAGAGCTCCACGCCGTATTCATCTGCGGTTTTAGCCTTCTCACACGAGATCGTCAGCGTGCGGATCAGCTCCTTGTCGTTGAAAATCCCGAACTTGATATTGGTGTTGCCGATATCGGCTGTCAGCAGCATATACATTTCGCTCCTTTCCGATGGGATTGTATCATAATTTTTAGGTAGTTTCAATATAAATGACCGATTTTCGGCTTTTTTCACATAATGAAAAATATTACGCGGGATTTGTGGTAGAATATCGATGTATTCTGGAGTGGTGCGCAATGCTATCACTCCGCAAAAAAGCGCGAATTTTGGGGAGGCATAAGGATGAATCAGGCAGAGAAGAGAAATCTGGAGATTCTCGCTTGCAAGGCGAGGATGGGTGCCATCATCGGTACGTTCCATGCTAAATCAGGACATCCGGGCGGTTCTTTGTCCGCGGCGGACATGTTCACCTATCTGTATTTCAAGGAGATGAACGTGGATCCCGCGAACCCTCAGTGGGCTGACAGAGACCGCTTCGTTTTATCAAAGGGTCATTGTTGCCCGAGCCTGTACGCCGTTTTGGCGCTCAAGGGCTATTTTGACTGGAAGGAGCTAGAGGTGCTCCGTCATGTGGGCGCGATGCTCCAGGGTCATCCCGATATGAAGGGTACCCCGGGTATCGATATGAGTTCCGGTTCTCTCGGACAGGGCGTTTCCGCCGCTTGCGGTATGGCGCTCGCCGCGAAGATCGACAAGAAGGATTACCGCGTTTATACCGTACTCGGCGACGGCGAGTGCGAGGAAGGCGAGGTTTGGGAGGCGGCGATGTTCGCCGGTCATCACAACCTCGATAACCTGACCGTGATCGTGGACTGCAACGGTCTGCAGATCGACGGTACTACCGAGGAGGTCGGCGGCGTAGAGCCGCTCGATACCAAGTTCGAGTCCTTCGGCTTTGACACCGTAATCATCGACGGGCACGACTTCGACGCGATCGAGGGCGCGCTGGCTCAGGCGAAGGCTTCCGCTAAGCCCTTCGCGATCATCATGAAGACAATCAAGGGCAAGGGCGTTTCGTTCATGGAGAACCAGGTAGGCTGGCACGGCAAGGCGACTAACGCCGATGAATTTAAGGTAGCGATGGCTGAGCTCGAGGCACAGCTCGCGGAACTGGAGGCGTAACATGGCTGAGATCATTACCAAGGCGACCCGTGAGAGCTTCGGCGAGGCTCTGTGCGAGATGGCTGAGACCAATCCCGATATCATCGTTCTGGACGCTGACCTCGCGGCGGCGACCAAGACTTCTATCTTCGGCAACGCTTACCCCGAGCGTTTCTTCGACTGCGGTATTGCTGAGGCGAACATGGTCGGCGTAGCGGCGGGACTCGCGGCTTCCGGCAAGATCCCGGTAGCGGCTTCCTTCGCGATGTTTGCGACCGGACGTGCTTTTGAGCAGATCCGCAACTCCGTGGCTTATCCGAACCTCAATGTGAAGATCGCGGGTTCCCACGCCGGCATCTCTACCGGTGAGGACGGCGCGACCCACCAGTGCTTAGAGGATATCGGTATCATGCGTACCATTCCCGGCATGGTCGTTCTGAACCCTGCCGATCACTGGGAGATGAAGGCGGCTACCAAGGCGGCGCTCGAATATGAAGGCCCCGTCTATATCCGTTTAGGCAGACTGGCTGTTGATAGCTTCAATGACCCCGAGACCTACAAGTTCGAGTGGGGCAAGGGTATCACCCTGCGCGAGGGTGCCGATATCACCGTTATCGCGACCGGACTGTGCGTGCTCGAGAGCCTCAAGGCGGTGGACGAGCTGATCGCCGAGGGTAAGAGCGTTCGACTGATCAACATCCATACCATCAAGCCCATCGACCGCGAGATCATCCTCAAGGCGGCTCAGGAGACCGGTAGGATCATCACCGTCGAGGAGCACAATGTTATCGGCGGCTTAGGCGACGCGGTATGCGAGGTCACCTCCTCAGAGTGTCCCGTTCCCGTTCGCAGAATCGGCGTAAACGATGAGTTCGGCTACTCCGGCCCCGCTAAGGAACTGCTTGATATCTTCGGCTTGACCGCTCCCAACATCAAGAAGGTCATCCTCGAGGAGCTTGATAAGAAATAATGAACGTGCCCGCCTTGTAGGCGGGCATTTGTATAGGAGAGGTATATGAAGATTCTCGTTATTGCCACCGGCGGTACGATCGGTTCTGACTTTGACGGCAGCAGCATCGACGTCATCCGCGGGGGAGGCTGTCCTGTTGCCGAACGATACGCGGCAGAGTATCCGGATGTAAAATTTGATACGATAAACCCGCTGAATATTCTCAGTGAACGCCTCTCGGCAGATGATCTGACAATTCTTGCCGAAGTACTGCTGACGACGGATTATTCCCGCTTTGACGGCGTGATCATCACAGCGGGCAGCGATAATCTTGCGTATTTATCCGCCTTTATAGGGCTTTTATGCGCCGATATAGGCGTGCCTGTCTGCATTGTCGCGACCAACATGATCCTGACCGATCCGCGCAGCAACGGTGAAGCGAACTTTTCCTGCGCTGTTGAGCTGATCCGACAGGGGATCGCGGGCGTTTATGTTCCGTATCGTAACAGTGACGGCGTGATGTATATTCACGAGGCGACTGATATCCGTCAGGCGGATATGTCTGATGATTTTTACGGCTTTCACGGTGCTTATGCCGTTTATGACGGCTCTTTCCGAACCGTAAGGAAGTCGATTACGCAGCGGCTACCCGCTGTATTCGACCGTGAAAGGCTTCCGCTTATCCGCGACAACGTTCTGCTGATCCATCCCTATCCGCTGCAGGATTATTCACGGTTCAGTATAGATGGGGTGAAGGCGGTTTTGCACACGCTGTACCACAGCGCGACCCTCGACAGCTTGGCGGCTGAACGTTTTATTGATTCTCTCGGTGAAACGCCGCTGTTCCTCGCTTCCCTGCGATCTAACAGAAAGATCTACGCGACTACCGCCGAGGCACTCGCGATGGGTGCGATTCCGTTGTATGATATCGCGCCCGAATGCGCGTATATGAAGCTCCTGCTCGCATGTGCGCAGGAAAAAATGCCGATCCGGGAATTTATGGAGGCGAAGAGATGAAAAAGCTCGCGTTTATTCCGGTGCTCCTCGCGGGCATCCTGTGGGGCTGCATCGGCATTTTTGTACGGCATTACAACGCGCTGGGGCTCAGCTCTATGCAGACGGTCGTGATTCGTATCGTCCTCGCGGCGGTGATCTTCTCGCTTTTTGTACTGATATATAACCGAAAGCTGTTCAAGATCAGGCTGCGCGATCTGTGGATCTTCCTCGGCTCGGGCGTGATCAGTGTCGGGATATTTACCTACTGCTATTTTACTTCGATTGAGCTGAGTTCTCTTTCGGTGGCGGCGGTGTTGCTCTATACCGCGCCCGCGTTCGTCATGATCTTCTCTCTGATCTTCTTCAAGGAGAAGCTGACGATCCCGAAGGTGATCTCGCTGATCCTCGCGGTGCTCGGCTGCGCCATGACGACGGGGGTGATCGGCGGTAATCTGACCGTTACCCTCGCGGGTTTCCTGTTCGGACTCGGTTCGGGCGTATGCTACGCGCTGTACTCGATCTTCTCGCGCTTTGCGCTCAACCGAGGCTATGAGCCGTTTACCGTGACGCTCTATACCTTCATTTTCGCTGCGGTTGTGTCCGTTGCCGTGACGGATGTTCGCCCCGTGTGGGCAGTTGTTACCGCCGATATAGGCAGTATCGGTTACGCGGTATTGTTTGCGCTGGTATCCTGCGTTTTACCCTATACGTTCTATACGCTGGGGCTTAAGTACATCGCCTCCAGCACCGCGTCCATCATCGCGACAGTCGAGCCGGTTGTGGCGACGATAGTAGGTGCGGTCATCTTCCGCGAGCCGATCGCATTCCCGTTCGGTTATCTCGGCGTTGCGTTGGTATTTCTCTCGGTTGTGCTGATTAATGTGCGCTTTTCAAAGAAAAAAGCTGAATAAACGGTTCTAACAGCCCGTGATAGGTTATACTAAGTATCATTTTCAAGGGCTGTTAATTTTTTTGAAAATTTTTAAAAAATGATGCAACAGTTTCCGGCTTTTCCGACACTATATAGTTGAACGACGTCGAAAAAAGAAAAAATATTCTTGGCAAGCTTCTTGATGATCAAGAGATGCTGATCTATAACAAAGGAGAGTAAACTATGTTTTGTCAAAATTGCGGAAAAGAAATCACCAACAATACCAACGCATGCCCTTATTGCGGTACCCGGATGATGCAGCCTGCGGTAAACAATCAGACCTATGCACCTGTTGATACATTTGCAGCAGGGTACAACACGCCTCAGTATGCGCCGAACAATATTGCGGGCAGCGTCGGATACTATGCTCCCTCACCCGAGGCGATATCCTTTACCGAGCATCCCTCCAGAGAGCAGACCACCATCAACATGCATCAGCAGATGGGCTGGACGTTGAAAAGCAGCCAGGAGATCAACACCTCCACCACCCATGTTTACGGCAACACCTATGCGGGAACCGGCCACACCTACTCCTTTATCGAGAAGCAGCATTATGTTAAGTTGACCTTCGAGCGTGATAGGAATCACCCCAACTACCCGATCTTAAAGCAGAACTATGATCAGTTTACGTCGCTCGCCGCCAAGATCCTTGAGCTGGAAGCATCCGTTGACAAACGCAAGCCGCTGTTTTATGTTCTTTGTTGTATTCCAGCTGCACTGGCTCTTTTGATTGCCTTCAGCACGATTGGATTGTTCGGGTTCGCTATCCTTCCGTTGGCGCTGGCGCTGGTTGTTCCCGTTATGCTGATGGCAAATATGATCGCCACCAAAATCGAAAAGAAGAAGATCAAGCCCGAGGTTGAACAGCTCTATGCACAGATGCAGATGATCGCAAGCGAGACCGAACCGTATGTTACCGGTGCGGCATCATTGCCTCATAGCGTTCCGATGTGGAATCAGCAGTTTGCAAATGCCGGCTGATCTGTACCGAAGATAAAGCTTCCGACCGTAAGAAAACGCTCCTCTAACGAGATTATTCGTCAGAGGAGCGTTTAGCTTGTTGTTAATTATCTTTGTTTTCTTCGTAAGTTCGCGGTACGCCGATCTGATACGGAATCTCTATCATAGCGTCGTACTTCTGGATCCATGTTGCGTCGGTAACGTCCAGTCCGTCGAGCTCTATATCGCCTCTCAGACTGATCATGCCATCCTCATCCGGCATAGACAGCGCCTGGATTCGCTGGATGATCGTTGCATCGATAATATCCACTTCCGAGTTACCGTCTGCGTCCCCGATCAGGTATTCGCCGTTGAACGGTTTAAAATAAGCAGTCATCCACAGCATTCGCGCATTGCACCAGTTTTTGAGGAAATCGAGGTTTTCCTGATAGGTCGGGAGGCGGAGACCCGCATAGTTGATCCACCGTGTAGTGATCCTCCACTCGGTCTGGGTGTAGTTTCGGTTGAAGACGTCGGCGTATTCTGCGGCGTTCGTATCCAGGAAGCCGCCCTCGCGGCCAACGTTGTAGAAATGGGAGTAGTTATCCTGATAGACCTGATTCGCCTGTTCCATGAACCAATCCTGCTTGCACAGGTATTTGAACAGCTGCTTGTCGTTGGCATACGGCCCGTCGGTCAGCGCCGCCTTGCGATAGACGGGAGTCGCGGTCGGGCTGCCGCCCGCCATAGCAAAGTCGTAGTCCCACGGAGGACCTGCGTACAGCTTGCCGTCCTTGTAGAAGAAGAACGCGGAGCTGAAGTCGAGGTCGACCGTCTTGACAAATTCGTTAAAGACATAGTAGGCGACAAAGGAGGGCATATCAATCTTTGCTTCGATCTCCTCCCGCGTACCGTTCATGATGGCGCCGGTGATATCATCCATGGTAGCTTGGATGTAGGCGAGCTGGGTCTCGTCCGGCTCGTCGGGCTCCTGTGCCGCAAAGCGCAGACCGTTGCTGGTAAAGTAGGTCGTGCCCTCGTCTACGCGGGTCGCCTCGATCTCCACGAGGAAGTCCTTGATGTTGCTGTCGTCGTAATTATCGTCGATATTGATGCGATCCGCGCCCGCCTGGACAGGGACGGTCACGGTATAGGTGCCGCGGTAGGAGCCGTCGAGCCACAGCTCGGAGATCCGCTGCTTGGAAACATAGGGCAGACCCATATCGGAGGCGAGGTGCAGCGCAGTGTAGTTGCGCAGCAGGGTGGGATCGTATGCGTCGGCGATCAGCGCCCACTTCTTGCCCTTGCCCATGCCTAAGACCTCTTTCTTCTTGGCAAATTTGAAGGTGAAGGGTTTTTTCTTGGTGCTGCCCATCGCGGTCGTGTTGCCGCGTACCTTGAACTGCACGTCATCCTCCAGCACCGAACCGTCGACGTCGGTGATGACGATGTGCGCGTTGACGTAGCCGTCCTCCTTAAGCAGGGCGGGGCCGTTGCCGTTCTCGGTAGTGACCGTGATCTGTGGTACCTGATAGACCTGTCCGGCGGACTCTTCGACCTCTTCGGCAGAGGTGCTCAGCGTATTGAATACCGCCACTGACGCGAGCATCGAAAGGCATAAGAGCAGGGAAACGATCCTTTTCATAAACATCCTCATTTCGCTAATTATTTTTATTATAATAAATCTAATCATACCACTTAAATCGATAAAAGGCAACATCTTTATGAAAAACACGCGCCATCGGTCGATGGCGCGTGCCGATTATGATTGATGATGGAAATTACAGGAAATGCGCTCTCAGCTCATCGCCGCTCTGTGCGGAGAGGTACGCGGGAGCGATGTCGAATACGGTTTTTGCGCCGGTCATACCCTCGCTGTTCATGCGGTAAGCCGCTCTGGCGCATGCCGCCAGCACAGAACCGGTGAACTCTGGGTTGGAGTCGAGCTTGAGGCTGTATTCGATGACATGCTTGGTACCTTCGCTGGTGGTGCCGCTGTAGATGACGGAGCCGCCGTGGGGAAGACCGCTGTGATCGCGCTTCATCTCTTCCATGGTGATGAAGTGGACGGTGGTGTCGTATTCATCAAAGTAGTTGGGCATGGTCTTGATGGCATTCTCGATCGCCGCCTTGTCGGCGCCTTCTTCGGCAACGACAAAACACTCGCGGGTGTGCTTCTGGCGGGTGGTGAGCTCGGGATTCGAGCCGCTGCGTACCGCGTCGAGCGCCGCTTCTACGGGGATGGTGTACTGACGAGCGTCAACAACGCCCTCGATACGGCGAACCGCGTCGGAGTGACCCTGGCTGACGCCCTTGCCCCAGAAGGTATAAGCCTGACCGCAGGGTAGGATCGCGTTCGCATACACGCGGTTGAGGGAGAACATGCCCGGATCCCATCCGGATGAGATCACGCCGATCTTGCCGGCGCTCTTAGCCGCTGCGTCAACATTCGCAAAATGCTCGGGGATGCGCGCGTGGGTGTCGAAGCTGTCGATAACGTTGTAAAGCGCTGCGAACTTCGGGGTCATTTCAGGCAGATCGGTAGCCGAGCCGCCGCAGATGACCAGTACGTCGATCGGTTCTGTACCCTTTTCGAGCTCAGTAACGGAGCGTACCGGTACGCCGGGTGTGTTGATTCTCAGGCTCTCGGGAGCGCGGCGGGTGTAGACCGCGACGAGCTCCATATCGGCGTTCATCTTGATCGCCGCTTCGACGCCTCTGCCTAGATTGCCGTAACCTAAGATTCCGATTTTAATACTCATACATATACCTCCAAATTCCATATTTCACGTTTGCACAAGCAAACGGTTAAAGCAAATAAACACTTTATTATTTTAGCACTTAAAAGCGGTGATGTCAATAATATTCTGCTCAGTTGAGGAGAGGCTGATCGAATTCATACAGCGCTTCGTTGATGGTGAAGAAGTCGTACTGTCTGTTTTTGATGAAATACTCGATGATGATGTCGAATTTTGAGCTGTGCGACAGGGCGTAGCCGGCTTTCATCAGCATATCGGCGGTCTCGCTCAGATTGAGTTTCAGCGCAATCGCAAAGGCGATCGCTGTCGGCTTGCTGGGCTTATAGAGCGGATTAGAGCGGATCTTTGAGAACAGCTTGCGGTCGACGTGCGCTCGCTTGTAGCACTCTGCGTCGGTCATGCCGCGCTCGTCGATCAGGCGCAGCAGCATTTCGCTGAAGCTTTCGTCGATCCTGCCGACCGCTTCGCGAAGATCATCGACGGCGCCGTCTTTAAGGACGATCGCCTCTTGATCGGGTTCATATACTTTCTGTGCCGCCATCGGCACCATCGGAGCTGAGGGAGCGGCGCTGTGTGCTCTGCTCTTGAAAGCCGAGCCGTCGTGCCTCGGCGGGGCAGGACATGCCGTTGGCGCATAAGCTGCCCGAAATGCGGCGGGCTCGGTGTAGTTTGCGCCGATATAGGCGTTCAATTCGTCCAGAAGCGCCTTATTGAGCGGCTTCCTTTTTTTATTCCAAAACATCTTCACGCCTCGTTACATACGCTCAATCGCCGCCATCAGCGGGGCGATGACCTGTTTCTTGCGGCTGACGACCTTCTCGAGCATGACGCTGTTCTGACCGGCTTCGACGTCGAATGCCGCCTGAACGACGCCCTTGGCGCCCTGACCAACAAATATAAGTTCGGTGCTTTCTTCGATGATATCGGTCAGCATCAGCAAGAGCATATCCGCACCCGAGTTCGGGAGCAGATCCTCCATATACGGCAGCAGGCGCTCCCGAACCTTGTCGAGTTCGCGGCGGCTGACGCTGGTGACCTGCGACACGGTCAGCTTCACCTGCTCCGCACTGAAGCTCTTGCAGTCGAGGTGGAAGATCTCGTCGGGGGATTTCTTGCCGAGGCGCGAGCCTGCGTTAAACATTCCTTTTGCAAATTCCTCCGCGTTGATCCCCGCGATGTCTGCAAGTGAGAGCGCAAGCTCGCGATCGGTGGGCGTACAGGTGGGCGAACGGAACATCAGCGTATCCGAGAGGATCGCAGCACATAGAAGTCCCGCTGTTACGGGCTCGATCTCCATGTGCTTTTCACGGAACATCAGGGCGATGATGGTAGCGGTACAGCCCAGCGGCTGGTTGCGGAAGTAGATGGGGTTGACGGTCTCGACAGGATCGATACGGTGATGGTCGATGACCTCTACGACCGATGCGGAGCGGATGCCGTCCACCGCCTGACCCTTCTCGTTATGGTCGACCAGGATGACCTGACGGCGCTCGAAATCGAGCAGGTTACGCTGAGAGATCATCCCGACATATTTATTATTTCCCGTAAGAATAGGGAAGTAGCGAATGCGCAGCTTGGATACGGTGGTCTTGACATCAGCGACAAGATCATCCGGAAGGAAGCTGATGATGTTATCTTTCTTCATCAGATAACCGACGGGCACAGCCTGATTGATGAGCTTGGCGCAGGTGTAGGTGTCGAGCGGCGAGGTGATGACGGTACAGCCCGACTCTTCGGCGCGGCGGCAGATATCCTTCGTGACGTTTGCGCCTAAGCAGACGATCATACAGCCTGCCTTCTCTTCCAGCGCACAGAGCTGGCTCTCCCGACGGTTACCGACGATGACCATATCGTTCTCGCTGATGATCTCCTCCATCATGGCGGGGTTCGCGGCTGCGACAACGACCTTGCCTTTGGTAAACAGCGCTTCGGGGTCGCCTACTACGACTTCGCCCTGCAGAGTATCGGCGATATTGCTGTAGGGAGTCTTGGCTTTCGAGAGCGTATCGGCGTCCTGATCCTCGAGGTAGAAGCGCGCTTCGTCTCCGAGAGTGACGATGCCCCTGAGCTTGCCGCGCTTGGTCAGGATCGGAACGGTCTGGATGTTCTGGTCACGCATATGCTCCCATGCGCGCTTCAGTGAGAGCTGAGCGTCGATGCCCGGCGTATCGCGGTACTGTACGTCGGCAAGCGTCGGCTCGAGCGATTCGATCAGCTCCGGTTCGTCAACACCGAAGTGCTCCAGCACATAACGGGTTTCGCCGTTGAGCTCGCCCGCACGGCAGGGAATATACGTCTCACCTGTAGTACGGCACTTGAACTCCGCGTAACAGATCGCGGAGCAGATAGAGTCGGTGTCGGGATTCTTATGTCCTATGACAATAGTAGCTTTCATCCTGAAAATTCCTTTATTAGTCGTTAGTTATCTGTTAGAGCTTGCGGATCTCTGCGATCGGGGCTTCTTCCTGATATACCTTCACGTATTCGCTGGGGGTACAGTTGTACACGCTCTTGAATACCGCAATAAATGATTTTACGCTCGGGAAACCGTTCTCCAGCGAGGCGCGGGTCTCGCTCATGCCGTTCTGCTGGATGTCGATAAGGGTATTTTCCAGACGAACGAGGTTAAGGTAATTCTTGAATGTCTTTTGTGTGCTCGCCTTGAAGAAGCGCGAGAAGTAGGTCGGCGTCAGACCGACGAAGGAGCTGATATCCTCCAGCGAGATGCGCTCGCGATAGTTGGTGCGGATATAATCGATGGCTTTGTTGATATACTCGGGACTCCCTTCCTCGGGCTGATCCCTGAGAGGCGTTTCGCGCTCGACGCGGCATTTGGTAAACAGATGCATCAGAATCTGTGACATGGCACAGGAGATCTTGAGCTTACTGAACTCCGAAGGATTTTCGATCTCAAAGACGATCGCCTTGAGCAGATCGCGCACTCGTGCGCGCGCCTGTTCATTTTTGTCCGGATCCAGGCGGTAACGGTCAAAGTCGGGAAAGTATGCTTTGATATAATTGTAAGAGAACAGTACTACCAGATATTTGACTCGATCCTCGGGATCCTTACCGCAGGTCTGGTGTACGGCTTCACTGTTGATCAGCATATAGTCGCCGTCGTACAGATCCTTATCGACGCCGTTCATGTTTGTCCACATGCACCCGCGTACGATGTAGTCGATCTCCAGATTTTTATGCCAGTGGCGGTTGGTGAAGCAATCCCTGCCTGCCTTCTCGTACAGTGTGACCTTCCCCGGGAGATTGTCGTCGGCTGTGACGATCTCGTATTTTCCCTTGTAATTAGCGCTCATTTTTGAACCTTCTTTGCGGTATTGTCAGAATAATTATATTTAAATCTATATTACCACTTTTTGCCGTGATAGTCAAATTTTATCTGTTAAACTTGCTTTATCAATTGATTTGTACTATGATAGACAGGAACTATCAAAGGATATGGTTTGGTATGAAGAAGATATTATGCGTGATTCTGGCTGTTATAACAGTTGCTTTATACGGAGCCTGTACGCCGAAGGGGATCGATGTGTCGACGCCTCCTTCGGGTATGACTGTCCGCTTCATCAATGTTGAGCAGGGCGATTGTACGCTGATCGAGTCCGGCGGTAAATATATGCTGGTGGATTCGGGTGAAAGCACATATAGCGCTACGGTCAAAGATATCATGAGGATGAGCGGCGTGGATAAACTGACCTACGTTCTCGTGACCCACCCTCACTCCGATCACTTCGGAGGTATGCGGAGTATCATAAAAGCCTATGATACCGAGAACTTTATCGCTGCTAAGACCGAGTGCGACGACGTCGAGTGGACAAAGCTTTTGAAGTTTGTGCATGATAAGGATATTAATTATATCGATGCCGCGGCGGGTGAGACCTATGAGCTGGGGGACGCTGCGTTTACCATCCTCGCGCCTCTCGGCAGCGGGTATAAGGATGATAACAATTTTTCTATCGTGATCATGGTCAAGTGCGGCGACGCAAAGTTTCTGTTGACAGGCGACGCGAAGCGGGAGAGCGAATATGAGATGCTTTCAGCTTACGAGAATCTTGACGCGGATGTTTACAAGTGCGGACACCACGGTTCGTCCGATTCTTCCACTGCGTCCTTTTTGCGCGAGGTCAACCCCGTCTATGCTGTGGTCTCCTGTGCGAAGCACAACAGCTACGGTCATCCGAGTCAAGAAACGCTTGATCGGCTTTCGCTGCTGGGGACAAAGGTGTATCGTACCGATATTCTCGGGAGTATCATCGCCGTGACAGACGGTAAAACGATCACCATATCCGGTGAGGCAAAAGCGGACAGCTCGACCTATACCGTCGGGGAGAAGAACACGGTTCCTTCCGCTCTGGACCTTGTCGGCAATGTGAAGAGTAAACGTTTCCACGATCCGATCTGCAGCAGTGCAAAGGAGATCAACGAGAAGAACCGTATCTCCTTTACCTCCCGAAAGGAGGCGCTGGATCAGGGCTATACCCCCTGTTCACAATGTCAACCGTAATATGGAACACATTATCACTATGACCCGATTATTCGATTTTGATTACCCCAATGTCTGGACGGCGTTGGAAGAGAGCTCGCTGCCGATCGTGCTTTACGGTATGGGCAACGGCGCCGATAAGGTGCTCGGCGAGTTTGAGCGCCGCGGTATTCGCGCCGCAGGCGTGATGGCGAGCGATGATTTCGCCCGTTATCAGGATTACCGCGGCTTTATTGTGAAGAAAGAGAGCGATTTTATCCGCGAGCTCGGCGATTTTACCGTCGCGCTGTGCTTCGGCAGCTCTCTGTCCGATGTGATGGCTCATGTTTATGAAGTCGCAAGTCGTCACACGCTCTTGGTACCTAATGTTCCCGTAGCGGGCGACGTATTAATGGATGACGCTTTCGTCGACCGCTATCGTGACGATATCACGCGCGCTTATTCTCTCCTTGCCGACGATAAGTCGAAAGAGGTGTTCAAGGGCGCGCTGGACTTTTATTATACCGGGCGCCTCGAATATTTACAGGCGATCGAGAGCGACAAGGACGAGGTGTTCCGCAAGATCCTCCGTCTGCATAATGAATGTTATCTCGATCTCGGCGCCTATCGCGGCGATACGGTGGACGAATTTCTGCATTATTCCGACGGCTGGCGTCGGATTATCGCTGTTGAACCGAATCCGAGGAATTACCGAAAACTTTGTGAGCACCTTGAAGGCATTGAGAATGCAACTGCTGTCCACGTAGGAATCGCGGATAAAGTCGGTATCATGACCGTCAGCAAGAAAGGCGGCCGCATGCCTGTTTTGGACGATCCCGACGGGGTCGAGGTACCTGTGACTACGGTCGATCTGATCGACTGCGCGCCTACCTACCTCAAGGTCGATATCGAAGGGATGGAGCACAGGATGCTCCGCGGCGCTGTGCAAACTCTGTGTGAGTATCGTCCCAAGCTTAACCTTGCCGCCTATCACCGTACCGAGGATCTCTTCTCTCTGATCCTTCAATTGCATGAGATCAATCCCGATTATCGGTTCTATCTCAGAAAGCATCCTTATATTCCCTGCTGGGATCTGAATATCTATGCGGTATAACACCGGTTATCACGACACTTTTACTTGCATACTTCTGTAAACGGTGCTATAATAGCAGCGTTAACGTTTTGTATGACGGAGGGCAAATATGATACTGAACAACGTTGATTTTGAAACATATTTTAATAACTATCCCGACGCGAACGGCTATTTCGGCAAGTACGGCGGCGTCTTTGTTGATGAAAAGCTAAAGAAAGCGATGGAGGAGATCACCCAGGCGTACTATTCCATCTGCCAGAGCCGAAAATTCATCGCCGAGCTCAGACGTATCCGTAAGGAGTTCCAGGGTCGTCCGACCCCTATCTCGCACCTTGAGCGCCTGTCCGACGCACTGGGCGGCAGGGTTCAGCTCTATGCCAAGCGTGAGGATCTGAACCATTCCGGCGCGCATAAGCTCAACCACTGTATGGGTGAAGCGCTGCTCGCGAAGTACATGGGTAAGAAGAAGGTCATCGCCGAGACCGGCGCGGGTCAGCATGGCGTAGCGCTGGCGACCGCCGCCGCTTATTTCGGCTTGGAATGTGATATCTATATGGGTGCCGTCGATATCAAGAAGCAGGCTCCCAACGTCGCCCGTATGAAGGTACTGGGCGCGAACGTCGTTGAGGTCACCCACGGTTTGCAAACGCTGAAAGAAGCCGTTGACGCTGCCTTTGACGCCTACAGTAAGGAGTATAACGACGCGATCTACTGTATTGGCTCGGTTTTGGGACCGCACCCCTTCCCGATGATGGTGCGTGACTTCCAGAGCGTTGTCGGTATCGAGGCGCGCGAGCAGTTTATTGATATGACCGGTCATCTGCCAAACGCGATCGTCGCCTGTGTCGGCGGCGGCAGTAACGCGGCGGGTCTGTTCGCGGGCTTCCTCAACGATCCCGTCGATATCTACGGCGTTGAGCCGCTCGGACGCGGCGCGAAGCTCGGCGACCATGCCGCGTCTCTGCAGTACGGTACCGAGGGCGTCATGCACGGCTTCAACAGCATCATGCTCAAGGATGAGAACGGTGATCCCGCTCCCGTTTATTCCATCGCGAGCGGCTTGGACTATCCGTCCTCCGGTCCCGAGCACGCATTTCTGCACGACATCGGCAGGGTCAAGTACGACCTGATCGACGATGAGGAGACAGTCGACGCGTTCTATAAGCTCTCTCGTCTGGAGGGTATCATCCCCGCCATCGAGAGCTCTCACGCCGTCGCTTACGGTATGAAGCTTGCTAAGACCATGGGTCACGGCTCGGTGCTGATCAACCTCTCCGGCAGAGGCGACAAGGATTTGGACTTCATCATCGAGAAGTACGGTATCCGATAATCAATTGAATCATTTGATATGAAAAAGCGAGGCTGTCACCGCGACAGTCTCGCTAATTTAGTATTAACCGATGATCTCCCCGATAGGGTAGGGGGTATCGATCTGTGCGAGATACCGCGCGATCAGGGTCGCGTCGGTGATGTCAAGCTTCCCGCCCGAGACCCTCGCCGCGTCCGTCGAGATCGCCGATTCGTTTTTAAGCTCGGCAAAGTACAGCTGGATCAGCGTGCCGTCCATCGGCGTGATTTTTCCGTCGCTGTCCGCGTCACCTAGCATGATCGACCCGGGTGCTTTTGAGCATAGGTCGCAAAGCCCGTCGCCGTTCTCATCATGGTGACCGAGTGATGCCAGCCGCCTTTCCTGAACCTCGCCGCAGTTCTCGCATCGCAGCAGATAACATCCGTCATGCAGGCAGGACGCCTCATCTCGTTCGATCTCTGTGAAGCGGTGGGTGCATCCGATATGGGTCGGCGTGTTAATGTGTACAGGTATATCGCGTCCGAACATCCGCCAAGCAAGCTCCGGATAGTCGATAAAAACGTTGCGATTGCCTTGTATCTCCTGTGTGAGGTCGTTTCGCTTGAGCTCCCACGTGTCGACAGGGTCGTTTTCACACCATTCCAGCAGGGTGTCGAGGCTTTCGATGACCCTCTTACCGCTGTTGCTCTTGTCGTCCGGGTCGGGAATTGGAAGTTGGTCGCTTTCGATATCCGTGTACAGATTCGGCTGTTCCCAGCGGCAGTAGACATACAGTAGGATCCGTGCGACGTCGCCCTTGACATCGTCCTTGCATTCGAAGAGATCATCGTCCTTGTTGACCCAATAGCAGGTGTTTCCGAGTACCTCTCCCTCTGTATAGCCCGCGCTGTAGGTGCCGTTGATGTAACCAAACAGACGGTCGCTCTTCGCACGGTTAAGCGAGTCTACCGAAGGGCGCAGGTGGTGTAGATCGGCGCCGCCGTTTTTCTCCTGATAGGAGGCGCGGCTTTTCGGCCAGATATGCTCGCGGTTGAGCTTTACGTTCGCGTTGTTGCCCGATACATCGGAGTAGAACATCAGGTAGTTGTCCTCGCCCGCCTGCGTATCGGTAAACGGCCAGTAATACGCCAGCGAGCCTTTTTTGTAGCCGGAGTAGGAAGTGTAGGTTGTGTGGGTCGTGCTCATCAGCTCGTGCAGATGGTCGAACAGCGGATTATTCTGCATGGCGGTATAACCGGTGGAAGCGTCCTTTGCACCTGATAACGTCAGAAGATTATCGTATGTATAGTTGCCGATGTAGTAGCTCTCTGCGGCAGGGGATAAGCTTACCGCCGCTTGATGGCGAACCGCGTCATTCTTTCCCGACGGATCGGAGAACGCCCCCGCGGATATTGTGAATAACAGTGTAAACGCAAGTAAAACAGCGTTGAATACGGTGATTCGCTTAATCATGATGACACCTTTCTTGATGATAGTTATTGCGAAGAGCAGAGGCTCCCTTTGGTAAAGGGAGCTCCCGCGGGAGCGGGTGAGGGATTGTATAAATGGAGCAAAGCGACCAACCGATTATAATAGTCATAGCGAGGGGCGCAAGGCTGAGGTTGAGATTGCCGCGTCGGAACCGTGTTCCTCCTCGCAATGACAAATTAAAATGCGCCCTGTAGTAATCTCAACCGAGCTTCTACAGTATAGGTAAAGTCGGGATAGCGAGTATCGGTCAGAAAATCGATCCCCGTGAATACCGCGCGGTCATGATAAACCTCAACGATATATCCCTGTGCGTTATCACCGGTGAAGGTTCGGTCGAGAACATGCCCGCCGCCGCGGTCGGACACGATTCGCGTACTGCCCGCGAGCGAGGGGATATGCAGCATGTGACAGGGACGATCGGCATAGTTCAGCCGATCGCGCAGATCAATGTGCGTATGTCCCGAGAGCCAAATGACTTCGGGATATCCATACATCAGGTTATAAAATCGAAGATTGTTCACAAAGGGTTGACCGTTCTTATCATGTGTCCTCAGCGCTCCCGCGTAGGCGGGGCGGTCTTTGTCATCGCCCACGCCTGAACCGTACACGTTCGCGTGCTGAACGAGAAATACCCGTCGCTTCTCCCGACGGCAGATCATCAGCCGCTGTTCAACCCAATCCATCTGATCGGCGGAGAAGTTGTCGATCTCGTTGGTGCTCACGCCGTTCTCAAGTGAGAGAAACAGGAACACGTCGCCGCTGTTCGGCTCGGCATATTCATAGTAGGTCTTGCCCGCCGGGCGGGTAATTGGCTTTTCGTCGAGCTTTGTATAACGGATGAAGTCGCGCTGGCAGTCCTCGAGCGTGTTCAAGCCGTATTTTGCGCTGCGTGTTTCGTGATTGCCCATCGCCTCCAGCGTGAGCCCGTCGTAACCCGATTCATCGATGATTCGGCGGTAGCGGCGCCATTCTTCCTCAGCGCCCGAGGCGTTTGTTACTTGATCGCCCGCGCTGATGATGAAGTCGCAGTCATGCAGCTTTATGATCTCCAACGCACGGCGAAGGTTCCTTTCCGCATGGATAAAGTAGGTGCTTTTACCGCCGTTTTCAAGATCGATATGGATGTCGGCGACTGCCGCAAAACGGTATAAGAGCCGATGGTTCATGAGCTTCACCTAAGAGGGCAGCCTCCCGAAGGAGGCTGATAAGTGTATTTTCTGCGGGGACAGAGATCTTGTAGATATTTTCTCTGTATTTGTTTGTTTCGTGTTCCTACATCGCCTGACCCGGTCAGGTACCGTTCTTCGCCTTGTTGTGTCCTTCGGAGCAGTAGGCGTCAATCTTAGACTAACCGAGGTTATCCGAGAAATAGATGTCGATATTATCGCCTTGATAGAACTGATCTTCGGTAAAGTCCTTATAAGCCGCGGTCATAGGCGTTGCGCCTTCTGCCGACTTTCAGCTCCGTTATATAATCAGTTTATCATATAACGGAGCTGAAATAAAGAGAAGAATTATTTTTTGTGTAAACCATATAAGGACCGGATTTGCTTTTTGTAGGAAAGACACAAGGCACGACAATGATCTGCCGTGCCTTGTTTATAGGAGTTTCTGATGAAAAACGAATCAAGCGTTGGGAAGTACGGTAACGTTGAGGTCGTTGTCGACGAAAAGGTTGAGCTTGACGGGGACCTGTACATCGTCAGCGGTGTTGTACATCAGGGTGACGTGGCTGATGCCGGGGGTCACGCCGAAGCACTGGAAGTTGTATTCCTCGCGGTCG
>CACZYF010000017.1 GCA_902785355.1 uncultured Ruminococcus sp. | reverse complement strand
TAGGATTTGAAAGGATTCAGGTAGTGGCTTTTTCTGTTGAACCAGAATTGGTGTTTTCTACCGGCCCCTAAGTGGCGATTTTCGCCGGACCCGAACAGTGGACAGTCAACGGCTCCGACAGCGCCGACAACGCCCGCGACGGGAGCGGATCGCTTCAATTCTGGAACAAGGATGAGGTCGACTTCTCCGTCGAACAGACGGTCACCGTACCGCGTGTGGGCGACTACACCTTCCTCTTGTCGATGCAGGGCGGCGATATCGGAGAGAACGCCGAGCTGATGATTTACGCCGTAAGCGGCGATAAGCGATATGAACAGCGCCTCACCCTCGACGGCTGGCGCAGCTGGAAGGTACCGATGCTCACATTCCCGTGCGCCGATACGGTCACGGTCGGCTTCTCGGTCAAGGCTGCGGCAGGTGCCTGGGGCTCTGTCGACTGCGTTCAGTTGTACAGAGAGCCGACAAACGATGATGTTTTCCGTCTCGGCGACGCAGACGGCGACAACGAGATTGATGTGCTCGACGTCACTGTGATCCTGAGACACCTCGTAGGTATCCCGATAAAGCGAATCAACCTCTCCGCTGCGAACGTCGACGGCGATGACCTCGACATCATCGACGCAACCCTGCTCCAACGCTATCTGTCAAACATGAAAACAACCTACCCCATCGGCGAATATATCGACCTATCAGAGTAATATAACCAAACACCCCCTTGCGTAGCACAAAAGACTGCAAGGGGGTGTTTATTATAAAAATCATTTTTATACTAAGTTTCCATTAAACGCTTTAACAAATTTGTTAGCGAGAAATCTCGCAGAGCAAGGCAAAGAACGCAGGCATACTGGCGTATGTCAAGGACGACAACACCGCTATGCGGAATTTATCGCAATAAATGTTAAAGTGTTTTGTATTAGTCCTATAACACAGGGGGAAACGGATACCGCTTCCCCCTGTGGTTTAGTTGATTGCGTTATTTGTTTCGATCAGCCTTTTTAGGCATTCTTTTTGCGCTTTCTCATGACGAGGAAGACGATCAGACCCGCGATCAGCAGTACGCCGCCAATCGCCAATCCGACCAGAAGCGGGCTGTTGATGAACTGGATGAAGAGGTTCGTGGTAACCAGGAAGTTGACGTAGTTTACCGCAGTATCCTCAGTGTCCTCGGTAGAGTTTGCCGCAGCGTCGAACGCCTCGATCTTTAGGTTCTGCAGGGACTCGGCGCTGGGGATGTCGAAGGTCATCCTACCGCCGTTCTCGACAAGCTCCTCTTCAGTGTACTCCTTCACATCGTCGTTTAGCATAATGCGTACGCCTGCGAGCAGGTTGTCGTCGTTTGCTACGATATCGACCGTCTGGGTCTCGACATTATAGTGTCCGCCGCTCTCGATGTTGTTGACAACTACATTCGGGATGGTTCGATCAACGATGAACATGATCTTCGCAACAGGTGTATCCATGTACTTCGGATTCTCGGTCTCGCTGAAGGAAGTATTGCCGGCTGTATCGGTCGTGGTGATCGCAACGCTGTAGGCAGCCTCATCGCTGAAGTTGTTTTTGCTGATGCGGTAGGTGTAGGTGTTCCACTTGTCGGGATCATCCGAACCGCCGGTGCGCTGATAGTTGTCGCCTGCGGTCAGCGCCTTGGGCTGTCCGCCGTCCTTGGTAACGGCTACGGCATATTTATCGATCTTGTCGGGATTGATTTCGGTAACGACGATATCTTCCTCGACGTTCTGGACATAACCCTTGTCGATGATCTGTTGGGTCTTTTGATCTACCATGAATGTGGAGCCTAAACGGTTGATGGAGAAGATAAATGTATCCTCGCCGACCTTCTCACCCTTCTCGTTGATAATTTCGGAGGTCGCAGTGTGATTGCCCGCCTTATCGCTGACCTCACAGGTGATGGTATAGATACCGTCATCCTTTAGGTTTGGCTCCTTATACTCGATCAGGTTGGTAGCGCGAGTCTCCTTAGTCTCATCAAAGACACTCTTGTTCTTATCCGCATTCAGATCGATACGCTGAATCTTGAAATCATAGGTTCCGTTATCGAGGTTATGATCTGTAGTGGTCAGCGTAAAGCCGATATCCTTACCGACGCCGCTGTTCGCAGAGTTCTTCTCGATGCCGACAAGCTTTATCTCAGGCTTAGTCGTATCGACATAAAAAGTCTGTTCGGGAACGGTGTTCGCGGCGTTGCCCGCCATGTCGATAAAGCTGATGTTCATGACATAATAGGCGTCGTTGCTGAATGATACGGTCGCCGTATGCACATCGCCGGAGGATGACCAGCCGTTGAGCGTGGGCGCCGATACGGTAGTGCCGTTATCGTTGGCGGTACAGCTGAATGTCACGCGGCCGGGATCAAAGTTGTGCTCGACGATGGTAATAGTTGCGACTCTGTGCTGTGCATAGTAATTACCGTTGACAGCATTGTTGTAATCGTAGCTGATCTCAATGGTCGGCGCGGTCTTGTCGATCGTGAACTTGGTCGGGGAAACAGAGCCGCCGTAGTTTACGCCCTGAGCGGGGTTGCTCGCCTCGTCGGTATATTCGATGTCGAAGGTGTAGTCAGCGTCATCGCTGTACTCGATGTAAGCGGTATGCAGATAATCATCGGTGTTTGCAGAACCGGAATGGTTCCAGCTCAGACCCGGGGTAAATGTCGCGCCGTTCTTAGTCGCCTTGATAATGACCTTGTCCGGGTTGAAGTTACGCTCGGAAATGTTGATGGTAGCGGTTCTGTTGGCGTTGAAGTACTCGGTGTAGGTGCTGTCGGGCGAATTGTTGCTGTAAGATACATTGATGACGGGCGCGGTGATATCGATACGCAGCTTGGCGGAATCCTGCGAGGTATTCTGCGCGTTATCCATCGCGTAAACGATCAGCTGTACGTTGTTGCTGTTATTCTTAACTGCGTCTACTGTGATCGAGCCCTTCATCACCTGCGGCGCGCCGTCAAATTGAGTTGTTGCGCCGGACAAGGTTCCGCTCTGTGTGCGCGTGCCGTCTGTGATAACTTCATAGCTGAGCTTAGAGTTGTTCAAACCGGAGCAGCTGTTGTTGTAGATTCGGTCGGTGATCACATAATCGACGATCACGTTGCCGTTATAGAGGGTGTTACCGTTGAGGTCGATCTTCGGCTGGTTGGAGTTGGGATTGAGCTTGATCTCGGGAGAGATACCGTCGATCTCGGGCGCATGCTGATCCAGAATAATCTTGTCGGAGTAAATGGTCGACTTGTTGCCCGCCTTATCCTCAACATAAGCCGTGATAACAAAATGCTCATCCGGCGACTCACGGAGAGGACCGGTGTATGCTTTCTTGGGGTCATTTACAGCGGTAGAACGCTCGATGGAATACTCAAGCTTCAGATCGCTCGGATCAAGGAGCTCATCGTTAGCTTTCAGAGTAACCTCAACATCCTTGTTGACCCAAACCGGCTGGTCCTTATGATTATTCTTTATATCGATCGAATCGCGTTCGATACCCGTTTCAACCTCTTTGATAACGATATTGAGCTCGTTGGGAGCTGTCTTATCGACGACAAAGTCATTAGCCGCTACCGTGCCTTCGGCATAGGAAATCTGAGCAGGGTTTCCCGCGAGGTCGGTGAACTTATCGGTGATATTAAAGGTATAGAAGGCGTCATCCGAGAATACAACGGTCGCAGTCTGATTATCCTTCGACCAGTTATAGCTATAGGTAGGCTTCGAAACCGGACCATTCTTGTTTGCCTGAGTGATACCGAGCATCGCTTTTTCGCCGACAAAGTAAAGATCGTCGACCGTTATGGTTGCATTTCGGGAAGAATCGAAATACTTCTCGTTGAGTGCCTTATTGTTATCATATTTGATAACAACCTTGGGAACAGTCTTATCAATGACGAAGTCGGTCAGCTTTGCATCCTTCGCCTTCTTGCCGGCATTATTGGTATAGGTTACATCCAGCTGCTTCCTACCCTCATCCGTGAGAGTATAATCGCGGTAATACTTATTAGAGCCGTCGATACGGGTCCAGCCGTCATTTGCGGGAACCTCGAGGTCCTTGACAACGCCGTTGGTGGTTTCCTTAATGACAACGTTATTTCCTTCCTGACCTTTCTTCTGACCATGTGCGTCAAAGAAAGTGTCTTCTACGGTCACGCGGACAGTTACGTTGCCCTTGTAGTAATTCACGCTGTCATACTCTCCGGGGGTAACGGTGTCGACGACCTCGAGGGTGATCTCGGGATCAGTCTTTTCCACCGCGATCAGCTCGACCTCTTCGGGAGCAGTGCCGCGGCTGACATAGAGCTCGGCGTTATTGATCGCTGTCGCGCTGATCTTACCTCTGTAATCCGCAGCATTCTCTGCAGGGATATCAAAGCTGACGGTCTGTTTCGAGGATCCGGCTACATTATTGGGAACAGTGGTCTCGGGGATTCCCTCAAGACCGACCTCATCGTTACCGGGAATTACGGGAGCGGAATAAACGATGCGATTGATACCGGAATGGTGATCCTCAGCAGTGATGTTGACCTTCACAGTATCGGGGAAGTACACGACGCCGCCGGTGAACTGTTCGATCAGATTCGTCCACGCGCCGGTCAGACCCTCGTTGTTATGCTGATAGGTGATCTCGATCGGCTTGGGAGCGGAAGTATCGACGCAGAACTCGAAGGGGTTATCGGACTCCGCCTCCAGTTTAACCGGATGACCGGCATGATCCGTGAATTTGCCGGTGGGCTGTACGGTATAGTGACCATCGCCCTCGAACTCGAGGGTAGCTGTCTTGCCGTCGAGCGAAATCGTAAAGGAGGGCTGGGCGATATCATTGCCGTCATTGTCCTTAGCGGTAGTAACGATCATACGGGTATCTTCTTCATCCTTGTTATCGGCATTAAGATTGATGAAGCTACCCTCTGTAAACTTGAAGTTGTCATCGGAAACCGTGATCGTAGCGGTACGCTTCTTAGCATAATATTTCTCGTTGGCGACGGGATTGTCATCATCATATTTGATGACAGCGTCAGGTTTTTGGGTGTCGATCGAGAAATGATCAATCGTCGCAGCGGCAGTATTATTGAAGTTGTTGGTATAGTCAGCGGTCAGCACCTTGTCGCCATCGCCGGTCAGGGTAATCTCGGCGGAGTAACGGTTGGTACCCTCTTCTCTCGTCCAGTCGGTCGGGAGAGCAATCTGAGATTCGGTTTCGTCGCTCTTCACGGTCAGGGTCAGCTTGCTCGGGGTCTTCTCGTTAGCCAGGTTCTCCGCTTCAAAGAACACATCCTCTACAGTGACCTTCACCTTGACGTCGCCGCTGTAATAGGTCACGCCGTCAAAGAATCCGTCGGATTTTTCGTTCATGATTTCAAGAGAAACTGCGGGCTTCTGCTCGCTGACCTCGATCATACCCTCATCTGTTGCAGAGGAGCGGCCGGCGTTGTTCAGGGCAGACGCCTTGACCTTGCCCTTGTACTCGGGCTCGATCGGGAAGCTGACTTCATATTTACCGGTCAGCGACTCGTTCTCGGAGGTAAAGGACTCGACGCCCTTGGTACCCTCCGCATCGCCCTCTACGGGTGCTTCATAAGTGATGCTCTTGATACCGGAGCCGGTATCCTCGGCGGTCACGACCGCCGTAATCTTCTCGGGGAAGTAAACCACGCCGCCGGTAAACAGCTCGGCAAGCTTCTGCCATGCGCCGGTCAGACTCTCCTTAGAACTCTGATAGGCGACGACCGGAACGTCGGGATCGCTGGTATCGACGCAGAATGCGTACTCCTTAGCGGAGGATTTTTCGGTATCAATGCTGTTACCCGCCAGATCCTTATAGGCGTCGGTCAGCTTGAGTGTATAGTAGCCGTCGTTCTTAAAACTGATCTCAAAACCACTGCCTGCAAAAGCGATCGTGGGATTGGCGATCGTCTTGCCGTCTGCATCCTTTGCTGTGACTTCGATCATATCCTCGAGCGCCACAAAATGATCATCAGTAGTCGTAATGGTAGCCTTGACGTGGGTTTTGAAATAGTCGACGTAAGTTTGACTGAAATTGACATTGACGATCGGTTTTGCCATGTCGATAATAAACTGCTGAGCACACTCGGTACCGGAAGCGGGCGTCAAAGTACAGGCGTTACCAGCCTGATCGACAAACTTGTCGGTGGTCTCCAGCTGATAGGTACCGTTCTCGGTAAAGTTGATCGTCGCGGTCTTGCCGTCCCAAACGACTGCGGGAGCCGTAATATCCTTACCCTCGGCATCCTTGGCGATCACGGTAATCATTCCGTCAGCGCCGACAAAGTTATCATCGGTAACGGTGATGGTCGCGGTACGCTTATTATTGAAGAAAAGCTCATTTTTGACGCTGTTGTTGTCATAAGCGATCTCAGCGCTGCCCTGTGTCTTATCGATCACAAAGCTCTCGGCCGCCTTGGTATCTTCGGCAAGCTGAACCTTGTCGAAGCCGTTGCCCGCCTGATCCATCAGCTGATCGGTGACTGTCAGCGTATAAACGCCGTCCTGATCGAAAATGATCGTAGCATTGTTACCGTTCCAGGTGACCTCGGGAGCCGTGATATCATTACCCTCGGCGTCTTTAGCGGTCACGGAGATCATACCGTCTGCGGGAACAAAATAGTCGGAGCGAACCGTTACGGTTGCAGTACGGTCGCTGTTGAAATACTTGTCGTTCTGCGCTTCGTTATTATCATAAGAAAGCTCAACAACGGGGCTTTCCAGATGGACGATGAAGTCGTTGTAAGCCTTGGTCGCGTCATCTACTCGGATATCGGGCTCGTTGCCCGCCTGATCGGCAAGGTACTCCGTCATGGGGGTGAGGGTGTACTCACCGTTTTTGCCAAAGATCACGGTCGCCTCGTTCCCGGAAGCGTTCCATACGACGTTGGGCGTTTCTGCATCGGTATTCTTTGCAGTTACCCGGAACATCTCCGCGGTGCCCTTGAGGTTGTCATCAGTGAGCTTGATGGTAGCGGTACGGGCTTCGCTGAAATACTTTTCATTCTTTACGTTGTTATTATCGAAGGAAATCTCGTAAACGGGCTTCTTCGTATCAATGATAAAGTCGTCGTAAGCAACCGTGTTGGCAGAAACCTCAACCTCGGGAACGTTGCCTGCCAGATCGGTAAACTTATCGGTCAGACGGAAGGTATAGTGACCGTCGTTCTTGAACTCGATGAGTGCGGTATTCCCGTACCATTTGACCTCGGGAACGTCGATCTCATTGCCCGCACCATCAACAGCCGTGATCTCTATCATGTCTGTGGCGGGCTTGAAATTCACTTCTTCGACCCTTACGGTCATTTTTCTGGATTTATTGAAGTACTTTTCGTTTTTGACTTTGTTGTTATCGATGGTGATCGAAACCTTGGGCTTCACCGCATCGAACACGATACCGCCGGTAGAGATATACTGATAGTTACCGTAGGGATCGGTCAATCTTGCATATACAACCGCAGTATTCGCTTGATCGACGTTGAACTTGCCGCTGTAAGCAGTCCAACTCGCCTCATCAAGCGCGTCAAGATCCTGCTTGGTCTTGACGGAGGAGGGATCGCGGTCGATATAGTAAGCGACATCCACCTTATCCTCACTGTCTCTGCCGGACTCGAAGCTGGTCGCGGCGTCATCCTCGCAGGTGATCTCGCAATCAACCGCGGGCGCATAGAGATTGAAAGTAAGGATTTGGACAAGCTTGTCGAATGCCGTCTCAAAAGCAGAAGCTGAGATCGCACCGTTCGGAGCGGTCTTATCCAGCGTGAGAGCAAGCTCGATCGCGTCGGAGACAGCGCCCTCAGCCGTATCCCCCGCCTTGTTATATTTCAAAACGATACGGGGATTCTTCACATTATTTGTGATCGTCAGTGCATCTTTGAAGTTGAGCTTGGTGTGATCCGCCGCATCTTCATCGTACAGTGCTACACTGTAATCCTCAGCGGGAGTAACAGTAATATCACCGACATAGCGCGTATCGGCAGGATCGGTGCTCGCCTTCTTGCCGCTGATGGTATAGGTGCCTTCACCGGCATTGAGATAAGAGCCCTTAACGGTCAGCTCTGTCTGTGCCTCGTTGTAGCGATCGTTCGCGGGCAGCTTGACAGAAACCTTGATGCCCTCCTCGCTCGGCTTGAGCAGAGTGAGCTTGTTTCCGCTGAGCTTAACGGAAGCGCTGTCAGCCTCGCCGACGCTGTACACAACGCCTGTCTCACCATGAGGAGCAGGGATATCGTAAGAGCTGCCGACCAGGAGCTGCTTGACAGGCTCGTCGTACTTGAAGTTCTTTATATCCGCCTTGTTGACAGTAATCTTATAAGTCGCCTTGGCGCTGTTGTAGTTGGCTGTGTTAACCGTCGCCTCGATGGTGAACACGCCGGAACGAGTCGGAGAGAGTACGCCGCTCTGAGAGAGGGAACCGCCGTTTTCGAATGGTTTACCATCCAAGCCTACGCGACTTTTAACCTTGTAGGAAATCGTGTATAACTCATCGATCGGAACGGTCAGATTCTTGGAAATATCCACCTTCAAACCAGGTTCATAGGTAACGGTCGTATCCTTACCCTTGACCTCCATATCCGCCTTATTAACGCGAAGATTATAGCTGAGCTGTGCGTCGGACATGTTTTTCAGCCCGGTCACGTCAGCGGTAATCGTCACGATGGTATCGGAAGCGCTGAGGGGAGTGACTTTACCGTTGCCGTCAACAGAAGCTATACTCGGAGCGTCGGAGGTATAGGTAACCTCTGCGTCGGGATTCGCCTTAGTATCATAAACCACAGCGTTGGTATAGGTCTTGCCGTATGTAATGTCTACGGTACCGCTGACGGGCTTCGAGAAAACCACGGCGTCATTACCGTTACCCTCTACGACCTCGACAGCGAAGCTGCCGGTCGCAGGCAGGTAAGAGTCGTTCTCTTCCACGGTCGCGTAAACCAACGTAGAACCCAGACCTGTCGGCTTGAGCTTGTTGTCCTCTACGGTAACGATCTGATCGTCTGCGGATAGATAGGTCACCTTATCGGTCTTCTGAAGACCTGCCACCTTACGCGGAACAGCAGTACTGTTGTAGGAGATGGTCATGGGCGAATCATCCTCGAAAGTAACGGGAGAGCGCTCTGCCTTACAGAACACGACATATTCCTTATCTGCGTCTGCCTCAGCGTTCATGATATCCTTCGCGCGGAAGCTGAAGGTATGCTTGCCCAGCTCGCCGAAGTTGTAGGTGAACGCTTCACCGGTGTGTAACGAAGCGATCTTTTCATCCTTCTCCAGAACCTCGATCTCGGGCGCGATGATTTCAGCCAGAGAACCGGTGAAGGTAAAGTCGCTGTAGCTGACGACGTCAACGCCCTCGCCTTCCTTGACGGTCGGCTTCGTTTCCTGAGCCGTGACGGTAACAGCGGTGTCACGATAGTCGGACAGCGCAGTCTCGCCGGCGGCAAGATTGATGAAAACGTTCTCGGACAGCGAACCGAAGAGCAGATCGCCGGTCAGCTTGATGTCCGCGTTGTCACCATCAGCCCACTGGTCAGCGGTCGTCAGGATCATTCCTTCTGCCGCTTCGGGCAGTACAAATTTGTTGATTACATAGCCGTTCTGCGCAGCGGCGGTATTTACATCGGCAAAGCCGTTGTCCGAACCGTTCCACCAATAGCAGAACATCGGATCGGCGCTGTCATCGACAACGTAAACATTCTTCTGGATCGCAGCCGACGGAGCAACGTTGATCTCAGCCGCAAATACAGGCAGCATCGCAGCCGCGTTTGCCGAAAACAGCATCAATACTGCCAACAACGCGGAAACGAGCTTCATCCCGAACGGACTTCTTTGGTTATTCATTTCCCTCTCTCCTTCTTTTGGACAATTGTGCATTTACATATCGACCGTCAAATACCGCATGAAGGTTGATAAATAAGAATATCAATCCAAATAGTATCGAATATATCAAAACAGTTTTTACGCCCACGATCACACAGACGATCAGTGCGATAACTGTAATTATCAAAGCAAAATCACAAACCGTACCGTAACGGTTGGTGAAGAAGGATATCAGACCGATGCCCCTCTTGTGCTCGGGCGGGTCTTGTTTTTTATAATACAGGATCAACAATACATAGCCTGCAATCAAACAGATCCACATTGCAACGGAAACTGCAATGGAAAACACCCTGATGAATCCCTGCCCGCCGATATCGGTCAGACCGCTCAACGCAACACAACACGCCGCCAGCGTCAGGAATAGGATCGCTGTAACGGGCAACTTTAATTTTCTCTTTCTCATATCGTCACCATTTATACCGTTATGATCTCATCGCTGACAAACAGCATGATCTCCGTGCGGATCCGGAACGCACCGGGATGATTCACGGGAGCTGAGCTGAGCACGCTCGTCTCATCGTCGATATCGCTGAGCACGGTCGTCTGCTCCGAATAACCCGCGTCGGATACTGTTGTACCCGTCGTTTCAACAACAGCCTGACGCATAAACTCAGCCGTCGGGGCGGGAGTCTCCTCAACCAGCAGCGCGGTCTCTTCGACCATCACTTCGGTCGGAGCGGAATAATCGATCTCCGAATGTGCTTTCGTTTCGAGCTTCGCCGTAGTCATGCTGCGGTTAACTCTGCCGGAATCAGGCTTGGAAACAGTCGGAGAGCCCTCCATTTCGGCAGTAATCTTCGCCATCTGCTCGGTATCAGCTTTAACGGTGCTCTTTTTCTTCTTGTTGAATGTCGTCTTACCGTTGCGGATATCCATGATCGCTTTTCTCGCGGTAGCGCCGCTGAGGTCGCCGATCACAGCGGGGATCCTCAGCGCAAAGAACAGGATGACCGCGATGACAAGGAACACACCCGCCATCACAAGCGCGGCGATAAACAATATATTGTACTGATCGTATGTCATTATTTCACCCTATTCTGACTTTTGAAGTTATCGAGGATCTTAGCTTCTACCATCTTAAAATAGTCGGCGATATCTGTATTGGTACCGTTGACATTGATCGCAGAAAACTGCCTCTCGATCAGCTTCTTGATGTTGCTGTCGGCATTCTCATATTTCTCGGCGATGATATTGTGGACATCGTTTACTCTGTTGACCAAATCTTCTTTATTCACATCATCCAGAGAAGCAAAGCCGGTGCAGTAGTTGACAATATTCTCAACAATCTCTTTACCTGCAAGTACGACTGCTTCATCATCCGAGGCGTTTTGACAGAAGCTGTACAGTTCTGCCAATACACCCCAAAGCTGTTCGTTCTGAACCTTCTGATCCTGCTGTCGGGCGATCTGCATATGATGGAGCTGACCGATGGAGTTATAGATCTGAACGAATTTTGACTCCTCGGTCTCATTATCTCCTACCGAATCCAAATACCGCTTGAACCACTCTGAAGCCTTATCCTCCTTCTTGGAGCTGCTGTCATAGTAGTACCAGCACGAAACGCCCGTCTTGGAACAGAACTTCTCATATTCTTCCTTATTATTATCTCTAAATTCAGTCAGAGGCTGAATCTTGTTATCATTTTCAAAGGCGATCATATCCAGATCCGAGATCTCGCGTACCGACAGCTTGTTATCTGATTCGGGCTCGCCCTTATCGTCGGTAGTCAGATACAGATCCAATAAGCCGTTATAAAACTGCTCGTTGGCGGGATCCAGATGGATACCCTTTTTAAACGCAGCTACACGCTCATCCTTTGTGTTCGCTTCGTTATCCGCCTCGATCAGATAGGTGTTGATATCCTCAGCCTTTCTGCTCTGAGCGCCGAAATGAGCGAATACCGCTATGCCTAAGCATACGACCATCAGCACCAGCATCGTAATAAAGGAACCGAGCTTACGCTTCTGCTTCTTACGGTACGCCTCGTCGATGGTATCATAGTGCTCCAGCGCATACATCAACTCGGCACAGGACTGATAGCGTTCGTCGGGATTGTTGCGGGTACATTTTAAGATGATGTTCTCCAAACCGGCGGACAGGGCAGGATTACGCTCGCGGATCGGCGACATCACATAAGGCTCTGTCGCGGGATTATGGTTCGTGACCAGATGATACATCGTAGCACCCAGGCAGTAGATGTCGGTTCTGGCGTCAGTCTTGGCGTTAGCGCCGAACTGCTCGGGAGCGGCATAGCCGCGGGTGCCCAGGCTGATCGTGTCGTTCGCGTCGGCGACCTTGATCTCTCGCGCGGTACCGAAGTCGATCAGCGTGATGTTGCCGTCAGGCTTGAGCATAATGTTCGCGGGCTTCAGATCACGGTAGATAATCGGTTTTTCACGGGTGTGCAGATAACCGAGCACGTCACACAGCTGCAGCCCCCATTCGATGACCTTTTCCTGAGGCTGCGCGCCGTATTCCCTGAGGATCTCGCTCAGGTCGTTACCTTCGATATAGTCCATGACAACGAGGAAGGTATCCTCGGTCTCGATAACGTCTACGATGGTCGGGAGGTTGGGATGCGAGAGGTTCTTCAGCATCTCGGTCTCGGCGATCAGGCTGTTCTTCTTGACCTCCAGGTTTTCCTCGCCGACCTTGCGTACCTCTTTGATTGCCCACGACTTGTTGGCTCTTTCATTACGCGCCAGATAAACGACGCTCATTCCGCCCTTGCCGACGATATCAAGTACACGATATTTGTTGTCGACAAGTTGTCCGATTTCTAACATTGAGAATACCCCTTAAAACGTTCTGATTAATGCAGCGGTGATGTTGTCCTTCTCCTGCTTTTGCTTGTTCAGCTCGATGAGCTGGCGAATATGCGTCTTCATGATATCGGCGTCGGTGTTGATCGCCGCGTTGAAGAAGTCCATGATCTCCGCGTTGCCGATCTTATGACGGAAGCCGTCGCTGCACAGCAGGTAGGTCGCGTTCTGCAGCGGAGCGCCGAAGAAGAACTCCGGATTCACCACCCTTGACGCGCCGACGCACTGCAGCAGCACGCTGCCTCTGGGGTCGTTCTCCGCCTGTTCGGGCGTGATCCTACCGTACCTGAGCTCCTGAGCGACGACCGTCTGATCGTCGGTGAGCTGCTTGACGGTGCTGCCGATCTCGTAGATTCGCGTATCGCCGACATTAACGATATAATACCGTTCGGGCGTAATCAGGATGGCTGAGATCGTCGTGCCGAGACTCAGCTGATTCGCGGCGCCGTAGCTCTGGATCGCCTCGTTGTTTCTGCGAATGATCGAGGTCCATACGTCGCGGATCGCGCCGTCCTCCATGCCGCTCCGATACATCGAGGGGAAGTCGTTCCTGAACCACGCCGTCATCGAGTGGATCATGGTAGCGCTCGCAAGCTCGCCTTTCGCAAGACCGCCCATGCCGTCACAGATCACACCGAACGCCACGGGAACGCTGCCCATGTCAGCGACCATAACAGCTACGCTGTCCTGATTCGTTTTTCTGGTATTACCAATATCGGTATCGGCAGCAATTAAAAAATCCATTTTTGACTCCTAATTATCAAAACAGTTTGAACTCAAATTCTTCGTTTGCGAGCTTGAAGGTATCACCGCTGTGCAACTCGACCTCAGTGCTGCTGGTGATCGCCTCACCGTTAACGAAGGTACGGTTACGGGAATTGTTATCAATAATATAATACCTGCCGTCCTTTTGAACTACATTTGCGTGGACACGGCTGACATAGGCGTTATCGCCGACAAAATAATCAACAAAGCTTCTTTCCTTACCGATGCGGAAGACAGGCTTATCCACCGCGATACGCTCGTTGTTCTTCACACGAACGATGAAGGGACGCTTGACCGCCTGCTGTGCGGAGGTGCCGGGCAGATCACCCAGTACGGTGGTCTCGCCTTCACCGCCTTCGCCGCCGCCGAGAACCGTGGTCTCACCGAAGTTCATCGCGACCTCATTCATCGGCTGGTTCGGCTGGTAGCCTTGGCTGACAGGCGCATTGAACGGCGTCTGCTGCACGGGAGCCGGTGCCGGCTTTGCGGTCTTATTCTGAATCGGCGCGGGAATCGGTGAGGGAGCGGGTTTGCCGATCGGCGCGGGACCCTGTCCCGGAATCGCGAAGCCGCCGCGTTGAGCCGGCGCCTGAGTGCCGATCGGTGCGGGTCCCTGACCGGGTATCGCAAAGCCACCCTGCTGTACCGGAGCCTTCTGCTGCTGACCGGGAACAGCGAAACCGCCGTTAAACGCTGCGGGCGGGTTCTTCTTATTCTTTCCGGGAACAGGCTGCTGCATCGGCTGACGCCCGGGCTGAGGGAAGCTCTGCACAGGCGCCTGAGGCACCGCCTGACCGTTTTTCTTCGCCGCCTGCTGCGCCTTGTACTTCGCAGCATTCTCTTTATTGTAATGCATCATCAAACTGAAGAAGGACATCGGTTTCTCATCGGGAGATACCGGTGCCGAAACAGGATTTTGTCCGGGATTATTCATTCGATTCACACCGCTGTTTCCGCCTGCAGGCTGCTGAGGAACCGGCTGATGAAACGTCGGCGGCTGTACGTTGGTTTGAACCGGCTTAGGCGGTGCTTGCTGCGGCTGTACCGGGGCAGATACCGCCGGCTTCGGCTGTACGGGAATCGGTTCGGGCTTTACGATCGTCTGCTGCACGGGACGCGCCGCAACAGGCTGCGGAATAGCCTGTTGTACAGGCTGAACGACGTTAGTCGCCGGGGTATTGGTGCTGTATTCTATCCCATCGAGGATCTTCTTAAACTCATAAAGCGAAAAAACGGAAGCGCTGTTAAGATAATTGATAATCTTGGCAACATAATCACAGTTTTCGGATGAATCGAGCTGTGTGCTGAACATGATATTCTTGAAGAAAGCACCGAAATCACTGTACTGATTGCCCATACCTACGATCGGCAAGCAGATCATCGACGTCTTGCATGTCGAAACATCGGCAAATATGAAGTTAGTGTCCAGCACGATACTTTTGTTATCGATCATATAATCCTCAGCTGCAATCAATGCATTGACAATGCCTCTGAACACACCGATCAATCTTTTTCTGTTGACAACGCCCTCAAAGAACTGCTTGACAGACAGCTTAGCGGAAACATCATACTTGATGTACCGTGTATTATCCATCTGCGTAAACAGAGTGGTGGCAAAGCCGTCGATCTTATTGTTGGATATCATGCCCAAGCTCATGGTATCGATTTCATCTGTCGGCTTTATTTCATAAACTAAAAATGTATTGATTCCCTGATTTTCAAAATAAAAGCTCATAATGTAATTCTCCTCTATACTTCATCAAATATTTCAATAAAAGAGCTTATAATCATATTGCATCAATGCTCCGATACAATCAATCTTTAACAGCCTTTGCCAAGAATCATCTTAAATGTAATTATTTAATGACAATTCATCGTCATGTGGAATATACGGAAATACATTGTTGTAGATATCAATAATTTGATATCTGAAAATATATACCAACATTCCGATGACAAATAAAACGATTGCAATAATGGTTAAATACGGTTTCCCTGTTCGTTTCGTTCTGCTAAATCCAAAAAGGAACAATAAAACGTAGATAAAAGCCATAACACCGGCAATAGCATACGCAGGTATAGAGCCATGTGCCGCGCACTGAATCCATACATATATATTTGCTGCAAGCGATAACGCAACAAGAGCTATCGAAAGCAATAGCGATGGTATCATTTTCCTATACTCCTTACAATGACAATCTAAACTTTTCTATTCTGGGGCATGTATATACCATGATAAAACGTCCAACCGGCCGAATCCTTCCGTCGTTTTTCATGTTTATGATACGACAAGCATCACCTCAAAAACTTGTATGTGGACACAATCTCTCGATATGTAAACAATCCGCAGTAAGTTACACAAGTTTTTTTAAATCTCAGATAATCAACGAAATATCATCTTATTGCTCAGTTATCATTCCCTCTTGGTTTTATGAAAGGACAATGAGAACTCAGCCGCCGTGTTTGCCGCCTCCTGATGATCCACTGCCTCCACTGCTGCCTGAACCTCCCTCACCATCAGTTGGCGTTGCAGTCGGAACGGGAATCTCATTCTTTTCTTTCGAGCCCGGCAGAGTAACTCCGCCGAACGCCTTACATACAGCCGTTTTCTCCAGCACCAGTTCTTTTTTACCAAAGAAAGCAAACTGCATCTCTACTGTATACTTCATTTTGATAGTGATGTCACTTTTTGTTACGGAAGAACCGGAAAAGTCAATACCGTTGATGCCATTCTTAACACCAACCTTTTTTAACCTTGCGTCGGCTTCCTCCATCGAATCGCCGAGGCTGTAGGCGAAATCCTCTCTGATCAGCCCTTCCAGATTTTGTACCTCTCCGAGACTTCTGAACGAATCTGTAAATCCGGTACCCCAGGTAGAACCACTGATCATTTGGTAAAAGTCAATCAGCTTACGAACTGCCTGGAGTGTACCCGCTTCTCCGACCTTTTGCCGCATAAAAGATTGAACCGCCATCGTCTGGCTCGTCTGGAATCCGGCATGGGATACTACACTCTGAGCGCGGTAAACCCCGGCAAAGCTCATGAAAAACAATACCAAAAACATAAAGGCTGTCAACGAAAGCGAAGCTTCGACCATCAATGATCCTCTTTTATCCTTCATGATACACCGCCTTAATATCCTACGTACTTAACGGATGTCAGTTTCCAGCCCGCCTTATTGATACCGTTCTTACCAAGTGATATAACAGGGAGCACGGAATGAAGCGTACCGTCCGCTTGAACTCTGACAAAAGTGTGATAATCCGACAAAAGCACATCCGGATTTGCTTTTTGATACATTTGTGTGTATCTGAGTTCCATCTGGATCAAATCCGCCATTCGTTTTACTTTCAAACGATTGGACTGGAAGAACATAAACAAGAACAAGTATGATTTATAATCCAGCTTAAACAAGCCTTCCTCAAGATTATTCAGTACTTTCTGTGTTTCCTCGTTTACTTCCTTGGTTGCATAGTATTTACTTAGCGCGCTGGCATTCTTATCTAATACAATATCCGTATCCTTGTTGATAACCTCGCCGGTTTCTTCAAGAGTGGTTTCCAAGCCCAATTCTCGCCATTCTTCATAGGTGAAAGTATATGTTTGTTCATATTTTTCCGAATAATAAGAATAAACACAATCTTCATCTTCGTAATCGAATTCCTCAATCTCTACAACCTCTGTCAAACTCTCAGTGATCTCTGCTAAATGATCAAAAGATAATATCAGCTTTGTTTTGATAAGAGGAATCTCCATCTTCAGTTTGATCAGCAGGTTCATGTCCATATTGCTCTCAATATAGAGAAGCACTAAAAACACAACGGGGGCTAAAAAATTACATGCACTGATAATTTCCATCCAATCAGAATCCAAGGCTATCAGAATCGCATTATTTATCAATCTCAGTGCAAATATTCGATTAAAGCACGCCTCTTGGTTGATCGCTTCATTGGTGCCACCGGCTAAAATATATTCCAAATTCGCCTGAGAGAAGGTTTGCGTATCTTTCCGTACTTCTCCTCCGATTCCCAATAATCTTCTTCCGACTCCCTGTTCTCCCTTTACCTTATCCAACCTGTTGGAGAAATTGGAAACCGCATATTGATTCAATAGAACACTTTCACCAAGATGCTGAGGCAACATCAGCAAGACCTCTCCGATATGTTGAGAAACAAAAATGACATCTTCGATTAACTGGACAAGCTTTGGCGCCATTGTGACAATTTTGACCAATACCGGAATGATCAACACCTTCGCGAGGATTGAATCCTGATCTCCGGAAAGCTCCTGCATAGTATCGGCAATTCGCGAGATCCTTTCCGTCAGCTCCTCGTTCATCAAGTCAGATTCGGAGACATTATTAGGATCGACCAAGCCGATATCCTCCTCATAGATTGCACCGAGCTTACTTCGTGCATCATTCAGATACGCTTCTATACTAGCTAGGTCTTCTTCGTTGTTCTCCTCACTGTTTGTACCTGTCTTTGAGGGGAACAGGTTTGTTGTCGCAGGATCAAGGTTGGCGACACACTCCGGATCAAACAAAGCAGGAATTACCGAAAACGCTTGCTGCAGTTGCTTGAAGCAGTTCATGACAGAGATCAATTGACTCTCCATATTACGGCAAATGGACAGTCCGCCGATTATGATAAGCTTTTCCGACATCTCCGTTTTACTTAAATAATATCCTCCGGATTCATATTCCATCTTTCCGGTATCCAGATTCTTATGATCAGCCAGCTTTCCGTAACTTGTATCGATCTTTTCACCGCTTACATCCTCAAGTGCTGCTTTTTGATTCGCGATGAAATCCATTCCTTCATTTGCATTATCCAGAATAGATGTTGTAAGCATATTAATCAACGTCTGAAAAACATCGTCGATTTTTGAGATATCTTCAGCCGACCAATCTCCGTCTCCCTTCAACTCAGTAACATTATCTTTCATCTTTTGAACAGCATTTACTGCCTTCTGAACCGCTTCTTTACACTTTTCAACCGAGCCTTTGTAGGTCCCCAATTCACCGGCGATGGTTGTAAGAGCGTTAGTTAAATTCTTTTTTTCTGTATCTATTGCTTCGTTATACTCTTTCAGCTTCTCCTGATATTCGTTATATGCTTTGTTTTTCTGATCCCATGAATTCTGAGCATTGACCTGTCCGGAATAGGTCGACCGGTAATTACTCGCGTTGTTGTTAACAGCAGAACATATCGAAGAAACATCCGTTCTGTTTGAAGTTGCACTAAACGAACCGACGTTCCATCCCGAAATAGCATTTGCCATCTCACTGACCATAGCGCTGCGGGTCATGTCCTTGTTCAAAAAGCTCAGGTAACTCATCTTAGAACTGATATCAGTGTCCTTGACAAGATCATCTATTTTTGCATCTGCGTCAACAAGACCGTTTGCGTCAAAATAGCCGTTATTAACAGCGTAGCTTAACACCGCATAATATGCTTCAAGAGTTTCTGCGTTAATCCTGTTGATGTCATCAACCGACGGACGGTCACCTGCAGGAGGCTGAGGAGCAGGGCTATGAGAGTTCATATAGTCGATCTTATTGCCGATTGCCTTGTTCAGCGCACGATAAGATATGTAATACGATGGGTCGGCAGTTTCCCATTTTTTCCCGTTAAAGAAACCTGTCTCAATTGCCTCCCAACCTTTCCCGAATAACTGATTGACTGTATTTTCAAATCCTCCTTTACCGTCAAAGATCGATGCCTCTATCTGCTGGATCGTTTTGTATAACGTATACAATTCCTTTAGTGCATCAAGCAAATCACACGCTGCGTCTACAACTTCCAAAAGATTCTCAAGCATGGGAATCATTTTTTCGATTTTCTCTTTCAATTCCTTGATAATCTTATCTATATTAAATAACTCTTCTGCCAGCTCTGCGGGAGCGCGATACTTCTCGTATTCAAGCATCTGACGTTCTAAAACACTGTAATTAGCTAAATCATATTTCCAACTTGCTTTGCTGTCAATAAGATTATAAAGGAAAGACATGCCCGATGCATCGGAATCGGAATTAGCGCTCATATACTTAGAAATATCTCCGCCTTCTCCGTTTCTGGACTTAACAGCATATAACCCAAACCTCTTTTGGAGAGTAGAGTCAAAATCAGCAATCAGCGACATAGCGGAATTGATTGCAGCATCATCCATGATCTGATCGGCAGTTCTGTATCTGCCTGCTTCCATAACCAACGCGGTCAGCGAACAAATACCGGTCAAGAGCAGTGACAAAAGAATGGATATAGAACCACGACATACTTTTGTAATTCTTTTTTTGATTCTTTTCTTCATAATTAATTCACCAACGAGCTAAAATCAAACGTATTAATAAACTTTGTAAATCTCTCCGTAAATTTATCCAGCTTTTTAATAAAGTCATCTTCAACCATCATAACCGTATCGAAATAATCAAGCAAATCTATACAGTTTGATCTGCCGGTCACAGTAAAGGTCATTTTATTATTTCCCCCCCATATTTGGGAAAGAGGAACAGAATACTCGCTTTTTATCGTCACAATGACCTGATTTAACAGGATGGTGCCCTTTCTTCCCTCAACATCAATATTGATATTCTTCGGTTCATCCTTCATCATCTTATTACGCTTAATATTATACAGAGAATACCAAGCTCCCTTTCTGGACGCTCTATCATCGGAAGAAGAAGTGAAAAAATTTGTTACGTACCGATATAAATTAGTTTTGTAAAAATTCGAATCGTTTACATATCCAAACTCAGGATCACGACAAATCGAGGAATATACATTCGCAATATTTGATGCTGTTTTATTTGCTGTAGCCTGAAGGAGTGAATGTTCATAGGTAATAAACCCCAGATTGATCAGAACAGCAATCATCACGACAGCAATAGACATAACAAAGGATGCCTCGATTACAACATTAGCTCCTTCATCTTTCATATTGATCTTTTTGTTTAAGAAGGATTTCATTTTGCATCTTTCTCCACATAGTATCGAACGATAGGTTGCCAGAAAGTTTCACTCTTTATCAAGCAAAGTCCGTTTTTGTTGAAATAACTACCCTCTTTGAACTCTCCGGTTATTATTTTCTCATCGTTTTTATCGATAAAGAAACATTCCTTACCGGAAGTAACCGCTGCTAAACCATATGAGAACGATTTTGCAGTGTCATATTTTGCCTCGATAACTGTTTTTCCCGTTACATCGACGAATCCCCATTTTTTATCAATCTTTACAGCTGCCAACCAGTTTTTATCCATAAACAAATCACAGTCGTCAAATGCATCTTCACAAATCTTATTCATGGAACTGTCATACATATAGTACTTTCCGGACTTTTTTGCAAAGATAACGCCTCCGGAGCAGCACTCGTCGGAACCTCCGAGTTTGATATCTTCAAATGACTCTTCCGATACCGGCTTACCCTCGGTATCGATAACCTGCCAGCTTTTGTCAGTCTTAACAGCAGCAACACCTTCCTTGAACCTTCCGGCGAAATCATACGAGCCGAAAACTTCGTTGCCTTTCATATCGTAGTATGAAAACTTTGAGCTTTTTTTACATGCGAATAATTCACTGCCAAAGCCCGTTGAAGAAGTGATATCGTCGTCAAAATATGCTTGTCTTACACCTTTGCTGTCAATCAGAAAAGTTTTTCCATTTTTCTTTGCCAGTGCATATCCGTTGATATAAACGGATACATAGTCATAACCGCTGTCAAACAACATTTTGAACTCTTCATCATAGATGTAATACTTATCGGCATCCTTTACAACAAAGGTTCCCTGAGCGCTCCTTTTAACATCTGTAATAACAGAATACAATGATTTATACTTTGTCTTCAGTGTTTGCTTGGCTTCGGTAATTATATCGGAGGTAACTCTTGATTTATCTGCAGCTTCCAAAATATCAGCAGCTGCTTGATAATCTTCCTGATCGATATCAAACCTCAATATCGCATCGTATATCTCATGGTTATTGTGATACTTTTCAACCAAACCGTTCAAATATGTAGTGATATTGTATGTATGCGTAATCTCTCCGTTTTCCACTGCACGAAAATACGCGTCTGTCAATTCCAGTTCTACCGGTAAGCTCTCCTCCCTTGCGAGAGCCTTTTGATAGGATTCAATTGACAGCAAATACAAACCTTCTTCATAATACTGTCTTGCCTGACTCAGGTTTTCCTTGTACTCGCTGTCGCCCGCGAATGTAGCAGGAATTGCCTGTACTACTGCGAGAATACACAATACAGCGACCAATAAAGCAATTGTTTTTCTGTTAAGCTTCATCTTGTACCACCTTAAAAACTGGCTATAAATATCGAAACCAAATAACCGATCAATATGGACGGAGCGAAAGGTACGGAATCTTTCTTTTTCTTTTTCTTAATGATAATCAGCGTAACAGAAACAACTGTATTAATAATCAAGGAAAACAACAGCGTGGTATAAGTACATATACCTCCCGTACTAATTCCGATCACAGCAAACAGCTTGACGTCACCCATACCGATAGACTTTCTGCTGATAATATAAGCGAGGAACAAAACGCCAAATCCTACGGCAAATCCTATCAGATCATTCTTGAAAATTGCAAGTACATTTTCATTGTCAAATAGTATCTCAAATACATATATTATAACCCTAACAGCTAGCCCGAATAAGACTACGATATTAGGTATAATCCTCTGTTTCAAATCCGTAATAGCAGCAATAACAACTGTCAGCATTACAGTTGTAAGCTTTATATAACCAAAAATATTTCCTGTGTTGTATATTAAAAAAATCGATGAAGAAAGAAATATTGCTAAAGACACAAAACTCAACGCGATACTCTGCGTTTTATTATATACAGCCACAGTCAACTCCGCTTGACTATCGATCTTTGACTCAGCCTCAGTCTCGATAATAACGCTTTGTCGTAATCCGCTGTAATCTGATGAATTGACCGATACATTGTCTATACCTTCATCTGTAGTCTTTTCTTCTGCAATTTCTGTGTTGTCATCAAGCGACTTCGCCTGATGAGTATTTTCGTTAGGATCGTCCTCGGGTTGAGAGTCTGATTTTGATTCGGGCTCCTCGGCTACACCGCTATTCACGGCCTTTCCAAACAACAGATTCTTTTTCCGACAAAACAGGATCGTAATCGCAGTCTCTAACAATCCTACTGCTATCGCGATGATCGTATATACCATATCGGTTTCTTTTCTCCTCTCCCCGGACAATCGTATCACGCTGTAATCGAGGATGCAAATGGAACAGCAGTCAAAACATACCGGTTTCACTGCATCCTCGATTAATAGATCTAGCTTAATACTTTGTTAATGCATCATCTGAGTTGGACTGGATAGATCCCCAGATCTTATCAAACAGATCCTTTATCTGCTTTCTGAAAATAATAGCCAAAGCAATAGCTATAGCCAAGATAATAATAATAGCTATAATATTAACCTCGCCCTTCTCATCGTGTACAAGCTCATCGATCTTGCGAATTGCGTCTAAAGCCGCAGTTTGCATTTTAATGATGTATTTATTCAGCATTGATACTCCTCCTCTCTGAATAATTATTATAATACTCTCATGCGGATCAACTGCATGAGTAGTTTATCCGTTTAAAGTCCCAGGTTGGTCATAATCGGTCCCATAACCATAATCAAGATGCCGATAAACATAACAAAAATCGGTATCAACAGTTTACTGGATGCGAGCTGACCCTGCTGCAATACATTCTGCCTTTTCATCTCCCAAAGTTCGGCGGACTGATTCCGCAGAGAAACCGCAAGATCCCGGCTACCTTTTTCCAAACCTTGAATAATCAATGAAGTAAACTTCTTTATCTCCGGGGTTGCACACCTCAAACCGAACGCATACAGCGCATCACCCTCTGACATACCATTATTCATATCCTCAGTCACTTGGCGCATTTGCATGTGTAACGCCTTGTCATCTGAATAAGCGACCTCAGACCACGCCTCACGTAAAACCATACCAGAGTTAACCAGCAGCGCAATCGTCGAAATTGCATCGGGAAACTCACTGAGGTATTGAATACTTTTTTTCTTCAATTGACTCTCAACCCTTGTACCGAAGTAGTAATATACAACACCGGCAAGTACAAGTCCAATCGCAAACAGGACGAGCCCATCGCTTCCGGATGCAAAGCACGAAAGAATGCACACCAGAACCATGGCGAAATAAGCAAAAGATATCTTCTGGGCATAGATAACTCTGATATAATACTCCACAAACTTCTCGCCGTAGAGGATCTTCGCCTTCTCTCTAAGTGCATTTACACTTCTGGATCTGAAATCCAAATGGAACTTATCTATGATAGTAAAACCAACCACATAGATATTCTTCAACTGGAACTCTTCATCCGCTAAAGGTTCTATCATTTCATCATATTTCTTTACGGTTAACAAAAGAAACACAAAGTAGCTACAAATAACAAGAGTCAACGCGATCAATATCAAACGAGCTACGATCATCTTACACCTCAATATTCAGAACAGCTTTGCCAATGAAATAGGAAATGATGAATAAAGCAACACCTATCGTTGTGAAGATCAAGCCCATAGGGGTTGTAAAGTTAGACGCAAAATCTCCACCCATCAATTTGATCATTCCGACAATCAAAAAGGGCATAACCAACATGATGTTCTGCTCATTCTTGTTTGAAGCCACAGCGGTAGCGATCTCCATCTCTATCTGCGTTTTTGAGCTCAAAATCTCGTGAGTCGCACGGACAACGTCCTTAATATCTCCGCCCTTGCGATATACAGTCTCGAATACGCGTCCGAAATTCTCGATATCCTTGATACTACTTCTTTTTCCAAAATCAGCAAGCATCTGTTCAATCGGGATATTCTGATTATAACCGTCAAGTATCACTGAAACTTCTTTAACAATATAAGAATCATCCTGATACTGAACAAGCAAGTCGTTTTTTGCGGTTGCAAATGCCGTAGGAACGTTTGCTCCGGAAGAAAACGACGCAGATAATGAATCCAAAAGATCAACAAACTGGAGCTTGAGCATTTTTGTTCGTTTTCTGAGTATCTGATCTCTACGAATCGGCAGAAACATCTTAACCGCAAACAACCCCGCCGTAACCATGATGACAGTATTACAGATAAATGTAACGATGGTATCTTCTCCGTATGAATTCTTTCCTATACCGCCATAGAAGATATAGGCAGCTATTGCACCTACGGCAAAAGCGATAACAGACCAAAGGATCTTTTCGCTCGATTTCAGATTATAAACCTTATAATTCAGAACCGTTGTATTCGTCAAAGACCGAACAAACTCTGGCTCTGATTCTTTTTTATTTTTAGCTCTCTTTGCCATATCATTGAACCGCCTTGACATCAATTAAGCTAATCAATCCGTCCACAGCATAAACATCCATTACTACGTCCGAGAAAGTATATTCGATAACATATTCTCCTGAATTGATATTATCATTGTTTGTTCCAACCAATTCATCGTAATTGTGATTAATTGTCGCCATAAGATCAGCTATCCTATCATTCCATCCAAAACCGTTGATAGACGCGAACTTCTTTTCAACAGACTGTATATTGACGCTTATAACCTTGATGTCGTTCGCGTTGCTTCCACAGTAAACATCCACATTTAGATACGGACTACCATACATTGTCTCCATCTTTTCGTTTTCATTGGTCAGCAACACCGTATCAATCTCTTCGTTTACACTGGTTTTTATCTTCTGCTCTTGTTCGGAATCCACAAATGTATATCCGCTCTGAAGTAACACATTGAGATCAAACGGCAATGTAACATCTTTTCCGGCCACATTAATCTTCAGATCAGATTTACCTTGATTATTCTGATCTGTATTATCCTGTCCTTTCGCTTTTTCGTTCTCCTCTTCTTGGATCTCCTTGACAATGTCATCATGCGATGGAGCTTTTGGCTCTCCGCAAGCTGTCAACAGAGCTGCAACAAATGCAAGGATCAAAACAAAACAAAGAATTCTTTTCTGCATGATTATCTTCTCCTTAAATAACGGCTCTTACGCCGGATAATTGTAATTTATATGTGTTTACCATTTCATTATTCGTTCTCTTTAATGTTCCGGAAACATGCTCCAATGTGCTATACTCGTCCTCTTCGAACCGATACAGCGGGTTGAGTACGATATGTCCGTTCTCGTATCCTACCACCTCGGTGATCTCCATGGTCTTTCTCGACTTATCTCTCAGTCGGGAGAGGTGGATAATGATGTCCACGGCGGAGGCGATCTGCTGACGGATCGCTTCAAGCGGCAGACCCGCGGAACCCTGAAGCACCATCGTTTCCAGACGGCTGAGCATATCCTCGGTGGAGTTGGCGTGGCCGGTCGAGAGCGAACCGTCATGACCGGTGTTCATCGCCTGCAGCATGTCCAGCGCCTCGCCGCCGCGACACTCACCGACGATGATTCGCTCGGGTCTCATTCGCAGAGAGGACTTGATCAGATCGCGAATAGTGATCTGGCCGGCGCCGGAGGCGTTCGCGTTACGGGCCTCGAGGCTGACAAGGTTGTCGATACGCTTGATCTGTAGCTCGGCGGAGTCCTCGATGGTGATAACACGCTCATCGTGCGGGATGTAGTTGGACAGCGCGTTGAGGAAGGTCGTCTTACCGGAGCCGGTACCGCCGCTGATAAAGATATTGTATTTCGCCTTGACGAGCAGCTCGAGCTTGTCGGCGATGTCCTGAGTGATCGAGCCGTACTCGATGAGCTTTTCGATCGTCATAGGCGTTTTGGAGAATTTTCGGATAGTGACCGTCGGACCGCACAGAGCGATCGGCGGCAAAACGACGTTGACACGGGAGCCGTCGGGAAGTCGGGTATCGCAGATCGGGTTTGCCTGGTTGACCTCACGACCCGCCATACCGACGATACGCTGGATGATATCCTCCAGCCTTCTCTGACTCTCAAACTGCTTATCGAGCTTGAACAAACGTCCGTTTTGTTCAATGAAAACGTTCTCGTGACCGTTGATCATAACCTCGGTAATCGTATCATCCGACATGATGCTGTCCAACAGACCGAAGCCGCGGATCGAGCTGTAGACCTGCTTGACGATCGACACACGCTGGTCGATCGAGCAATACATACCCTCCAGATACCGAGCAACGATATTTTCTATCTGCTCTTCGAGATCCTCGTCACTGATCTCACTCAGCGGAAGGTTCTCTGTGACGTATCGTTTTATTTGCGCTACTAATTCCTGTTCCTGTTCAAAATCCATGTGCTACCCCCAAAAATATCAGACCAAAGCGTCAAGAACGGGCATCTTCGAGATCTGCTCCACAACCTGCCGATCGGTCGCATGGTCAAAGCGCTGAATACCACCGAGACTTTTGAGTTCAATATCGCCAAGCACCTTACAGGTCTTGTTGCTGAACTTATTGTACAGTACCGCCATACGGCTGAGCACAGGTGCGTCGTCGTTCTTCTCCATAACGCCTAACGCAGTGTACATGCGGAACAGCTTATTGTTAGAGAGTTCGGTTCCTGTGGTGGTAACGATAATAGAATGGAACTTCTTGAGGAACTTTAGAAACTCTTTGTCCATGCTGAAATCAACGTCGACAACGATATATTCATACGAACCTGTCAACTCCAACTCCGAGATCAGTCGGATCATCTCTTCGGTATGCAGTTCAAGCATATCAAGCGCCTGTTTGGGCGCCGAGAAGAAATGAACACCGTTGTTATCCTCCTTGACACAGCTCTCCATCTTCATGCTGAGGTTCGACTTTTTGCTCTTGACCGAGAAAATCACGTCGCTGAAATCGAACTGACCCTCGCCGCTGAACAGCGTATCGGAGGAGCCGAACTTCTCAAGGTTGAGGTACAGGGTCTTTCTGCCCTGAGCGGCAAAGTGCATCGCCGCAGCGGCGGCTACCGTGGATGATCCCGCTCCGCCGCAGGGAGAAGTAAACGCGATCAGCTTACATGCTTCGTCGGTGATTTTAAGACCGGTGATGTTCTCGGCGTTCTCCGAATACAAGCTCAGAATCTGCTTATAGATCAGGTCAGCTTTCTGGAATTTGCAGATAGTCTTCTGGTTATTCAACGTTTCGATATCCATATAGTCAACAAAATACGCGAAACCACATCGAGAAGGTATCTTGCTGAAATCGATATCGAAGAAATCGCTCGCCAGAAGAACGTCGATCTTGGTGTCGTGCAGGGTCTTATAGGTAACCTCAGGCGTCGTAAAAGAATACACCTGGATCTTATCAGCGTATTTCTGGTTAAATACCGACACGATACGGTTCAAATATCCGATATCCTTTTCCAATATGGCTAACTTGATTTTCATGTTATTTATCCCTCCGATTATCAATCGAGTCCTATTCGCTTTACGGCGAATATGCGCCTATGGCGCACTTTGTCAATCTTTATAATATTACAAATTGTAACTAATGTCAACAAAAAATGGCATACAATCTGACTTTTATTTACAAAATTATCCAAATTCTGCCCAATATACAACTTTCGTCTACCCCATCGGCGAATTTTCGGCGCTGATATAGAAGGAGCCGGTCATGATTTACAGTCATGACCGGCTCTCTATTACGATAGTTTATTCTTCTACGGACAGCTGAGCGACAGCGCGCGCGAGGATCTCCTCGGGATCGCTGCCGATAATATCCAGCATTTCCGCCTTGACCAGAGAAACCTCTTTGATACCGAAGAAGTCCTTAGCGAGCGCCTTGAGATAACCGTAGCTGTAGGTCGGATCATAGGGGCCTCCGGCGGTTGTTACATAGATCAGTCTCCGGGCGCTGCACAAGCCGCGCGGCACGCCGTCCGCGGTGTATTCGGAGACGATTCCGGTGACATAAATGTTCTCGAGATAGGTTTTGAGCGGAGCGGGAAAGGACAGATCCCAGTACGGCGCCGCGATCACGATCGTATCTGCGGCGGCGAACTGAACAGCGTAGTCAAACATCCTGTCGCTGTAGTCACCCCGCTCGATCAGCGCGGTACGTCTGTCGAGCGTTTCGCGGTCAAGGGGACGCAACTCCTCCTCATACAACCTGAGCTCGGTCACCTCTCCGCCGAGCCGATCCAGCACCTCTCGCGCCAAACGGTTGGTTCTGGATTCTTTTCGCACACAACAATTGATATACAGTATCATATTCTCACTCCTTTTCTTCCCGGTCAGCACACGAGTCAATGGTAGCTGACGCGGAAACCGCGCTCTTCCGGGTCGACCGAGAGTTCCTTGACCTCCATACGCTCGATGCGGATATAGGTGCCGCGTTCGATCGCTGCGATCACGTCGTCGATCTGCTTCTCGGTACCCTGGATCTCCATCGATACCGAGTCGTCGTATTCGTTCCGCACCCAGCCGGTCGCGCCGTAATGCTCCGCCGCCTGCATCGCGCGGTAGCGAAAGCCGACTGCCTGTACCCAGCCGTAGAAGCGGATGTATTTTCGGATCAGTTTTCTCTTAGTAAACATATTTCACCTGCTCAGTCCGGCTGCTGACCGTCATGCGCCTGCCACATACATTCTGTCAGCGCCATATCGGTGAACACCGCCGTGAAGCTCGAATCCTCGGGGCTGCAGGCATAAACGCCGAAGCGGATCGTACCGGTCGCCTGCGACATATGACAGATACGCATCTGGCGGAAGGTCACGCCGTCGTCGGAGCACTCGATACGAAAGTCGTCCTCACGGCGGCTCAGCCGGTACCACATCGATGTGACGGAAGCGGGGATCTCGGCGGTCGCCCAGTCGGAGTAGCCGCCGTCGGTCACGACGCTGCCGAGGTGCTGTATCTCTCCGTTCTCATACTCGACGGAGGCCTTGAGCCAATTTTCGCTGTCGAGATACATGACGATCCCGCACTGGTCGAAGCGGTGATGACTGCCGCTGAAATCCGTGCGAACGACAAAGGAAAAATACTGTTCATCCGTCTGAGCTTGCAGGACAGGGGCGTTATCGTTCCTGAAACGGTAGTAGGTGCGTTGCCACAGGTCGGTATGCGGCTCCGTCGTTATCTCGATTTTATCGGGTGTTATCGTATAATCGGCAGGCTCTCGCGTCCATTTCATGCTGTCGGTCAGCATACCGTCATCTCCTTTATCTGTTACGCCTTTTTCTTTGATCTTTCCAGAAAACCGGGCAGCGGTTTGCCCTGCTTTTTCCAATGTACATACTCCGCTGTGGCGGTGAAGAGCACGTCGCCGGAGGAGTTGATCGCGGTTTCCATGCTGTCCTGGATTACGCCGATTATAAAGCCCACACCGACGACCTGCATCGAGATCGCGTCGGAAATACCGAACAGCGAGCATGCCATCGGGATCAGCAGCAGCGAGCCTCCGGTAACGCCCGAGCTGCCGCAGGCGGCAAGCGCAGACAGAAACGAGAGTAAGATCGCCGCGGGGAAGGATACCTGTATCCCCAGCGTATGAGCGGTGGCAAGAGTCATGATCGTGATGGTGACCGCTGCGCCGTCCATGTTGATGGTCGCACCGAGAGGGATGGAAACCGCGTACATATCGCGGTCGAGGCCGAGCTTCTCACACAAACCGAGGTTGACGGGTATATTCGCCGCCGAGCTGCGTGTGAAGAACGCCGTCAGTCCGCTCTCTCTCAGACAACGCAGCACCAGCGGATAGGGATTGCGCCTGAGGGCGATCCCGACGATCAGCGGGTTGAGGATCAACGCGACCGTCAGCATCGTACAGACCAACAGCAGCATCAGCTTGCCATAGGTGACGAAGATATCGAAGCCGCTCTGTGATACCGCGCTGAACACCAGGCCGAAGATGCCGAAGGGAGCGAGATTGATGATCCATCGCACCACCTGGGTGATCGCGTCGGAGAAGTTCTGCATCATCTCCTGCGTGCGTACGCCCGCAAACCGCTTGAGCGCCAATCCGATGATCGCCGCCCAGAAGAGGATTCCGAGGTAGTTGCCCTGAGCGAGCGCCTCGATAGGATTCGCGATCAGACTCTCAAGAAGTCCCCTAACGATCTCGCCGAGCCCTCCGGGGGCGGCAGTCGTCTCGGCGGCAGCGCCGCCCGTGAGGGTGATCGTCTGCGGAAAGAGAAAGCTCGCCGCTACCGCCGCGAACGCCGCAAGGTAGGTCGAGAACATGTAGAAGAAGATCACCAGCGCGAAGCGGCGGTCGAGCTTCGCGCTGCGCTGGCACAGCGACGCCGCCACCAATACCGCGACCAGTATCGGCGCGATCGCCTTCAGCGCGCCGACGAAAAGCGTGCCGAGCGTCGAGATCCACTCCGCCGAAGGGATCAGCAGCGCCAGTCCCGTACCGAGGACGATCCCGATGATGATCCTGAGGATCAGGCTCGAATGATTATATATATCCAATATCTTTTTCAGTACTTTCAAAACAGCCTCCCGGGCATAGCCTTGCCGCTGACCGAAGCCGCCCGTTGCTCCGATCCGATAGTAACAGATTGATTATATACCACGCGCCGCCCTCTTTCAAGTGTTTTAGGCGTAAAAAAGACCCCCATGAAATCAATCATGAGGGTCGATCGATCACCAACGATCAGCGAAGGCTTTGAGCTTTGATTCATTCGGTCTGCCGTTGAGGAGGGAACCCTCAACGATATCTGCGCCGGGAGCGCTCGGCTGTAATCCCGCGACAGCCTTGCCGAAGCCCGAGCCGCCGGAGGTCGCGAACAGCACGATCTTCTTACCGCTGAAGTCATACGCCTCCAAAAAGCTGTTGATGATCGTCGGCGCGACGTACCACCATATCGGGAAGCCGACGAAGATCGTATCATATGCCGCGATATCCGCGTCGGTATCGGCGAGAGCGGGACGGGAGCTTCTGTCACGCATCTCAACAGAGCTGCGGGATTGCTTGTCCATCCAGTTGAGATCGGCTCTCGTGTAGGGTACGGCGGGGCGTATCTCATACAGGTCGGCGTTTGCCGCTTGAGCCAGACCCTTCGCAACGTTCGCGGTCGTACCGCTCGCCGAGAAATAGGCTACCAGTTTTTTACTCATATTTATCTCTCCTCAGATTATTATATCAATATCCCATCGACAGCGGCCATGCTGACGCCTTTTGATCATTGCAGGTTCAAGCCTGCGATCCAGCCCGCGATATCCGACGAGCCGCTCAGGCGCTCGCCCTCGAGCCAGTTGCCGCTGCCCGCGTTCGCCGCGAGATTCGTACCGCTCGCGCCGATTCCCGAGCCGCCGGAGGTGCAGAACGGAATAACGGTCTTGCCCGAGAAATCATAGCTTTCGACGAAGGTATCCATGATACGCGGTTCCTCGCCCCACCAGATAGGATAGCCGATGAATACGGTCGTATAACCGTCGAGAGAGATCGTTTCGCTGCCGATCGCGGGGCGGACGGATTTATCGTTCTGCTCGATGGTAGTTCGGCTGTTCTGATCGTTCCAGTTCAGGTCATCCGCAGTATATTCCTGAGCAGCAAGGATCTGATAGGTGTCGGCGTTCGCCGCCGAGGCGATCTGCTCCGCAACGCCCTTGGTGGTACCTGTGGCGGAGAAGTAGACGACCAGCGTTTTACTCCCGTTCGCCGCCGGCTCTGAGGCGGCTTGCTCATTCTCAGCGGCAGTTTCAGCCTGCTTTGCTTCAGGCGATTTCGTCTCGGAGCTCGTTGACTGTGGCTCGGTCTGCGGCTGTGTTTCTGTCTTGGAGCCGCCGCACGCAGCGAACGTGAAAACGAATACAACCATCAATAATACTGCAAATACTTTTAACAATGAAGCTCTTTTATTCATGTGACATATTCCTTATCCGAGCTTGTTATAATCATCGGCGAAAACAGGCTCCAGCCATTCGGTGGAGGCGTTCTCACCTTCGACCTCGATCGCCAGGTGTGAGAACCATGAGTCATCCGCCGCGCCGTGCCAGTGCTTGACCTCGGGCGGGATGTTGACGACCGTGCCGGGCGTCATCTCGACAGCTTCCTTGCCCCACTCCTGATAGTACCCGCGACCGCCGACGCAGATCAGCAGCTGTCCGCCGCCGGATGACGCATGATGGATATGCCAGTTGTTGCGGCAGCCCGGCTCGAAGGTCACGTTGTAGATCGGTACCTGCTCGGTCGAGATCGGCGCAAGGTAGCTTTGGCCTACGAAAAATTCGCCGTAGGGATTAGGCTCGCCGACGGGGAAGAAGATCGTGTTTTCAAACTTCTCTTTCTCGGTCAGGGCGGGCTTCTCCTCACTCCAGACTTCCTTCGCCAGACGGAACACCGCCCAGCCCTTCGGCCAGCCGACGTACATCGTCGCGTGGGTGATGATCGCGGCGATCTCCTCCTTTGTTACGCCGTGAGCCTTAGCGTTTTGCAGATGATAGGCCAGCGAAGAATCCGTGATCCCCGACGCCATCAGGGATACGACGGTGATGATACACTTGGTCTTGACGTCGATCGCCTCTTCGTTCCATACCTCGCCGAAGAGCACGTCGTCGTTGAGGTGAGCGAAGGTCGGCGCAAATTCGCCGAGCTGATCTCTGCCGGCGGTCTGTACGATCTTTTCTTTCATGTCACATTACTCCTTTATATATTTTTTATCATTCTCGGTAAATCCGTCGTCATCGGTAATGTACCGCTCGACGCGCATATGCAGATCGTATTTCTCACGAAGAGCGGCGATCGTCCCCATCATCGGCGATGCGTGGTGGATGTCAAGAGAGCGCCGATCCCGCCAGCTGTCGATCAAAAGAACGGTCGTTTGATCCCTGAACGGGATGAAATACTCATACCGCAGGTTGCCGTCCTCGGCACGGATCAGATCAGCCGTACCGGAGCGCTCCATTTCTTCCGCGAACCTTCGCGCGTTATCATTCTCTCCCGTATAATAGATATTGACCGTGATGCTCATATCAGTTCTCCAGTAATTTCTTCGCGCAGGTGTAGGCAAGCTCAAAAATGCTGTGGTAAGAATAGCCTACCCCGGCGCTCTCCATCGCCTGCTTCTGCTTTTCGGTCACGACGGCATAGGGATAGATGCCGTAAATAAACGGGAAGAAGGAGTAAATAAACGCCTCTCGCGCACTTTCGCCCATATCGGTGCAGAATTTCTGTAACAGCCTGTCGACCGCTCTGAGCGAGGCGCCGTAGGCAACCTTGAACTCGCGCAGGCGCTCCTGTCGGCTGTTCTCCTCCATATCGTAGTGGTTCATGCTCATGAGCTTTAAGAGCAGCTCTCGCTTTTCCAGCGACCCGGCAAGCAGCTTTGCGATCCTATCCCGCGTCATGCTGTCATTGCTGTTGATGATCTCGTCGAGGTCGGCGACCCACAGCTCATATTCCTTCTGTAAGATCGCCAGAAAGATCTCTTCTTTCGTTTCAAAATAATTGTAGATCGACGCACGTGAGAAGGTGGTAGCGTCGGCGATCCTCATGATCGTGATCTCCTTAAAGCTGAGTTCTCTGTAGAGCGCTTTACACGCGGCGATGATCTCTTCCTTACGAGCGTTTGTCAGCTCGGGTGAGCCCTTGGGCATATTATCACCTGTTATTCATATTCTGACACATTGTCAGCAACTATATGATACAACCATTCTGACACATTGTCAATATATTTTTCTGTTTTTTTCAAAAATCCCGCGCTGATTAAAAGCGGGTCAGGCTTGACGTCGTCTTGCCTGACCCGTTTCATATCTTATACTAATCCTTAATAAAGCTCCTTGACAGGCGCCAGCCTGTCTGCGTCTCCCGTCGCGCTATCCGAAATATATCACTAATATCTGATTAAATCTTTTTATCAAGGATTAGTATTAACATTCCAGTCCCATCAGGATCACTTCGGTCTCTCTGCCGAAGCCGAAATCCTCATAGAATTTAGGTAGGGCTCCCTTCCCCGCGGTGATCAGATGGATCGCGACCATCCCCTGCGCCTTCACATCCGCGATACAGTGGGTGAGCAGCCGCCGCGCGATACCCTGACGCTGATACACAGGAGCTACGGCAAGGTCGTTGATCTCGAACGTTCTGCCGTAATGGAACAGCATGGATGTGCCCAGGATGAAGCCCGCGACCTCACCGTCTGTGAGATATTCGAGCCCGTACGCCTGTTTTGACTCAAGCAGCTCGCCGATATGGATCTCAGCGTCCTTTCTCTCCCACGGATCATTCCACGGCTCGCCCGCGAAAGCCTCGGCGTAGATCTCGCCGTAACGCGGGAGATTCTCCATACGCATGGGACGGATGACCGGCGTTATCTCGCTCAGCCGCGCTTTCAAAAGCTCATATCTCTGCCGCTTCTCATCCTTGGAGAAGTGCGCCGCTCGAAACTGCTCGGAACAGTCATCATAGTTCAGTCTGACGTTGCCGAACTGCTCGCTCGTCAAGTCAAAGACGCAGCCGTCTACATCGTTGAAGCAGTGGTAGTTGCCGTCCTTCAGCGGCACGCCGTACACTTTTCCGCCGAAAAGCTCCTGTATCAGGAACGCCGTAACAGAGCACTGACCGCGGGTCTTATTATCCCTTGACCACTCGCCCCGCATCCTGGGGGCGCAGGTCTCGGCGCTCCAGATACCCGAGAGCAGGTCGTAATAATCGCGGGGAGTCAGCCCGTTTTTGTCTTTACAATCAGCTGTCTGCCAACCGTAGAACCCGTATGTTTTCATAGATAAATACCTTTCCGCTTTTTAGGGCGATTTTTATGATCGCCGCAAACGACCCCTCCGCTCCGGGATCCCTCCGTTTATATATTGTATATCAACCTGTTTATCCGCGCATCGTCAGCGAGATACGTCCCTTCTTCGTATCGACCGAGAGGATCTTCACCTTCACGATATCGCCGACCTTCAACACCTCGGACGGGTGCTTGATGAAGCGGTCGCAGATCTGCGAGATATGCACGAGTCCGTCCTGGTGGACGCCAATATCCACGAACGCGCCGAAGTCGATGACATTGCGCACCGTACCGGTCAGCTCCATGCCCTCCCTGAGGTCGTTGATGTCGAGGACATCCGAGCGCAGCAGGGGCTTAGGCATCTCGTCGCGCGGGTCGCGGCCGGGCTTCGACAGCTCTTTGACGATATCGTCGAGCGTAGGCAAGCCGATATTAAGCTTTGCGGCAAGCTCCTTGGTGCCGTGCTCCTTCACCCTCGCGGACAGGTCGGAAAACTTCGCCTCCCCGATCTCCTTATCCGTATAGCCGACGAGCTTCAACAGCTCCTTGGCAGTCGCGTAGCTCTCGGGATGAACGCCGGTATGATCCAGCGGATTACGGCTCTCGGGCACGCGGAGAAAGCCCGCGCACTGCTCGAACGCCTTAGGGCCGAGCTTCGGCACCTTCTTCAGCTCCGCGCGGGTACTAAAGGCACCGTGCTCCTCTCGGTAGGCGACGATGTTCCTACACACGGTCGCGTTCAGCCCCGACACGCGCAGCAGCAGCGCGGGGGACGCGGTATTCAGGTCGGCGCCGACGGAGTTGACGCAGTCCTCGACTACGCCGTCGAGGGTCTCGCCGAGACGCTTCTGCGGCATATCGTGCTGGTACTGACCTACGCCGATCGCCTTGGGCTCGATCTTGACGAGCTCGGCGAGGGGATCCTGTAATCTTCTTGCGATCGAAACGGCACTGCGCAGCGTCAGATCGAGCTCGGGCAGCTCGGTTGCGGCGAGCTTTGAGGCAGAGTAAACGGAAGCTCCCGCCTCGCTGACGACCATGTAACAGACCGCGTGATCGGCTTCCTTGATCGCCTCGGCGGCGAACATCTCGGTCTCCTTGCTCGCGGTACCGTTGCCGATGGAGATGATATCGACGTTGTACTTTTTGATCAGCTCCAGCAGCTTCTTCTTCGACTGTGCGATCTTTTGCTCGGAGTGAGTCGGGTAGATGACCGCGGTATCGAGCACCTTACCGGTTTCGTCGACGACAGCGACCTTACAGCCCGTGCGGTAGCCGGGGTCGAGCCCGAGCACGGTCTTGCCCTTTACGGGCGGCTGCATCAAAAGCTGCTTGAGGTTCGTCGCAAAGACCTTCATCGCGCTCTCGGAGGCGTTCTCGGTCAGCTCGGCGCGTATCTCGCGCTCGATAGAGGGGAAGATCAGGCGGGTATAAGCGTCCTCGCCGGCGGCTCTGAGGATATCGGAGCACAGGGGGTTCGTTCCCTTATCGAGTGCCCTGTAGATGACGTTCAGCGCGAGCGCAGGCTCGAGGACGATCCCGACCTTCAAAAAGCCCTCCTTCTCGCCGCGGTTCACGGCGAGGATCCGGTGACCGGCGATCTTTTTGACCGCCTCGGAATAATCGTAATAGTTGGCGTACACGCTGTCCCGCTCCGCGTCGGCGGCGGTCGACTTCAACAGGCCGCTGTTCTTGAAGATCGGGCGCAGATGCTTACGAATCGTCGCGCTGTCGGAGAGCATCTCGGCGATGATGTCCATCGCCCCGGCGATCGCGTCCTGAGCGGTAGGTACCTCCTTCTCCTCGCTGACGTAGCCTTCGGCTGCCTTCATCGGATCGAAGCCCTTCTCCTGTTTGATGATCTCTGCGGCGAGGGGCTCGAGTCCGCGCTGCTTTGCGACTGAGGCACGGGTCTTGCGCTTAGGTCTGAAGGGACGGTAAATATCCTCCAGCTCGCTGAGCGTCTGCGCCTTGTCGAGGGCGGCGCCGATCTCGCCGGTCAGCTTCTCCTGACCGCGTATCAGCTCGCGGATCTCATCCCTGCGCTTATCGAGTCCGCGCAGGTAATCCAGCTTTTCGCTGAATTCGCGGATCAGCTGGTCGTCCATCGAGCCGTGCATCTCCTTACGGTAACGGGCGATGAAGGGGATGGTGTTGCCGTCGTCGAGCAGGGCGATGATGTTCTGCGCGTATTCTTCCTTGATACCGTATAACTGCGATAGTGTTACCGAATAATCCATAGTTCTCCTCTGGTTCTGTTTTCATAGTTTGGTATTAGATTATACCACAACGCACTCCCGAAAAACAACCCGAAGATTGTATAGAATATGTGGTTCGGTTTTGTTGAAATGTAACAGTCAAAATGCAAGCCGCAGGGAGCGTCCCTCCTACGATATGGCCGCCGGCATAATAAAGATCGGTTAGGAGTATCTTTTTAATCCGTTTATCCCCGTTTGCTCGTGTCGGCCGAAGTACATTCACCCGATAAAGGAGGAAATAATATTTTTTCATTTTTTCCCATTTTCCCCGATTTTTGTCATACTGTTGTCATAGTGGGTATGTTATGCTATAGCCACAGTCAAGGGAACGAGCTTAAAGCTCGACCCAAGCCGCCGATCGAAAAGACTGAATAAACAACACCGACGGCACAACAACAGTCATTTACCAAAACAATAATAAACAAAAATCAGGAGGGAATCAAAATGACTAACATGAACAACTACACCGGCAGACACTTTCAGAACAACAGACACGACGAGAGAGAAAGAATCCTCACGGCGATGAAGAGATCAAAGGCAAGAAGCCGCAAATTCATCATCGGTACCGTCGCCGCCGCGCTGGTCGCGGTCATCGCCTCGGGCGCGATGGTATTCGGCGTGATGAGCGCTCCGAAGCTCACCAAGACCGCCGCCCCCACCACCGCGATCTCCGTCAAGGCGGCTGCCCCCGTCAAGGCGGCAAGCGTGAAGAAAACAGCCGTTCAGCAGACCGCAGCTCAGAAAACCGCAACTCAGCAGGCCGCAACTCAGCAGGTCGCAACTCAGCAGGTCGCAGCTCAGAAAACCGCGGCTCAGCAGACCTTTCAGTCCGCGCCCGCAGCACAGCCCGCTCAGCCGAGTACTGTCGCTCCTGCTCCCGCCCCGACTCAGGCTCCTGTTAAAGACCGTATCGACAACGTAAACGGCGAGCGTATCTACATCGACACCAAGCGCGTCGCTCCCGCGAACAGCGGAACACCCTACCACTTCTACGCTAACGGCAAGACCTCTTACGGCTTCGACTGGACGTACAAGGCGGACAACCTCAACTTCCTGCTCCGCTGCGACTATAACTTTAATCAGCAGCAGTACGATTTCCAGTTTTACGGCGTAACGCCCGGCACCAGCCACGTCACCCTGTACTATAACACCGATGATAACGTACAGGTCCCCGTCAACCTGACCGTCACCGTCGACAGCGCCCTCAACGTTACCGCCGCTTGATCGCCGCTCTTGGTAAAAGAACCCTCTCACCGACAAGGGGCTGCCGCAACACTTGCGACAGCCCCTGCCATTATTTGAAGGAAAGTATCTCGAGGCATTGGACTGTATCGCCGATTATTCCAAGGTCAATTGGCAGTCCTCTCCCCTTTCCCTATCTCATTTTTTATTCTTTTTTACATTTGTGACTTTTGCCTATTGACAAACGGTCACTACATAACAGTATTACATGATCAGGGTGGAAGAAACATGATCGGAAAAGTTTGTATGTTTTATGGAAATAGTTTAGGGTGACAGGAGTAATCCGTCACCCTAGCTTTTCTTATCTGTTTCAAATGTCGGTAAAGCGGCGAAGGCCTCGGTCAGGATGCCGTAGGAGCGCTTGAGCCGCTGTTGATAGGCGATGTTTTTCAGCCCCGTAAAGCCTGTGTCATAGAGCGTGATCTCGCCGTCCTCTCCCGCGCCGAGCTTGAGGTGCTCGAAGGTCGAGAAGGTGATATTCTCTCCGCTCAGCTCACCGATACACGCCATCGTGCGGGGGTTCTTGATGCCGAGGAGATACCACGCGATCCGTAGCTCGAGCTTGTTGCCCGCAAGACAGAAGTCCGCCTGCGAGTTATACTCGTCGCTCTCCGGGTTCGCGTTGCCGTAGGTCAGCTTTCCGGTCTCATAGTACTGCGGCTCGATCGTTCGCTTCTCGTCGGGCAGGTACATTTCGTTAGAGGTGAGCATATAGATCGGATGGTAGTCGCCGCTGTTCTTCTCAGCGGGAGCGGCTTTGTCCTTGCCGAAGATCTTGCGGAGCACGTTCTGGCGGTAATAGAAGACGTCGCGCACAGGGTCGCAGAGCACGCGGGTCGCGTCCCTGCCCTTGATCTCGATGAGGTAATCAACCGGCTCGGAGAAACTCAGAGCGCTGTCCTTCTTGAAGGTGCTGCCCTCGCCTGTCACTTGTATGGGGATATAGTAGCTGTCGGCATCAAAGTCGAAGCCGTCCGGCAGAGAGACCAGAAGGTGCAGGTACTCCGCGTCATAGCGCGCGCAGACGCGGCTCTCACCGACGCCGGTTGTCTCGTTCCACTCGGCGGCGTCTCCGTCGGGATAAGCGGCGGCGGCGTCAAAGGCGAGCACGCCGTAGCTCTGCTCCGCGGAGGAGAGGTCATGGGTGCGGTCGATCGCCTTGGGCGGGTAGTACATCTCCATGTTCCAGGTGCGCTTGAACCACTCGTCCTGCCAGGAGAAGAGCAGTCCTCCGCAGCAGCCCGCTTCACAGATATCCCGCGCCATCCGCGCATCCAGCTCGCCCTGCTCCTGCTCGGTCAGACCGCCCTGCTGATAGCCGTTGATGCCGGTATGCGCGATCCCGCGCGAGGTGCTCAACCCGTACTCCGCGATCAGAAGCGGGACTGTGTACTGCGTTTTCAGCTCGTTGAGGTAGGCGAGGTAGTTATCCTCTGCCTCGGTATATGCCTTCTGATGATTCATGAACTCGGGATAGTAGGGGTAGACGTCCACCGCCGCGAACAGCCCGGCGTAGTAGTCGGACAGGGGCTTGATCTTCTCCGTATCAACGCTCCGGGCGTCCTCCTCCTCGGGGAACGGCTCAGCGGTATGGCTCAGGGTGTCGAGCGTCTGCCAGTTCAGGAAGGCAACGGGTATCTGGCAGGAATAGGTTCCGCTCTCATGAGTGATCAGCGTGTCGCCGACCTCACAGAGAAAGGCTTCAAAGGGACTCGAGCCCTCCGCGGTGGAGAGATACTCGCCCCTGTAGTCCGCCATATCGGGGTGGGAGGCGTTGGTCTCCTCCACAAAGGCGGCGGGGTATTCCAGCCCTAAGATGTAACCGACGACATAGTCGGAGATATCGCGGTCATAGATCGCGGGATCATACTTTCCGTAGGCGGTATCGTCGCTGGAGCCGTGGATCGCGTCGACCGTCTCCGTGACGGAGCGCTTGAAGGCTGAGATCAATATCTGATCGCTCTCGAGCGCGTCCGTGAGCTGATACATCAGATCCTCGGAAAACCAGATCCCCTGGATCAGATAGAGCGGGTGATCCGCGTTCTGCTCATTATAATCGGAGAAGGCACGGTAAAAATCGGGGTTCATCAGTGAGAACACGCGCACGGTGTTGGCGTTCATGGCGGCGATCTTCCCGAACCAGTCCATGAAGGTATCGTAGGTGATATCGGGGGAGCTGAGATCGGTGTGCGGCTCGGTCAGTCCCATGTTCACGCCCTTGACATAGAACAGCTCGCCCTGCTTCTCGCCGATATTGCGGTAGAGATAGCCGTTATCCGCCGCATAAAAAGGCATAAAAACGCCGTGTGTATCGGGCAACGTGATGTGCCCGGGTACAGCGGCGTTCTTATCATTATCGGTATTCTTCCGATCGCAGGCGGCAAGAAGAAGCATCATCAGCGCCAAGATCAGCGCGAGCGTCCTTTTCATCCTGCCACCTTCTTTCGGTTATTCTTTCGGTTATTCTTTCGGTTATTCTTTCGGTTATTCTTTCGTGTTGTTGCGGTATTTCTCCAGATACTTCTGAAGCTGGTAGTAAGAGGGCTTGAGCCTCTCGTGCCAGGTCGGGATATTCCATTCCTCATAGCTGTAGCTGCCGGAGAAGGAGATGTTGAGCTTCTCCTTGCCCTTGGCGCAGCCGAAGCCGAAGTCGAAGGAATCGAAATCCTGCGGGATAAAGACCTGCTCCTCGTTGAAGTCGCTCATCTGCTGCTTGGAGGAGGGATCCATGACGTTGAGAAGCTGCCACGGGATACGCAGCTCGACCCCGCCGTCTCCGTAGCAGAAATCGGAGAGGGAGGCGTAGTCCTTTGCGTCGGGGTTGGCGTTGCCGTACTGGAGCTTGCCGGTCTCATACGCCTTATCGGGCACCTCCGCGCCGGTACCTCCCACCTTGAGGTGGTAGCCGTAGCAGAGCATCATCTCGTCAAAGATGCCGGTGTCCATGACGCCGGTGTCCTTCGGAACAGGGAAGTCCGAGAGGATGCGGGACTGGACAAAGTGGAAGTTGAACGCGTCGTAGTAGCGGTCGACGAAAATGTGTGAGTCGTTCGCGCCGTGGATCTTGATCAGGAAGTCCGCGCCGTCGTCAAAGGTGAGGTTATAGTCCTTCGCGGTCGTGTTGCCCTGACCCGCGATCGTGTTGACGGGGATATACAGGGTGTCGTTGTTGAAGTCGTAGCCGTCCGCCTTGACCATGAGGTAGAGGTAGCGCTCGTCGCTGCGGATGAACAGCTCGCCCTGGTCAGTCGTGACGGCGGATTCCACGCCGTCCCAGTCGGAGAGGTCTCCGTCGGGGTAGCAGCAGGTGTATTTCGCGCCGGGGTCGAAGGCGAGGATGCCGAAGCACTGCTCCGTAGTCTGGATATTCGACCAGAACGGACGGCGGTCGGCGATATCGTACATGACGTTGTTCCAGGTACGCTTGAACCACTCGTCCTGCCAGGTGAACATCAGTCCGCCGGCGTAGCCCGTGGCGTGGATGGAGTCGATCATGCCCATCAGCATCGCGCCCTGAGCGTTCTCGTCGACGTGACCCTGATTATATCCCATGACGCTCTCGTGACCCATGCCGCGCGAGGTCGGGATGCCGAACTCGGCGACCAGCATCGGCAGGGTGTGCACCAGCTTGAGGTCCTTGAGGTAGGCGGTGTAGGTGTCGACCTTGCCCTCGCTGTCGGTGTTGAGGAGGTAGTCCTCCTGATAGTTCAGGCTGTCGGGGTAGTAGGGGTAGATATGGTAGGAGACGAACATGCCCGCGTCAAAGTTGCGGAACTTGATGTTCTCCGTGTTGACGGTCGCCTTGTCCTCGTCGAAGTGCGGCTCGTTCGGGTGGCTCAGCGGGTCGGTGGTGATCCAGTTGGTGAAGGCGAGAGGCACTTGAAACTGGTACTTTTCGGTCTCGTGCTCGATCAGCGCGTCGCCCACCCTACACAGGAAGGCTTCAAACGGCGTTGCGCCCTGAGTAAAGAGGTACTTGCCGTCGTAGTCGCGCATATCGGGATGCTGTTCGTCGGTGTTGATGACGAGGTTCGGATCCCACTCGATGCCGACGATCCAGCCCGCCATCCAGCGGGAGACGTCCGTGCGGTAGGTGCCGGACGCCTTACCGGGGCTGTCGGGGATGACCGCGCTGCCGTGGATGACGTCCACGGTGGTCAGGACGTCCTGCTTGAAGTCGTTGAGGATCTTCTCATTCTCCGCGTAAACGTCGTCCAGACGCTCGATGTCGTCCTCGTTGACCCACACGCCCTGAAAGAGGAAGATCGGGTTGTCGGCGGTCTTGTTGAAGTCGTTGAGCGCAAGGTAGAACTGCGGGCGCATGGTGGTGTAGACGCGGATGCAGTTGCAGTTCATCTCGCTGATGTATTTGAACCATCTCAGGTAGGTCTCATAGCTGATGGTGAGGTCGCCGGGGAAGAGCGAAGGCTCAGACGCGCCGATGTTGACGCCGGTCATGAACTGCTCGCTCCAGCCGCCGTTTTTGTAGACGCTGAAGTAGTTGCCCTCCGCCTTCATGCGGTAGCTGAGGTTCTTGACGGTGTCCATATACTCTTCGCTGGAATTCTCCGAGTAATTGTGCTTGATGTGGTCTTTCCCGAAGATGGAGAGCTGCTTGATCCCGAAGGGAGCGAGCAAGCCGGTCTGTGCCAGCAGAAAGAGCACAAGGATGGTGGCAACGACGGAAATAACGATCTTCTTCATTGCTCGAACTCCTTACGCTTGATCTTGCCCCACGTTTTGCGGAGCTTGCGGTACTTGATGATGCCCTCCATACGGAAGAGGGTGATCAACTGGCGGTAGCCGAAGTTCTCTAAGATCGCGTAGACAGAGATGCTGATGCTCTGCTTGGCGGTCATCGCGGCGCGGTGGGTGTACTGCTCGAGCACGAGGCTGCCCTCGGAGAGGATAACGCCCAGCGAGACCGACAAGAGGAAGTAGATCACGAAGAAGAACATGTTCAGCTCTCCCATGATCAGCGTGAACGGTAGGAGCACATAGCCGATCGTCTCGACCAGCGCGCCGAACAGCTCAAAGATCCAGTTGTAGGGCATCGACACCAGACCGACGAAGCCGTATCTGGGGTTGAAGGTCATACCCGCGTGGGAGATCAGCGTATCCATCAGACCGATCTGCCAGCGGCGGCGCTGGGAGCGGATATCGTTGAGCGACATCGGACCCTGCGTCCAGCAGACGGAAAACTCGTTGAACTTGACCTTATATTTCCTGCGATTCTTCCGCATATAGCGGTGGATGCGGACGACGATCTCCATATCCTCGCCGATGGTGTTCTTCTTGTAGCCGCCGACCTCGATGACGGTCTGCTTGCGGAACAGACCGAACGCGCCGGAGACGATCAGAAGGGAGTTCGACGCGCTCCAGAACACACGTCCCATCAAAAAGGAACGGTAATACTCGACGATCTGGAAGCGCTCGATCAGTTTCTTGGGCATGGAGAAGCCCTTGAGCTCGCCGTCGACGATCTTCGAGCCGTTCGCGATACGCACGATACCGCCTGCGACGACGGTGCGGGAATCCTTGATGAACTCCATGGAAAGGCGCAGCAACGCGTCCTTCTCGATACGGGAGTCGGCGTCCAGACAGGTGAAGAGCGGGTACTTGGAGATATTGATGCCCGCGTTCAGCGCGTCGGACTTACCGCCGTTCGCCTTCTGGACATAGAGAAGGTTGGGGTATTTCTTGCTGTAATAGACAGCCTCGATCTTCTGGGTGGGTATCTGGTAGCGGATCGAGGTCTCGATCTTGTGCATATTGAAGGCGTTGACCACCAGCTCGCCTGTCTTGTCAGTGGAGCCGTCGTTGACGACGATGATCTCGAACTGCGGGTAGTTGAGCTTCATCAGCGAGCGGATATTCTGGACGATATTCTCCTGCTCGTTGTACGCGGGGATGATCAGAGAGATCGGGAGAAGGTTGTCGCTGTCCACGTAGCTGAGGAAGTCGTCGGAGAAGGTCTTGTCAAAATTACGGTGTACCCTGAACAGGGAGACAAAGAGCTGGATGATATAGATAAAGCTGAGCACCAGCGTGAACGCCATGCAGAAGTAGTTGAACACGACGATAAAGCTGCGTACCGCATTCAAAAATCCCACGGTTTGTCCCTCCTTCGTTGTTATTTTAAGTCATTGCGAGGGCTCGACACGTGCGTCGAGCCCGCGGCAATCCCACAAAGCAACGAACCCACGTTTCAGTCTCTCTTTGTGGGATTCCCACGTCGGGATAAATCCCTCCTCGGAATGACTGCAAATAGAAAGCTGTTTATTCAATGTTCGTATATATGCCGATCATTCGACCGTTTTGTACAGTACATTCTTCATCGCGTCGGCGGCGAAGCGGTCGTAGCCGCCGAGGATCTCCTCCAGATCCTTCGGGGAGATATCCATGCGGGTGATCGCCTGCGCGGCGGTCTGGCGCACCCACCATTCCTTGTCGCCGAGAGCGTGCTTGACGGTGTTCAGTGCGGTCTGCGTTTTCAGGAGCGAAAGCCCTCTGATCGCGGAGGAGCGGTTCACCCAGTCCTTGTCGCCCGCGGCGATCTGCAGGAGCTGTTCGTCTTCGGGATAGCCGAAGGCGGCGAGCGCCTTGATACAGGCGATCTTCATCTGGTTATCGTCACCCGCGGCGCCTTCGAGGTACATGGGTCTGAAACGGTCGAGCTTGTAGATCGCGATCGTCTTGATCACGGTACATTTCATGTATTTGTTGCATTTTTCAAAGATCAGCGCGGCGAGCTCTCCGCGGTCGCCGGTGAATTTCGCAAAGAATTCATTGACGATTCTGCCGGAGTAGAGGGTGTCGTTTTCGATGCTCAGCAGATACTGAGCGACCTCGTACACGTCGCCCATCTCGCACAGAGCCATCGCCGCGTTGTAGGCGAGGTCGCGCTCCTTGGAGCTGACGTACTCCTTGATCTTGTCGCGGTATTCCTGCGCGTCCAGGTCGGCGAGCCTGCGGCAGGCGTAGCCCTTGTGGTAGACGTCGCCCTCATCGAGCATCTTCACATACATCGCGACAGGGTCGACCTGCGCGTTGATGCGCTCGATCAGCGCTTCCTTCGCCGCGTCGTCGCCGCTGAAGGAGGAGCCGTTGTGCTCTCTGATCGCCTGTACAGCCATCTCATAGACCGCGTACTCTCCGTTTATTTCATTTGTCAGGGCGGTGATCTCAGCGTCTCGGCTGCTGTCGGTAGGGGCGTAGAGCACCCCTTCCACATGAATATCAAGCCTGCGCCTGATGTTCTCGGTCTTAGCCGTATGCTCATCCTGCAATTCGGCCAGCCGATAGAGAAGAATGTACTCTATGCCTATGATCAACAGACACAGCAGTAATCCGATAACGCTTATCAGTTCTATCTTCAAGCGTTTATCTCCTGTATTCATTCAGTGATCAGCGGTCAGTGACCGGTGACCGGTTTTATGGATATGATACCCGACTTGTGACGGGTAAGTTTATTCAGAGTGTCCGAGGAAATACTTCTTCAGGATGTCGAAGCTCTCCTTATTGCGCGTCGCATACTTCGCAGTCTCCCACTTATCCCACTGGAATACCTTGTAGCCGGGGTCGTGCTTATCCGCGGGGAAGGCGTACATCACGTCGCCCCCCTTGCGCTCGCCGATCATGACAGACGCGAGCACGCCGTTGGTGGTGACGGTCTTCGCGACGTCGCCCGCGAAGGCGTTGTCGTTGATGACGAGCTTCTTTGACGGGTCGGCGACGTTGAGCCACGTCCACGGCAGGCGGATGTAGATGGTGGAGCCTGTCTGGTAGAACTGGGTGTCGCCGGAGGTGAAGCCGCCGTAGGTCAGGTCGGCGACCTTGTGGTAATCGCCGTTGTAGCTCTCCTGGGTGAAGGCTGAGCCGCGGTTACGGTCATACTTCGCCATGACATAGAGCGCCGCCTTCTGCTTGCCTTCAAAGCGCAGGGAGAATTCCATACCGGAGAGGGAGTTCGCCGTGAAGTCCTTGGCGTAGTAATACTCGCCGTCGTTGCGCTGGAAGGTATCCAGACCGATGAACATCGCGTTCTCCTTGTAGTCGGTCTCCTCGAGGAGCTGGAGGGTGATGTAGAGGTAGCCCGCGTCGTTAGAGAGGGAGAGCGCCTGAGCGAGGTCGTCGTCGGTGAGGACGAGACCCGGAGTACCGGGCGCCACGCTGTCCATCGCGATCACGCCCGTCATCTCGGCGCTGTCGCAGGTGTTGTGCCAGAGGTAGCTGTTGGATGCCGAAGCCGTGAAGAAGCGCATGTCCTCGCCCACGTCGCTCCAGCTATCGTTGAGATCATATACAGTCGCGCCGAGAATGCCGCTGTCCTTCGCGGCCCGGAGCGCGTCCGTGATGCCCTCGCCCTGCTCCGATTCGCTGACGGCGTCCTGACCGTAGACAGCGTTCACATCGGAGAAGGATACGCCCGACGCGAGCAGAGGAGAGGTGAGGCGGTTCAGCTCGTTGAACACGCTAAGATATTTGGTATAGGCGCTCTCGCTCATCTTGCCGCTGTCGATGATCGCTTCATTATCCATGAGCACGTCACAGAAGGCGTATTCCGCACAGTCCTCGGCGGCAATATCGCTGAACAGATAGGCATGCTGGTTCTTGACATCCTTCATGCCCTTGATCATGTCGGGAGAAGCGGTGACCGCGACAGGCGTGTAGTAGCCGTAGCTGTCGAAGGAGGTCTTCTGGGCGGTATCATAGAGATACGCCGCAAAGCCCTGTGCGCCGGTATTCTGCTTCACATAATCGCCCTTGTAGGAGTAGGCGGACAGCCCGGTGATCTTGCCGGTGTTCTCGTTATCCAGCTTCGGGTCGACGCAAAGACCGAGCACATACTCGGAAACGTCGATGAAGTAGGTCGCGTCGCCGAGCTTCTCGCCCCGCGCGCGGCCGTCGCCGTGGAGCGCCTTGACCGCCGAGACGACGGCTTCGCTCCACTTTTTCAGCCCGTCGTCCTTGAGGTAATCCCGGACGTCCAGTCCGTCCGGCACGCCGACGCGCTGTAAAATGTAGATGGTATCATGCTCCGAATTCTTGTTGTATCGGCTGATCGCCGCGTAGAATTCCGGCGGGTACAGATCCTTTGCGACAAGGCAGTTCACGCCCAGCTCGCCCGCAGCCTCGATCAGATCCTCATAGTAGGTGAAGTCGCGCGAGTAGGTCGCCTTGCCCGGCTCCTGTGCGTTCAGAGAGGCTGCCTTGAGCGTTAAGGAGCGCCATTTTTCATTCTGAAGCACCTGGAAGCTGCCGCTGTTGATGTGCGAGACCTCCGCGTGCTCGGACTGCTCCGTCATATACTGCCTGCTGTTCGTATCGGAGAGGATGTGGCGCATCAGCGGGTTGTAGAAACGCCAGAAAAAGTTGGAGATATCGCCCTGTCGGTCATAGGACAGGAACTTGAAGAACAGGTTAGAGAAGAGGAACTCGCCGTAGCGGTTGCCGTTGACATAGTCGTTGGAGTCGCCCGCGAAGTAGTAGACGGGCGCGTAGCCCTCCTCCTGCTTGCGCGAGATCGCACAGAAGCGCGGGGTCTTGCTGACCTCCTTGATCTTCTCCATGCCGGTCGCGTTGAGGTCGAACTCAAAGGTCGCGATGTTCTCGACGCCGTAGTTCGGCTCGACCAGCTCGAACCAGTTGTAGAAGTTGACGCTATCACAGCCGGAGAATTCCTTGCGGTATTCCTCGTTGATGTATATTTTCAGCAGATTTTTGGTGATAAAATCCGTGTTCTGTTCCAGAATGATGATCTTTCCGTCGTTGGACACCAGAAGGATACCGGGGCCGGTGAAGCGCCATTCCACGCCCTCCTGCTGTTCATACATCGGGGGCGCCCAGTCGGGGACGTCGGTGAAGTCCTCCAGATCGACGAGGTATCTGCCGATCCACTTGGTCGGGTTGACGCCGGTGAGCGCGGTCAGCTGTGCGCGGACGGAATCGGACAGCGGCGTGCTGAAAAACGCCATCTCGGCAACGATCGGCGCGCCGCTCTCGTGCGCGAAGGAAATATAGGACATATCGTCGTCGGAGATGCCGCCGTTGAGCGGAGAACCGCCGTTATAGTAGCCGTAGGTATCGTTGCCCATGCCGTAGGCGTCGGAGAGGTACAGCAAGTCGGGGGTGGACTGAGCGTCCTTGAACTCGGTGTCCCCGTCAAAGTTGCCCTCCTCGTCCAGCTTGGGGCCGAAGTAGTCGCGCTGATAATCGTAATACTCGCCGTCGGGCTTGATGTATCTCTGCTGATGGAGGATCCAGTATAAGCCCTGGTGCTTTCGGTAGACGTTCTCCTTGATGATGTTCTCATCATCCGCGTAAGAGAGCACCGTTTTATCCAGCACGGCGACATTCATCACCTTCTTGGGCAGAAGGTGCCAGATCACGAACAGCAGAACGATGCCCAGAACCAGAATGAACGCCGCGATATGGTACCATTTCAGCCGTTTGAAGAACTTCCCGACCTTCGCCGCACGCGCGTTCTGGTGCTCTTGGAACGCCTGTTCCTCGGGGGTCAGCTCAGCGGTCTGCTGCTTCTTATTCTCTTTTTCCTTGGACATATCCACACCGCCTTTCTGAGCTTATATGGATTCTGATTGATCGAAAAACGGGATCATTCCGCGCTGACGGCGTCGCCCTCGCGGATGAACGCGATGAACGACTCGCAGATCGCGGGGTCGAAGATCTTGCCCTCGTTATCCTTGAGATAGCGCAGGGCGTCCTCTTTGTTCCACGCCTTCTTGTAGGTTCGCTCGGAGATCAGCGCATCGTAAACGTCGCAGACCGTGACCACACGCGCCTCAACAGGAATATCCTCGCCCTTCAAGCCGTGGCTGCCGGTGCCGTCGTAGCGCTCGTGGTGATAGCGCGCGATCGTCGCGGCGGTCGCGAGCATGGGGTCGTCGTCATAGGCGGAGAGGATGATATAGCCGAACTCCGTGTGGCTGTTGACGATGACGCGCTCCTCCTCGCTGAGCCTGCCTTCCTTGTGGATGATATTCTTGGGGATAGCGATCTTACCGAGGTCGTGCAGCTCGGAGGCGATGGCGATATGCTTCGCCTTGTCCGCGTCCATCCCGATCCGCTTGCACAGCGCAAGGCTGTTGTTGCGGATGTTCACCAGATGATCGACGCTGCAGCCATTGTCCAGCTCGGTGTTCTCCGCCAGCTCGGCGAAGATGATGTTGATATCGCGGCTGCCAAGATCGGAGAAGGTGTTCTCATAAGTCGTTTCCAGTCCGCAGTACGTCGCTTCGATCATACTCTCAAAGAAAACGTCCAAGCCGCCCTTGATATTTTCAAAATGAAGGATCGCGCCGATCTCGCTGCCGTCCTTCAAAATACAGTCAAAATAGGTTTCTGCGAAAAGACACCTCTTGTCGCTTTTCAGGCTGTTTTCCTCAATGATCTGATAATTGCAGGCGGAGATACCGCTGTTGATGACCTCCGTGTAGCCCTCCGCGCCCTTGACCGCCGCGCAGTAGCGGATGTCGGTGTTCTCGGGATTATACTTCCGGATCAGGTCGATGACCTCGCGCTCCGCCGTCTCATAGAACGTGGATTTGTCGCGGCACTGCAGCATGTTGCGGATAAAGAGGGAGATGCCGTCCACGGTATCGCCGTATTTCCCGCTCTGCTCGCGAAGCTCGCTGTTTTTCAGCTCAAAGCGGTAGTCGCTGATATAGATATATTCGATCACGCCGAGGATGACCGCGGACGCCACGGCTACGTTATAGATATACAGCGTCCTCTGGCGGGCGAGCATAAAGATCGCCGCGAGGATCATGATCATCGTGCAGAATACGCACATCACGAACATCGGCGCCGCGTACTGGATACGTCTGTCGAGCTGTTTCATGGCAGTGTGCGAGACGTAGACCGTCGCGGCAATGGTCACCAGGCACATCAAAGCGGAGCAGAGCTTCACCATCAGCGGGTTGAAGGACACGAACATCGCGACCGCTGAGATCACGGACGCGAAGAGGATCGCGATCGCCGTCTTGCGGGAATCCTTGAACAGGCCGTTCAGACACAGGAGCACCAGCATAAAGGTCAGGTGCACGGGAACGGCGGTGATGCTCAGCCAGATCGGCATATTGAAGCGGTAGGTGACCTCGGGCAGAAGGTGCAGCGCGACGCTCAGCCCGACGTAGGCAAGAAGCCCGCAGAACAGGATCGAGCGGAAGAAGCGCTTCTTCACCGCAGAGATCACACCGAAAACAAGCACGGCGACCAGCCCCGCGCCCATCAGGATCAAGCCGAAGATGAAGCCGGGCATCGAGGTGAAGGATGGATCGCCCGCGGGGTTGAGATAGGATTCAAAGCGAACGGAGAAGGGGATCTTGAGCATGACCTCAAGATGCCGCTCCTGAGCGGAAGGCTCCAGCGCCACAGCGTTGTAACAGCTTCCGACGTACTCCGCCGTATCGAATTGGTTGTTGTAGATCTCCCTGCCGTTGAGCTTGATCTTGACAGGGGAGAAATCGGTGATGAGCACAAAAGTCTTTGCCGTTTCCGAAGGCTCCAGCGTTTTGGAGAAATAGATGCTGTTCTTCTTGCCGTCGGAGACAATGGGATTCTGTGCGTTATAGATACGGAGCTCGCCGTCGGGCACGGCGCCCGCCTTCACGGTATAGAGGTAGTTCCAGTTGGAAAGGCGGTTCTCCACCGTATAGCTGTCGGAGACGTAGTTCGCGACAAAGTAGACGGCGACGGTCAGCAGGAGAACGATCACAGCTACGCCGAAAAGAGGGAGCGCGCCTCCCTTTTTGACCTTGTCATTCAGTTTGATGTTGCCGACCTTTTTCATCTTTTCAGCTCCGTTGGTTCATGATTTTTGACGATGGCGTCAGTGGAGACGCGAATACTTCTTCAAAAGCTCCTTTACGTCCTCGTCCGTGACGGGCGCGGATTCCGTCTGCTCATTCGTTCTGAGCAGGTCGCTCACGCCGTCGAGTATCTTCTGTATCTGAGCCTGATGCTCCGCGATCTTTTTCAGCGCTTCACGCAGGCGGGCGTTCTCGCTCGCTAAGGCTTTGTTATCGTCCATATCCGCTACTCCGCTTTCAGAGAGGCGATCACCGGTCTGCCGTCCTGGATCTTGACCGTGATCGTCGCCTTGCCGAGCAGGGTCTTGCGCGCAAGCTCGTTGTAGAAGGTGGAGATGATCTCCGCCTGATCGCCGTCAACGTTGACCGCGTCGATGATGTAATAGATGTTCGTGCCGTAGGACGGGATCCACATCTCGAAGATCTCTTTACCGGCATTGTACAGCATGGAGGAAGTCACCTTGAAGTCGTCGGTACCGAACTGCTCCTTGAGCGAATCCCTGATCTGCTGTTCGCTGGCGCTGCGGTACTGTGCCGCCTTGTTGGTGATGTGGTAAAAATCGTTGTAGAAGATATGGGTGAAGGCATACTGCACAGCCGCGTCGAGCGGGATGTCCTTCGGGGTTTTGAAGTTCTTCTGCGCCATCAGGAAAGCCAGCTCATAGGAACGGACGGCAAAGTCCGTTACGCTGACCTCTACGCCGCCAACCTCTACGGGGTCGGTCTTGCCCTTAGCATAAGCGTAAAAGCCCTCGCGCTCGACCTCTTCCTCCTCGCCGTCGATCTTGACCTCATACTCCGAGGCCGTCTCCTTCTGCTGCTTGACGTTCGGGTCGACGCCGCAGGCGGAGAACACCGCGAGAGAAAGGAAAACTGCCAGTAAAAGTGATATCATTTTGATCATGGAATGCTTCATTTTAATCGCCCCTTTATAAGAATATTCCCTGACCCGCAAAAAATCAAGTCAAGGAATACTCTTTTGGTTAGATAACTAAGAATCAGCCGTCAGAACTCATTGCGACTGTCTATTTTACTGTGTAAACGAACGGGGTAGATCGTCGTCCGTTTTGATTCCTGTTATTCCCAGGTGTAATCGTTCACGCTGGTGAGGAAAACGTCGTCGTAAACGCCCTCGCCGGAGTTGTTCTCGATGAACACATCTGCGGACGCGACCTTCTCATAGCTGTGGTAAGCGTTGCAGGTGATGGTGGAGCCGAGCGGGAGGTTGACGGACAGGCTCTCGAGCGGGGTGTTGATGACCTGATCGATGCCGGTCTGCTTGTCGTAGTCCTCGCCCTTGAAATGGAATCTGTACGCCATGAAGAAGTTGTTGACGTCGGTCTCGAGGTGAGTATCCTCCGCGTCGATGTCAATGATGATCTTCTTCGCAACATTGTCGATGATGTCGATGCCCTTCACGGTGTAGCGCTCGGGATCTTCCTTCGCAGCCGCAGCGAGCTCCTTGAACTCATTTTTGTGAACGACTTCCATGGTGTAAACGACGGTGCCGCGGATGCCGTTGCCGTTGTCGTCAAAGGTGCCGTTGTCCCAGTTGACAGCGCACATCTGGAAGTGATATTCCTTACCGACTTCGACTTCCTTCATCTCGCCGCCATAGTAGACGGTACCGTCCTCAAAGACGACCGCCATCTTCAGCGGAACGTCGATCCTGAGGTTGCCCTTGTCATCCTTCTCGGGAACGACGGGCTCGTCATGCTGCTCCTCGGCAGCCTTGATGCGGGACCAGACGGAGACTGCGCCGGTGGGTGCGGTGTACATCTGCTCGCCCTTGGTGCTCTCAACCTTGACGTTCGCGACGTCAGCGATCGCGGCAGCGTTCTCGCCGAAGAACCATCTGTCGGAGGAACCGAAGTATTTGTCATTGATGGAGAGGCTGGAAGCGTCCTTATCGACCGCATAGTCCGCAGCGGAAACCGCGTAAAGCTGGACGTTGTCGCCGATCACGATGCTCTCGGCAACCGGGATCGCGCCGTCTACGGGAGACACCTTCTTGGTTGCGCCGATCGCAGGAGCGAGGGAAGCGCTGATCGCGGTCACCTTGGCGTTACCGGTGATCTCGATGTTGCCGCCGGTATGACAGCCGCGACCGGTGCCGATCGCCGCGCCGCCGAGGCGGTCGCCGTCCTTTGTAACGTCGGAGGTGACAGCTGTAACGTCAGCGTCGCCGCCGATCCTGATATTGCAATGATATGCGTCGGGGTTGTACTGGTTCCCCTTGCTGGTGCCGCGACCGGTGCCGATCGCCGCGCCGCTGGCGCCGCCGACCGCAACGACCTTACCGCCGTTGATCTCGATGAGGTCGACAGACGCGCCGTAGCCGCCGCCGATGCCTACGCCCCAAGCGCCGGGGACTTCATTCGCGTTGATCGCGTCAAAGCTGCTGAAATCGGTGAAATCCTTGTTGCTCGAAGCGGCATAGATATCGCCGCCGTTGATGATGATGGTTCCGGCGGTGTATTCGCCGACAGCCGCAACGCCGATCGCGCCGCCGCTGGTGCCGTAGCCGGAGCCGATACCTGCGCCCTGTTCACCCGCATACGCACGGACTGTACCGCCGTTGATGGTAATGAGGTTGCCGCTGACGTGGTAGCCCGCGCCGATGCCCGCGCCTCTGTAGCCGCCGTAAGCGTTGATGACGCCGCTGTTGATGGTGATCTCGCCGACCTGGACTCTCTGTTCCTCGGGGATGTTGATACCGGTTCCGTAGGAGCCGATCGCCGCGCCGTACTTACCGCCGGTAACGTCGAGAGTTCCCTCGCCCTCGAAGGTGACCTTGGAGCCAAGCTCGACCTCGATGCCGCAGGAGAAATTGCTGCTGTCGCCCATAACGGTGCTGTAACCGTCAAGGACAAAGGTCACGTCGGAATTGTTCATGACCTTGATCGCGGAGCGGCCCTGAGAGTACACGCCTGCGTTGGAAAGTGTGACCGTTCCGGTGACGCCGTCGATATCGACCGCGTCGTAGTCGTTCCGATCGAGAACGTAGTCGCCGTTCTCATTGAACACGACATTCTTGAGATCTCCCTCCTCCGCGCTGACAGCCAGCGGGAACACGGAGACCAGCAGGAAAACTGCCAGTAATACTGATAAAACCTTCTTCATTCTAATCATCCTTTCTCGGGTATATGGGTGATGTAACGACGAGTAAAAAGCTTTAACCATAGAGCGCAGAACAATCATTCCCCCTTTCGGAGCAATAAAAATAACCGCCTGCCCAGTTCATTACATTCGTAAAAAACTATGCAGCCGGTCGGTCATATAGAATCACTATGTTAGACACCAGAGCTTTGCGTCGCCGCCTTTCAGCGGTTTTGCCCTCTAATCTGGTTATATTATAGCACAACCGCATCGGGATTTCAAGGGTTTTTTTGAAAAAAGAGCTTCATTTATATGGCAAAATGAACAAAGTTTCAGTTTAGTCACGGTCATTTCATGTGCATTGAACATGATTGGCAGAAAAAAACAGGGCGCCCACAAGTTGAGCGCCCCGAATCATTCAAAGATTATTTTGCGTAATCAATATGCTCTTCTGCTGCTTCAGCTTATTCCGTTTCCTCAGCAACCGGCTTCTCGCCCCAGGTGAAGTCGTTCACGCTGGTCAGCTCGACGTTGTCATAGACGCCCTCGCCGGAGTTGTTGACAACCAGAACGTCAGCCGTGTCGATCTCCTCATCGCCCTTGTAAGCCTTGCAGGTGATGGTGGAGCCGAGCGGCAGGTTGACGGACAGGCTCTCGACGGGAGTGTTGATGACCTGAGCGATGCCGGTCTTTTTGTTATAATCCCCACCGACAAAGTGGAATCTGTACGCCATGAAGAAGTTGTTGACGTCAGTCTCAAGGTGAGTGTCCTTAGCGTCGATATTGATGATGATCTTCTTCTCTTTGTTGTCGATGATGTCGATACCCTTTACGGTGTAGCGCTCGGGGTCCTCCTTCGCAGCTGCAACCAGCTCGTTGAACTCGTCGCGATGAACAACGACCATGGTGTAGACGACGGTACCGGCGATGCCGTTGCCGTTCTCGTCATAGATACCGTTCTCCCAGTTGACGGAGCACATCTGGAAGTGATATTCCTTACCGACCTCGACCTCTTTCATTTCGCCGCCGTAGTAAACGGTGCCGTCCTCAAAGGCGACAGCCATCTTCAGCGGAACGTCGATTCTGAGGTTAGCCTTCTCGCCCTCCTCGGCGGGGACTTCGGGCTGTTCGGGCTCTGCGGGTTCTGCGTCCTGAGCGAGCGCCATGACACAGTGGCTGTACTTGCCGTCGATGCTCAGGATGGTCTTGCCATCAGCAGCATAAACGGTGACGGTAGCCTGGGAGCCGTTGCCGTTGGGGGTCTTAGCGGTGCCGAAACCTCTTAAAACTGCGTTCTCATCCTTGAGAGAAGCGTCAGCTTTCTTTGCCTGATCGATAATCTCAGCGTCGCTGCGAGCGTCATCCTCAGCGACCCAGATGAGGGTGCCGTTGGCCTGCTTCACCCAAGCGATGGACGAGCCGGTGATGTCATAATCATAGCCGGTGTCGCTGTTTAAGGTGAAGTGCTCGGAATAGTTGATCGCGGGGGCTTCATCAGCAGAAGCGCCGACGACAGGCAGAGCCGCGAGAACCATGATGAGAGCAAGAACGAATACTAATGTCTTTTTCATGATAGATTCCTCCATTTCACGGTTGGCACGGACAAATAAAAAACAGTCCGTGCAAAATCGGTTGATTTGCAGCCGGACTGTCGTTACATCAAGTGCGTTAGACTCCTGAACTTTCCGTCCCTGCGTTTCCACAGGTTTGGCAATGGCTTATTAGTGTCGTTAGTATATCAGCTAAAACCACGTTTGTCAATAGTTTTTTCAAATTTTTTGCCAATAATTATTTAACATTTCAACCGTTGCTTGTATATAATGATATATGCACAAAATTCCGTCGCCTTTTTATATATAATGTATAGACAGAGCGAAGCGGCAAAAGGCGTATCTGCATTATCATATGCCCGAGATCCGGATTTGATTCCGTTTTCTCACGACTTTTTTTGTGTACGGCGAGCGACGACGCAACGCAATAAATGTTAATGTGTTTTAATGAAACTTAGTATAAACAACAAATCCGATTCTGAGAAAAACCAAACCGCATGGGTAGGCTCAAAAATGGCTTATCCATGCGGTTTTTTGAGGATTATCTTCTCGTAACTTCTTGTGATTGTAAGTATCAAACTGTAGGCAATATATGAGCGCAGTTAACAACGGCTCTTTATGATACTATTTGCGAGAGGATTGATGGGCTTGTACCAATTACTTAATCAGGCTTTCAAGCGTCTCGAACAATACTTCCGGCTGTACCGGCTTTGACAGATGAGCGTTCAGCCCCGCTTGCATACTGCGCTGTACATCTTCGTCAAAGGCGTTAGCGGTCAGGGCGATGATCGGAACGGTTTTTGCGTCAGCGCGGTCTGAGGCGCGGATCGCGCGCGTAGCCTCCAGTCCGTCCATCTCGGGCATACGTATATCCATTAGGATCGCGTCGTAGTAGCCCTCGGGATGTGATGTAAACAACTCCACAGCGATCCTTCCGTTCACGGCATGATCCGCCTTTATCTCGCGCATTTCAAGCACCATCTTCATGATCTCGGCGTTGATCGCCATATCCTCCGCGAGCAGAACGCGCCTTCCTCTGAGATCGGTCTTAGTCTGACCGTTCTGCTCCGACAGCTTCTTTTTCTTCGCGGCGGTTTTGAATTCGTCCATGATTGCCGCGGCAAAGAGCGGCTTTAGCAGAAAGCCGTCTACACCTGCCTGTACAGCCTCATCCAGAATGTCATCCCAGCGATAGGCGGTAAGAATGATGATAGCGGACTCGTGACCTATGGCATCGCGAATCATGCGGGTGGTCTCAAGGCCGTCGATTTCAGGCATTTTCCAGTCCACCAGTATCAGGTTGTACGGCTCTCTGCGAGCATGGCGCAGTTTGACCATCTCCAGCGCCTGAAGCCCGTTTTCGGCTGTTTCCGTGATGACTCCCGCCTTCTCTAATATCAGCTGAGCGTGATCGCGGGCAATTGGATCGTCATCCACGATAAGAACCGTCATATCCTCGGGATGAATACTGTCTGCCAAAGCTCCTTCTTCCGTCCTGTCGGAATCAGAGAGCGTTATCGTGACGGTGAAGGTCGTACCGACGCCCTTTTCGCTTTCTACCAAAATGTTGCCGTTCATCATTTCAACAAGGCGTTTGGTGATCGCCATTCCGAGACCCGAGCTGCCGTACTTGTTTGTAGAGGAATCCTCCTCCTGTGAGAAAGCGTCATAGATATAGGGGAGATAATCCTCGCTGATGCCTATACCGGTGTCGGAGATCTTGAAGCATAAGGTGGATTTGCCTTCAAATTGAGCCTTGCGTTCGATTTGAAGCTGTACCTCTCCCCCTTCATCGGTGAACTTCACAGCGTTGCCGAGAATATTGATCAGGATCTGTCTGAGCTTCATGTTATCGCCGATATAATATTCATTGATATCAGGGGTTATATTGAACCTGTATGTCAGTCCCTTATCCTGACATTGACTGTGGAACATGGTGTTGACAGCATCCAGTAGCTTTCGAAATGAGAATTCTTCATTTTTCAGCGTGAGTCGGCCCGACTCGATACGCGACATATCCAGGATATCATTTATCAGACCCAGCAAATGCTCGGCGGAAGAGCCGATTTTCTCCAAATACTCTCTTGTTCGCTCGGAGATATCCGGGTCATTCAGCGCGATGCTGTCTAAGCCGATGATGGCGTTCATCGGGGTGCGGATCTCATGACTCATATTTGACAGGAACGCGGTTTTTGCTTTGCTGGCTTCTTCAGCGGCAGACAACGCGTCGTTGAGCGCTTGCTGCTGTTCCATGGCTCTTCGCGTCTCTGCGTCAGAGTCTACGAAGCAAGCTCCCACGCTGTAGGAGACTTGTCCTTCTTTGTCCGATTTGTTTCGCACGCCTGCAAAGCGCGCCGTTTCGTAGCTCTCTTTTCCCTGTCGCTTCACCATATAGGTGTAGGAAATCACGTTGCGTTTTTTTAAGCCGTTTATAATTGACTCCGGTTGAACAAAGCGCAGGAACTCATCGAGATACTGTTCTGTTATATATCGGTTGGCATAAGCGGTCACAGCCGAAAGATACTTAAAGCGTTCGCCGACCCTTAAGCCGGACTCGCCCAGATCGGCGTGAGACTGATAACAGACGCCTTCGTCCTTGTCCAGTTCCAGATAGTACACGCTCCAGTAATCGGAAGCGAGCGCGGCGATCATTTTGCTTTGCTGTTCCTGGCGGCGGTCCTTCTCCAAGATTTGCTCCTGCAGTTCAAGGCGCTGTTCAAGCTCCTTTTGTTTTACGCGGCTCTCCGCCTCCTTCGTTTCGTGCTGCAGCATAAGGCGGCTGTTCCGCTTGATCTGGTAAATGATAAAGCCGAACATCAACAGCATGGCGGCAACCGTCAGAACGGATTGAATCACGCTTCGTCTTACGGTTCCCTCCGAGATAGAGCTGATACGCTCGCTGATGACGCTTTCACGGATCAGATAAGTCAGCTGCCAGTCCGTTCCCTTTACCGGAATATACGTCAGGGTCTCGCTAATGTCATTGTAGGTAAACGAAACGACCCCTTGATTGCCCGACTGAAAGCCCTGTACAAAAGCGTCGTATGAATAAGGCTTTTCAAAAACCGCCGTCCGCATTGCTTCCAGCAGATTGTCTTCCATAGCGAGACCGCCGAGGACAGAGTCTGTGAGTGCCGCGCCATTGATTGTATAGAGGTTGCAGAAGGTGGCGTCGCCGGTATTGGTTGTCATAGAAATTCCGGAGAGCATCTCGGTCATATTGATGGACATAAAGCATACTGACAGTCTCTTGCCCTGAAATGTGATGTTGATCGGCACGGCGATGATCACGCTCTTCTGCTTGCTTTCGGGGTTGAGAATAGAGATATCCGGCTTGCTTAGCGTCTTATAATCAAAGTCATATTCATCAATATTGTTATCGATTCCCGTGGAGGTAAAGATCAGTCCTTCGGTATCCACAAACGCAAACTTGTCCAGATGATAAAGCTTCTTCATGCGCGACTGATAAGTCTCCAGATGCGCCTTGTCGCTGAGGTCCTCTTCCGTCATCAGCTCAATCGCAACGCGTATGGTCTGTATTTTTTCCTGAAGATTCTTTTCAACGACTTGTTCCCGTCGTCCGGCAAGCTCGTCCAAATAAAGCAGACTGACAGAGCGGACGGCTTCTTCCGTGTCTTTTTTTGCGTTATAGCCCATCCATACGGTACCCAGCACAAGAATAACGGCAAGGATGACACTTCCGATAACGGCTATTGTCACCGTACGATTTCTTTTTACTTGCTTTCCCATAGCTTCACACCCTTTCTTTCATACTGATGATGAGAATCGCCGATTCTTTCTTTTTTATTATACATAATAAACTGTCTGTGTACAAGTGCGAACAGCCGAAAGCTGTTATACTAATTTCGCCGGTCAAGGCATTTTGTAGGCATACTCGGCGTATTCCGAGAAAAAATAACACAGGATTGCGGAAAAGGGCGATGTCCTTAACGTAACCGCTTAATAACCACCCCTAAACACTAAACCCTCCGTTTTCAGACGGAGGGTTTAATACAACAGGTTCAATTATTCTGTTAAGGATTTTGTTCCGGTTACAAAGGATGATACGCAAAAATTGCGTGTTATCTATCACTTGTTCAGTGAGCAAGTCCTTATGTATTGCCTGACATCGGCTCCCTCATCTAAATAGTGCAGCAGAATCTCGGCACAGGCGCGGCTGTCACTGTCCGCCTGATGGTGGTTCAGGCAGATGCCGTAATGGTCACACATATCGTTCAGCTTGTGGCTGACGCCGGGGAGCAGTCGCCTGCCCATCTGCACCGTGCAGATATAGCGCACATACGGTCGCCAGTCGATCCCGTAATCGCGCAGGCACTTCTTCAGCACGCCCATATCGAACACGGCATTGTGCGCTACGAGCAGACCGCTTGAGAATAAAGGCTCGATCTTCTCCCAAAGCTCCGGGAAGGTCGGCGCGCCAATGACCGTTTCTTCGCTGATACCCGTGAGGCGTGTATTGAAATAGTCAAATGGCTGTTCCGGATCGACAAGGGAATAATACTCGTTGACGATCATTCCGTCCTCGACCACAGCGATACCGATGGCGCTCATTCGATTGTTATAACGGTTCGGCGTCTCCACGTCAAACACAATGAACCGCGACATATCCGAACCTCCTACTTCTATCAGTTCTCGCCGTAAATGATTCTCTCGTTGATCTCCTTGTCTGCCGGGCAGAAAGAGTAGTCCGGGATCTCATCGGGTGTGATCCACGCAACGGCGTTGTGCTCTAACAGCTGTATTGTACCCTCGGTGATCTCAGCGTAGAATAGCGTGAGGTGAACCGTGATGTCGGGGTACTCGTGTACCACATCCATAAAGACATCTCCCACGGTGATAGTCACTCCCAGTTCTTCATGACATTCCCGAATGAGCGCCTCTTGCTTCGTTTCACCCTCGTCCTCATCGGCTGTACTCTGAAGGCTACTCCGGTTGGTATGCCTTGACCTCGCGGAACACGCGTGTTCGCCGTTCGTCCTCTCCCCACCACGCGGGGCGTGTCGGGGACCCCGTTGTATCTTTACCGCCGACATATTCCCATAATAATCCCCGCGCCTTATGCTTCGGTCGCTGACAGATCAAGAATCGATCCCCGTCCCATATCAGCGCCGCTACTACTTCGGTCATGTTAAACTCCAACATACTACAATTATTGTATCAACTCTTATGCTTAAGCAGTCATATCTTCGATAATGCCATCTTTAGTTCAACAAGCATATTGTCATACTCATCACACATATGATTCTCATTTTCGTTTTTGTGAATCCTGTAATACTTTCTTGAAGCTAATATTGTCGGTGGATTACTCTTATCCACTATGATGAGCAGAATCGGTTTTCTTTGTGAGTTGAATCTCATATAGTAGCTCTGCCATTCATCTGTGCAGAACGCAGATTTCAGATAGTCCTTTGACAATACTACCACCAGAGCATCAGCCGAATCCAGTCCATCGGTAATTGCTTGTGGAATACTATGACCAAGCTTGATGTCCCATTTGTCAAACCACACGTTATACTTTGATCTCTTTAAGTCTGTGGCGATCATCAATGCTATATTTGTATCCTGTGAAGCGTGAGAAATAAATACGGTTTTATCTCCCTCTCCCTGAAGAAGATTTGCCGCTGCATACGCATCACTCAAGTGCTTTGTTACAAAAGTATATTCGCCATACAGCTCAACTAATTGCGCGTCCAAATCCGGAGAGCCCTTTCCCTCAAGTTTAAGCATACGATACTTCCAAATAGTATTAGCTAATTCTCTTTCTCTGAGAATCAGGTCATAAGTAGTGATTCGATTTGAAAGGTAAGCCAGTGGAATATCTGTTTCTGAATCAAGAGTCATGGAGCCGTTACCCCATAATACAATCCCTATCTCACCCTCTTCATCATCAAGAAAACCTATTCTCCCTTTATGTTCCCCTTCCTTAACGATCACAGGGCCAACCATAACTGTATTATCAGGATCCTCGGGCATATCATACCGGTGAAAAATGATTTTTTCGATTTCCTCATCACCGACCTTCTTCAATGCCTCACGCACCGAATCATTCGTCCATTTTAACATTTTATTCAGACCGTATTTTCTGAGCTTATAATCCACCTGTTTGATGGTCACACCAAAAGCTACAGCTATATTCGCTCTCATATAATTCAGTTCGAAATATAAATATCTCAGATCTTCATAAGACAAATCATTCCATGCTTTAGAGAGTATTTGCTTTTCCTTATCTTTCATAGTATCAGTTACCTTATTTATGTTTATTTTTCCCTTATCCCCTTCGGTCTGAGGTAGTTTTAAGTCTCATTTTTTTGATGCATTTCTACAAATAATTACACCAAAATTATAACACGTCCCGCCCTGATTGCAAGGGCTATATTTGTCCCCAACTTACCCAAATATCCCCGCTCATCTTTGTGTACGATACATATTGATAAACCTCCCTCGTGACGCTAATATACACACACCGAAACAAAGGAGGTTTTATTATGTTAATCAACTATCATGTCACCGGGCGGAACGCAAGCGCCTCGTCAAAACCATCGCGTCCTACACGGGCTGCGACGCAAAGTATTTGGGAGTACCGAGCTGCGCTTATCGGGTGGACTGCTTCACCATCGATCGGGAGGGCGCTCTCAGCTTCGACGACAGCATCGACACCGAGATGGTCGGGGAGCTGCTCGACTTGCTTCGCAAAGAGGGTTTTGAGGCTGAACCGGGTGATATGACCATCAGCGTACCTGTGGAGTTTGACCGTCACAAGACCTATGATAAACTCACCGCACTGATCAGTTCAAAGCAGACACTCATCAAGAAAGCGTTAGGTGTTGACGAGTTACCAGTCGAGTTGACCGACAAGGGATTCGACTTCGCTTGGTTCAGCGCGAACGCTACCCCTGCGGAGCAAACGGCATACCGACGTAAAACGTATCGACTTGCTGATTACAAATCAGGCGCTCTATCTCCTTATGCAACTTCCCTTTGATACCGCTGCTCGGACTGTCCCGATGCCCGAAGAATGTACACGCTGTCTTTCGTTACGCCTATATTACCTATATTAAGGTAAAGTGTAGCGGAGGATATTTTACCTGTCAACCTATATTTAGGTAATAATCAAAAATCCCATATTATCATTGAATTAACCGAATTTGGGTAACAATGATAGTATGGGGTGTTTTTATGAACTACGGCGAAATCTACGCAAACCGCATCCGCAGCCTGTGCAAGAAGCGCGGGATCTCGATCAATCAGCTCGCCAAGATGAGCAACGTGCGCCAGTCGTCTATCGACAACATCGTCAACGGCAGAACCGGCAACCCCGGCGTCGTGAACCTCCACAAGATCGCAAGCGCGCTGAATATGACCCTCGCTGAGTTTCTCGACTTCAAGGAGCTGAACGCATTCTCGTTAGATGATAACGAGGATGAATAATCAATAGTACTGTTTAGGTCTTTTCGCTTTATAGCGGTAAGGGACTCGTTCCACACATTAATAGTAATGTTAGCGCCCGGTAGAAACGACCAAATCGGGCTCAGCAAAAATCGCCAAAAACGGTTCAGAAGAAAGCGCCAAACGACGATGTGTATAATCGAAATAA
>CACZYF010000016.1:38002-73748 GCA_902785355.1 uncultured Ruminococcus sp. | reverse complement strand
GTAGAGTTTTGTTGTAAGCGAACTAACTGTAACACAGGTTCTTCCTATTTGCTATTCTTTTTTACTTCTACTGTAACGACTCTATTGTAAACCTACATACTGAGCCCAATATTTTGCGTAAAACGACTTGAAAAGCCGGATATCTTGTGTTATAATACTACGGATAATAGGATTATACTGCGTAATTTGCGCGTTGATCGTATGTAAGAGCGCATTGGAGGAATACTATTGGCTGAAAGTGTGAAGATGTCCGACGCTCAAATCGAATATCTCAATCTGATCGCGGAGGTCATGAGCATCCGCAAGAGGGGAGAAGAGCCGCTGGCGTATATCCGTACCTACGGCTGTCAGCAGAACGTCGCCGACAGCGAACGGATCAAGGGTATGCTGCATACGGCGGGCTACAGCTTCACCGAGGATCCCGAGCAAGCCGACTTCATCCTCTTCAACACCTGCGCCGTGCGCGAGCACGCCGAGGACAGGGTATTCGGCAACGTCGGCGCCTTGAAGAACCTCAAGCGCCGCCACCCGCAGATCCTGATCGCCCTGTGCGGCTGTATGATGGAGCAGGAGCATGTCGCGAAGCGTATCCGCGAGAGCTTCCCCTTCGTCGGTCTGGTATTCGGTACCCACTGTATGCATGAATTCCCCGAGCTGCTGTACAAGAGCCTCGTGGACGGCTCGCGTATCTTTATGCGCGGTAACGATGACAAGCTCGTGCATGAGGGCATCCCCGCCTACCGCGACGGACGCTTCAAGGGCTGGCTGCCGATCATGTACGGCTGCGATAACTTCTGCACCTACTGTATCGTGCCTTATGTCCGCGGCAGAGAACGCAGCCGCGATCCCGAGATCATCATCGCCGAGGCGAAGGAGATGATCGAAAAGGGCTATAAGGATATCACCCTGCTCGGTCAGAATGTCAACAGCTATGGCAAGGGACTCGAGCCCCGACCGACCTTCGCTCAGCTGATCGGCGAGATCGACAGGATCGAGGGCGACTACTGGCTGCGCTTCATGACCTCTCACCCGAAGGACTGCACCCGCGAGCTGATCGACACCATCGCCGACAGCAAGCACATTTCCCTGCACCTGCACCTGCCGTTCCAGTCGGGCTCGGACAGGGTATTGAAGGCGATGAACCGCCACTATGACCGAGAGAAGTACCTCGATATCGTGAACTATGCGAAGTCGCGTATCCCCGATGTGTCGCTGACCTCCGACGTCATCGTCGGCTTCCCCGGCGAGACCTACGAGGACTTTCAGGAGACCCTGTCCCTGATCCGTGAGGTAGGCTTCACCTCGCTGTTCACCTTCATCTTCTCGCCCCGTACCGGCACCCCCGCTGCGTCGATGGACGACCCTGTATCGGATGAAGAGAAGGGTCGCTGGTTTCGCGAGCTGCTCGCCGTGCAGGAGGAGATCGCCACCGAACGCTGCGCCTCCATGGTCGGCAGAGTCGAGCGCGTTCTGGTCGAGGAGAAGGCGAAGCGCGAGGGTCGCCTCTGCGGCAGGACCTCGGGCAACATCATTGTCGAGTTCGACGGCGACGAGAGCCTGATCGGCGACTTCCGCGACGTGAAGATCACCAAAGCCCGCAACTGGATACTGGCGGGAGAACTGATGAAATAATTCTAAAGGAGAAATATAAAATGGATGTAATCGCAATTGCAAGACAGCTGGGTCACGCGATCCAGGAACAGGAAGAATATAAGGCGATCCAGAACGCGAAGAACGCGGCGGATACCGACGAGAGCCTGCAGAACCTCATCACCGAGTTCAACATCAAGCGCGTCGCCATCAATGCCGAGGCGTGCAAGTCCGACCGCGATGAGGAGACCTTAAAGAAGCTCAACGAGGAGATGCGTTCAGCGTACTCCGACATCATGTCGAACGAGAACATGAAGGCGTATAACGACGCGAAGCAGGCATTCGACAAGGTGCTGCAGCGCGTGCTCGCGATCGTACAGCAGAGCGCTGACGGCGAGGATCCCGACACTACCGACTTCTCCGAGGACTGCACCCACGACTGCTCCACCTGCGGAGGCTGCCACTAAGCGGCATATTGTGCCGCTGTGAACGGTGAAGGGCGGACGCTGTCCGCGCCTGATTGATAAAAAAGAGGTGAAAAGCATGGCGGAGTTATCTCCGATGATGAAGCAATATTTCCAGATCAAGGAGGAGAACAAGGACAGCATCCTGTTCTTCCGTCTCGGCGACTTCTACGAGATGTTCTACGACGACGCCAAGCTCGCCTCCAAGGAGCTCGAGCTTACCCTCACCGGCCGCGACTGCGGGCAGGAGGAGCGCGCGCCGATGTGCGGCGTGCCGTTTCATTCTGCCGAGTCCTACATCGCCCGACTGGTCAGCAAGGGCTACAAGGTCGCCATCTGTGAGCAGACCGAGGATCCCAAAAGCGCAAAGGGGCTGGTGCGCCGCGATATCATCCGCGTCATCACCCCCGGCACCGTGATGGAGTCCTCCATGCTCGACGAGAGCGAGAACAACTATATCTGCTCGATGTACGCCGATAAATCCTACGTCGGTATCGTGTTCTGCGATATCTCGACGGGTCAGCTGTTCGTGTCGCAGTTCAAGAGCGACCACAGCTTCTCTCAGCTCAAGGATCAGCTGACCTCTTATAATCCGAAGGAGCTGTTGATCGCGGGTAAGCTCGCGCAGAACAAGGTGCTGCACCTCTTCATCCGTGAGAAGCTCTCGAACGCTTCCGTTACCCATCCCGACGACAGCCGCTGCGGACTGCTCGACTGCACCGCCGTGGTGGAGGATCACTTTGATAAAGAGAATACGGCGAAGATATCCGAGATGCGCGAGGTCATCATCGCGCTGGGTGTGCTGATGTCGTATCTGAAGGATACCCAGAAAACGGGTCTCGAGCGCATCGACAACATCGAGTTCTACGCCGAGGATCAGTTCATGCGGCTGGATTACAACACCCGACGCAACCTCGAGCTGACCAAGACCATGATCGGCAAGGAGAAGAAGCACTCCCTGCTCTGGGTGCTCGATAAGACCAAGACCGCTATGGGCAAGCGCCTGATGAAGTACTGGGTCGAGCATCCTCTCTTAAATATCACCACTATCCTGAAGCGCCAGAAGGCGGTAGAGGAGCTGACGGGGGACACCGTGAACCGTCTGGAGTTGACGGCGAACCTCTCGGGTATCTTCGATATCGAGCGCCTGATGACCAAGATCGTCTACGGCTCCGCCAACGCGCGGGAGCTGCGATCACTCTGTCAGGCACTGACCCATCTGCCGACGCTGAAAGCCACCTTAGAGCCGTTTAGGTCAAAGCTGCTCCACGCGCTCTATATCGATATCGACCCGCTTACGGATATCCGCGAGCTGATCGACAGCGCCATCGTGGAGGAGCCGCCGTTCTCGGTACGCGAGGGCGGACTCATCAAGGAGGGCTATTCACAGCCCCTTGATGAGATCAAGAGCGACATGACCGACTCGACCTCCCTGCTCGCGCGGATCGAAGCGGAGCAGAAGGAGCAGACCGGTATCCCGAAATTAAAGGTCGGCTACAACCGTGTATTCGGCTACTACATAGAGGTCACCAATTCGTATAAAAACCTCGTCCCCGAGACCTATATCCGTAAGCAGACGCTGACGAACTGTGAGCGATACATCACCCCGGAGCTCAAGGAGCTCGAGAGTCGGATCCTCGGCGCGAAGGATCGCTCGGTCGCGATCGAGTACGAGCTGTTCAACGCCGTGCGCGAGCAGGTCGCCCTGAACCTCGACCGTATCGAAAAGACCGCCAAGGCGATCGCAACGCTCGACGTGCTGGTCTCACTCGCGAACGTAGCGGCAGACAACCGCTATACCCGCCCCGAGATCTCGCAGAGCTCCGTGATCCGCCTCAAGGACAGCCGCCACCCCGTGGTGGAGGCGCTGCTCGATAACGCCATGTTCGTGCCGAACGACGTTCTGCTCGATAACATGGAGAACCGTATCGCAATCATCACCGGCCCCAACATGGCGGGTAAATCCACCTATATGCGCCAGGTGGCGCTGATCGTGCTGATGGCGCAGATGGGCTCGTTCGTGCCCGCGTCTTATGCCGAGATCGGATTAGTCGACGCGATCTTCACCCGCGTCGGCGCGTCCGACGACCTTGCCTCGGGTCAGTCGACCTTCATGGTAGAGATGAACGAGGTCGCCAATATCGTGTCTCACGCGACGTCGAAGAGCCTCCTGATCCTTGATGAAATCGGACGCGGCACCTCGACCTACGACGGCATGAGCATCGCCCGCGCGGTGCTGGAATATGTCGCCGATAAGAAGAAGCTCGGCGCCCGCGCACTGTTTGCGACCCATTACCACGAGCTGACCGTGATGGAGGAGCTCCTCGACGGGGTCAAGAACTATAACATCGCCGTCAAAAAGCGCGGCGACGATATCACCTTCCTGCGCCGTATCGTGCCGGGAGGCGCCGATGAAAGCTACGGCGTAGAGGTCGCGAAGCTCGCGGGTCTGCCCGACAGCATCATCGAAAGAGCGAAAGAGATATTAGCGGAGCTGAATCAAAACGCCCCGCGTGAATATACAGAACCGTCACAGCCGCAGGAGGACAGCATGCAGTTGAGCCTGATGCCTTCTTCAGACGGTATGATCGAGAAGAAGCTGCGCGCTGTCGACGTCAACACCCTCACCCCCATAGAGGCGATGAACATCCTCTATGAGCTGAAGGGAATGGTTGACTAGAGAACGGAGAACGGTTAAACGGAGAACGGTGAATAGTGAATGGTGAATGGTTGATGGAGGGCTCCGCCCTCACCTGATTTGTAAAATGATAAAGCCGTAACACTTGCGCCCCAATAAAGAGCTTCATACTTACGAAAAGCAGATGTTATACCAATCCAAAAGCCGTCAGGCTTTCCCAACACCATTCACCGTTCACCGAAACAGAAAGGAGGTACGCAAATGGGCAGGATCAATATACTGGACAAGCACGTCGCGGAGTTGATCGCGGCGGGCGAGGTCGTTGAGCGACCCTCATCGGTCATCAAGGAGCTGGTAGAGAACGCTATCGACGCCGGTGCGACTGCCGTGACCGTAGAGATCAAGAACGGCGGCGTTACCTTCATGCGCGTGTCCGATAACGGCAGCGGTATTCTGAAAGAGGATATCCGTCCCGCGTTCATCCGCCACGCGACCTCCAAGGTGCGCGAGGAGGACGACCTCGACGCGATCGCGACCCTCGGCTTTCGGGGCGAAGCGCTGGCGTCTATCGCCTCGGTGTCCCATCTGGAGCTGATCACCAAGGCGCGCGAGGAGGAGACCGGTACCCGCTGCCTGATCGAAGGCGGCGAGGAGAAGTCGCTCTCCGACGCGGGCTGTCCCGACGGCACCACCTTCATCATCCGCGACCTGTTCTATAACGTCCCCGCCCGCATGAAGTTCCTGAAAACCGATATGGCGGAGGGCAACGCGGTATCGAACGTCATCGATAAGATCGCCCTTTCTCACCCCGAGATCGCGATCACCTATATCAAGGATCAGAAGCCCGCTCTGCGCACCGCAGGCGACGGCAAGCTGCTCTCGGCGATCTACGCTGTCTACGGACGCGATTTCGCCCGCGGACTGATCCCCGTGGATTATACCCTCGGTGGTATTCACGTCACCGGCTTTATCAGCCATCCCGAGAACGCCCGCCCCAACCGCAATATGCAGAACTTCTTCATCAACAACCGCTTCGTGATCTGCAAGACCGCGATGGCGGCGATCAGCGAAGCCTGCAAGGGGAGCGTCATGGTGGGTAAGTTCCCCTCCTGTGTGCTCAACCTCGAGATGTCCTTCAACGCGGTCGACGTGAACGTCCATCCCACGAAGCTCGAGGTGCGCTTCGTCAACGAGCGCCCTGTATTCGACGCCGTTTATCACGCCGTCAAGACCGCCCTGCTCAGCGGTGAGAAGCGTGTGGAAGCTCATCTGCCGGTGAATAACTTAAAGCCCGTCAACAGGGTCAATCCCTTTGAGCTGGCGCAGAAGGTGTTCCGCGAGCGTGACGAAAAACCCGTGATCCCCGTATCAAAGCCCGTGCAGAAGCTCGATCTGAAGCGGGAGGAAAAGCGTGCCGACGAGCTATTCCGTATGCTCGACGATACGGCTCAGAAGCCGATCGCGATGAACGTACAGGCGGCGGATTCCGCGTCGCCCTTTGCGGATGGCTACCGTGAGCATATCGCGCAGAAGCGCATGGAGGCGGAGCAAGAAGAGCCCGAGCCGGTTCTCCCTCAGCCAGAACAAAAGCCTTCGGTTGAACCCGCCCCCGAAGCGATCGGGGAGCCGAAGCCGCTGATCGACATTGACAACAACTACTATAAATACATCGGAGAGGCGTTCAAGACCTACATCATCATCGAGAAGAACGATCATGAGCTGCTGCTGATCGATAAGCACGCCGCCCATGAACGCATCATTTATGAACGTCTGAAGAAGGAGAAGGGAAGCGGCTGCAGCCAGCTTTTGCTGACCCCGCTGACCGTCACCCTCAATAAACAGGATTATAACTCCGTGATCGCCGACCTCGACGTCTTTCGTGAGGCGGGCTTCGACATCGACGATTTCGGTAACGGCAGTATCATCGTGCGCTCTGCGCCGCAGTATCTGCCGCTTGAGGATATCGAGCCCTCCGTCATCGAGATGGCGGGATATCTCACTGAGAACAAGCGGGAGATCCGTTCCGAGAAGATGGACTGGATCTATGCGAACGTCAGCTGCCGCGCCGCGATCAAGGGCGGCAACCGCAGTACCGAGCAGGAGCTCATCGAGCTGGCGCGTCAGGTGGAGGACGAGGATATCCGCCATTGTCCCCACGGCAGACCCGTTTGCATCGTGCTGAAAAAGCGCGAGCTGGAGCGGATGTTCGGCAGGATCGAATGATGGAGAGGAACCCTGTTGTCGCCGTCGTCGGACCCACCGCCTCGGGTAAGACGGCGCTGTCCGTCGCTCTCGCAAAGTCGCTCGGCGGTGAGGTGATCTCCGCCGATTCCATGCAGATCTACCGTTCTATGGACGTCGCTACCGCGAAGCCGACCGCCGAAGAGATGCAGGGCGTTACACACCACCTGATCGACTTCTTGGAGCCGGGAGAGAGCTTCTCCGTCGCACGTTACTGCGAGCTGGCAAAGGCGGCGATCGCCGATATCCGCGGCAGGGGGAGACTGCCGATCCTCTGCGGCGGAACGGGGCTGTATGTGGACTCCCTTCTGAACAATATGCGGTTCGAGGAGCAGGAGTATGATCCCGCCCTGCGTGCCGCGATCACCGCGGAGCTCGAGCAGAAGGGGATCGACGTGATGCTCGACGAGCTGCGTTCCTTCGACCCCGAATCCGCCGACCGACTCGCCGAGGGGCGCAACCCCAAGCGGATCATCCGCTGTTTTGAGGTCTACCGCTCCACCGGAATGACCCAGACCGAGCTTAACAGCAGACAGCTCAGCGCGGAGAGCCCCTATCGCGCGATACGCCTCGGGCTGACTGCCGCTGACAGAGAGTTCCTCTACGAGCGGATCAACCGCCGCGTCGACCTTATGCTCGAGAACGGGCTGCTCGATGAGGCAAGAGCGTTCTATCGGGGCGGATACGGCGAGACTGCTGCCGCCGCCATCGGCTACAAGGAGCTGCTGCCGTATCTTCACGGTGAAGCCGACCTTGAAAGCTGCATCGAGAGCCTCAAGCGCGCCACCCGCCGCTACGCGAAACGCCAACTGACGTGGTTCAGGCGTGATGAGAGCACCCGATGGTTTGAGATCGATAACATGAGCTTCGACGAGATAAAGGCCGAAGCGATCACATACATCAAAGAGTCGCTGTGACTGAGTCACCGACTCGATAAAGGAAGTATCACATGAGTAAACCGACTTCTAAACGAGCACAGTTAACCAAGAGAATACTGATCGGTGTGGGCTTGGCGCTGGTGCTGGTGTATATCGTATTCGTGTTCATCACCACCAACTTCCTCGGCAACAATAATATCGCGACCGAGACCGTCTACCGAACCAAGGCGTTCGAAACCATCGACTCCAAGGCGCTGATCGCCCGCAACGAGGAGTACCTCAGCTATTCTTCGAACGGCGTGCTGGTCTACGACGTGGACGACGGCGGCAAGGTGACCGCCAACGGCACGATCGCCACCGCTTACGCGAGCCAGGAGGATGTCGCCGTGATCCAGCAGATCGAACAGCTCGACGAGCGCATCGCCTTCCTCGAGTCCATCAACCAGGTCAACAACTCCCCGAGCGTAGGTCTCGACACCGTGAACGCCCAGATCAACGAGCGTATGATCGATCTGATCAAGGGCGTCAACACACGCGACTTCGGTAATTTGACCAATACGGAGCAGAGCCTTTTGACCTCGATGCTGCGCAAGCAGATCGTCACCGGAAAGCAGGGAGATTTTACGGAGAAGATCAACGCGCTCAAAGCGGAGCGCGACGCGCTCAAGTCCTCGACCGGCGCCTCGATCGGCACCGTCAAGTCGCCCGACGCGGGCTACTTCGTCTCTAAGGTCGACGGTTATGAAAAGACCTTCGACGTCAGCAAACTCGATGAGATCACCGCCGAGGACGTCGAGAACGCACAGCCCGCCGAGATCGACGAGTCCGCCTATATCGGCAAGATCATCAAGGATGTCAACTGGTATGTCCTGTGTCCGATCACCTCCGATCAGGCGGCTAATCTGACCCATGCGTCATCGTCCGTTAAGGTGCGCCTGCCCTCGGTGCTCGACGAGCCTATCCCCGCCAAGGTGCTGTATGTCAATAATTACAGCAACAACGAGAAGGCGATCGCCGTGCTGCAGTGCAACTACATGAGCGACGCGCTGTCGTACCTCAGACATGATAACGTTGAGATCATCGTCAACGAGTACGAGGGCTTGAAGATCCCGAAATCCGCTCTGCATGACGATTACGTCACCTATACCGTCACCGACGACAAGGGTAATGACACAGAGCAGCGTGAGAAGGTACAGGGCGTTTATATCGAGTACGGCACGGAGCTGGTATTTAAGCAGGTAGCGATCGCGTATTCGGGCGACGATTATATCATCGTTAATGAAGAGCCGCCCGCCGGTACGCTCTTAAACGGCAGTACCGTGTCGCTTTACGATAAAGTCGTAATAGAAGGAGGAGATCTGTTCGATGGCAAGATCATTAGCTGACGTAGAATATAACTATCATCATATCTGTGAGGAGATCGCCCGCGCGGCTGAGTCCGTCGGCAAGACCGCCGACGACATCACCTTCCTCGCGGCGACCAAGACGGTCGACGCCCCCACCATCAACCACGCGATCTTGCTGGGGCTACGCTATATCGGCGAGAACCGCGTACAGGAGCTGCTGTCCAAGTACGGCGAGTATGACCTCGAGCACGCGTCCTTGCAGTTCATCGGTCACCTGCAGACCAACAAGGTGCGCCAGATCGTCGGCAAGGTCGACCTGATCCAGTCGGTCGATTCCGTGAAGCTCGCTCAGGAGATCTCGCGGTGCTCGATCAAGCGGAACACCGAGACCGGTATCCTGCTTGAAGTCAACATCGGCAGGGAGGAGAACAAGTCCGGCGTACTCCCCGAACAGCTCGAGGAGCTCCTGTATCAGATCAGGGATATCCCCGCGATCAAGGTGCGCGGACTGATGGCGATCCCCCCGATTTGTGAAAATGCACAAGAAAATCGCAAATTTTTTGATAAAATGCGTAATATCTTTCTTGACATTGACAGCAAAAATATAGATAATATATCTATGGATATTCTGTCCATGGGAATGTCCGACGATTACGCCGAGGCGATCCGCTGCGGCGCGACCATGGTGAGAGTCGGTTCGGCTCTCTTCGGCGCGCGGTACTATCCCGCGTGACCGGTCGATTTCAGTGATTATCAGTTACAATATATCTCAAAAAACGGAGGAAACCAAAATGGCAGGATTTGTAGATAAGTTCAAGCGCATGTGGGATGCGCCTGACGATGAGTATGAGTATAATGAATACGAGGATTATGAGGAGGAAGAGGCGGAGGAGGAAGCTCCCTCCCGCCGTTCGTCGTCATCTTCCCGCTACGACGACTTCGACGACTACGGCTCGTCCCGCGAGTCGTCACGCCGCGGCAACAGCAGCAAGGTCGTGAATATCAGCGCTACCGCGAAGCTCGCCGTAGCCCTGTTCAAGCCCGAGCGCTTCGGCGAGGAGACCCGCACCATCGCGGATGAGCTCTTAAAGACCCATACCGTCGTCCTCAACCTCGAGAACACCAACAAGGATATGGCGCGCCGCATTATCGACTTTCTCTCCGGCGTCGCTTACGCTAACCGCGGTAAGATCAAGAAGATCGCTACCTCGACCTTCATCATTATCCCGAACAACGTTGACCTCACCGGCGACGACCTGCTCGACGAGCTTGAGCACAGCGGCGTTTACTTTTAATCAGCTTGGCTCAGTTGAACAGCGCTGAGGATAAGCTGCTTTTATCCCGCGCTTATGACGCAATCGAGCTGAGCGAGCGGCGGAGCTGTCCGCGCTTTGTAGGCTTTCTCAACGAGCATGAGAGCCTGTACCTGCGCGAGCATCTGCCTAAGCGCGCCGATATCCGCTTCTTCGGCGGGTATGAGGGCGCTGTCCGCGTGATGCTGGGCGCTTCGGCGGGGGAGGAGGACTTCCCCATAGTCCCGCTTCAGTTTACCTACAGAGCAGAGGATGACCTTCGTCACCGCGACTTCCTGGGCTCGCTGATGGCGCTGGGCATCAACCGCGATACCCTCGGCGATATCCTGACCTCCCCGGGGCGTACGGTGATCTTCGTCCGCGAGGATATCGCTCCCTTCATCCTGTCCCAGGTCACGGCGATCGGCAGGGTAGGGGTCAGGACCGGCTACGCGGATCCGTCCGATCTGCCCGAGCCGGACGACGTGGAGGAGAGGGTCTTTACCCTCAGCTCCCTGCGGCTGGACGCCTTCACGGCGGCTGCCGCGAACCTGTCGCGCGACAAAGCCGCGCGGCTGATACGGTCGGAGATGGTGATGGTGAACCATGTCACAGAGATCGCCGTCGCCGCTCCCCTCAAGGAGGGCGCGACGATCACCATAAGGAAATACGGTAAATATGTTTTGTCAGCGATTCTCGGCAATTCCCGAAAGGGAAAGCTGCGTGTGTCTGTCAAACACTTTAGATAGGATAGGAGTGCTACATATGTTAACAATTGACGAGATCAGAGAAATCAGCTTCCGCCGTGCGGGAAAGAACGGCTACAATGCTGCCGACGTCGACGACTTCATCGACGAGGTCACTGCGACCGTCGAGCAGCTGATCGCCGAGAAAAACGACTGCGTCCGCAAGATGGATATCTTAGCCGGCAAGATCGAGCAGTACCGCGAGGATGAGGAGACCGTCCGCAACGCCCTGCTCACCTCTCAGAAGCTGGCTGACACCACCATGAAGGAGGCGCAGAACAAGGCGGATTACATCATCCGCTCCGCCGAGAAGCGTTCCCGTGCAATCCTCACCGAGGCTGAGATGGCGACCGAGCGTGAGAAGGATAAGTTCGAGGCGCTCCATTCCGAGACCGCGAAGCTCAGAGGTGAGATCATCGCCCTGTACAAGAAGCACCTCGCCATGGTCGAGGAGTTTCCCACCGAAGCAGAGGTCAAGGAGAAGCGCGAGGAGCTCGATCAGAAGTATCCCTTCGAGCCGATCGAAGAGATGATCAAGACTGACGAGCCTGCTGCCGACGACGAGGACATCAAGATCGCAAAGCCCGCTAAGAGCGAGGCTCCCGCCGAGAACGGCCGCCCGGAACTCAAGCGTGAAAGACACGACAAGTTCGACAAGCTGCAGTTCGGCGACAACTACGACGTATAATATTTGATAACCTTCAACACTGAGCTCTGATTATTATGTAATCGGAGTTCAGTGCTGATTCATTTCTTTTATTTGGAGTGTATGAAAATGTCTCAGGATTATAACAAGACCTTGAACCTGCCCCGTACCGATTTCCCGATGCGCGGCGGTCTGCCGCAGTCCGAGCCCAAGACGCTCGAGCGCTGGGAGCAGGAGAAGGTTTATGACAAGCTGATCGAAAAGAACGAGGGTAAGCCGAAGTATGTGCTGCACGACGGCCCTCCCTACGCCAACGGCGATATCCACCTCGGACACGCGCTGAACAAGATCCTCAAGGATTTTATCGTCCGCTATAAGAACATGGCGGGCTTCCAGTCTCCGTTCGTCCCCGGCTGGGATACCCACGGTCTGCCGACCGAGCTGAAGGCGCGCGCCAAGGCGGGTATCGGCTCCTCTGCTGATATTTCTGTATTGGAATTAAGAAAGCTCTGTGAGGAGTTTGTCACCGGCTATATCAACGACCAGCGCACCCAGTTCAAGCGTCTGGGTATCATCGGCGAGTGGGATAACCCCTACATCACCTTGAAGCATGAGTTCGAAGCCGAGCAGATCAAGGTGTTCGCCGAGATGGCTGACAAGGGCTATATCTACAAGGGCCTCAAGCCCGTTTACTGGTGCCCCGAGTGTAAGACCGCTCTGGCTGAGGCGGAGATCGAGTATGCCGAGGATCCCTGCCATTCGATCTATGTCAAATTCCGTGTGACCGATGACCTCGGTAAGTTCTCCGCGATGGGCATTGACCCGTCTAAGGTCTTCTTCGTTATCTGGACCACCACCACCTGGACCCTTCCCGCGAACCTCGCGATCTGCGTAGGCCCGCGTTACGAGTATTCGATCATCAAGTGCGGCGACGAGTACTACGTCATGGCGACCGATCTGTATGAGAACGCTATGGCGGAGGCGGAACTCAGCGATTATGAGGTCGTCGGCACCATCCAAGGCTCGGAGCTCGAATTCATGAAGACGCAGCATCCGTTCCTCGACCGCGAGTCGCTGTTGATCGTCGGCGAGCATGTCACCCTCGAGAGCGGTACCGGCTGCGTTCATACCGCGCCCGGTCACGGCGTAGACGACTATAATGTCTGTCAGAATTACGATATTCCCACCGTCTGTCCCGTCAACTCCGACGGCGTGCTCACCGAAGAGGCGGGTATGTTCGCGGGGCTGACTACCGACGAGGCGAATAAAAAGATCGCCATCCATCTGGATGAGACCGGCGCGCTCTTCGCGCTCAAGAAGATCATCCACCAGTATCCGCACTGCTGGCGCTGCAAGACCCCGATCCTGTTCCGCGCCACCGACCAGTGGTTCTGCTCCGTAGAGGACTTCAAGGATCAGGCTGTCGACGCGATCAACACCGTAGAGTGGATCCCCGCATGGGGCAAGGATCGTATCACCGCGATGGTTCGCGACCGCAAGGACTGGTGTATCTCCCGTCAGCGCAAGTGGGGCGTTCCGATTCCGATCTTCTACTGCAAGGACTGCGGCGAGCCCTATGTCAATAAGGAAGCCATGCTGGCTGTCGCCGACCTCTTTGGTAAGGAAGGCTCCAACGCGTGGTTCGAGAAGGACGCGTCCGAGATCCTCCCCGAGGGTACGAAGTGCCCGTCCTGCGGCTGTACGCAGTTTGAGAAGGAAAAGGATATCATGGACGTATGGTTCGATTCCGGCTCCTCCTGGCGTTCGGTTTGTAAGCGCCGTCCGTATCTGGGCGCTCCCGTCGACCTCTATCTCGAGGGCAACGACCAGTACCGCGGATGGTTCCAGAGCTCGCTTCTGACCTCTGTCGCGACCGAGGGCGTCGCGCCTTACCGTACCGTACTGACCCACGGCATGATCCTCGATATGGAACGCCGCAAGATGTCTAAGTCCGCGGGCAACGGTATCAGCCCGCAGGAGGTCATCAAGCAGTACGGCGCCGACGTGCTCCGTCTGTGGGTCGCTTCGTCCGACTACCAGTCCGATATCAGTATCTCCCGCGATATCCTCAAGCAGATGTCTGAAGCATACCGCAAGATCCGCAACACCGCCCGTTACATCCTCGGCAACCTCAGCGACTTCGATCCCGACAAGGATATGGTCGAGACCGCCGAGCTGCTGCCGATCGACAAGTGGGCGATCGTGAAGCTCAACGAGCTGATCGCGAAGTGTCTGAACGCTTACGATCACTTTGAGTTCCACCAGGTCTATCATTCGATCCACAAGTTCTGCGTCGTCGATATGTCCAACTTCTATCTCGACGTTCTCAAGGACAGATTATATACCGAGAAGGCTGATTCCAAGCAGCGCCGCGCCGCTCAGACCGCGATGTACCTGATCCTCGATTCTCTCACCCGTATGCTGACTCCTATCCTGGCGTACACGGCTGACGAGATCTGGCGTTATCTGCCGCATCGCGCCTCCGACGACAAGGAGAACGTGCTCTATAATGAGATGCCGAAGACCGCCCGGATCGAGGTCGGCGACGACTTCATCTCGACATGGGATCGCATCCATGACCTGCGCGACACCGTGAAGAAGTCTCTCGAGGTCGTCATCAAGGATAAGGTCGTCAAGTCCTCCCTCGAGACCTGCGTCACCCTCAAGGCGAGCGGCGAGGAGTACCGCTTCATCGAGTCCGTCCTCCCCGAGCTGAAGGCAGTCTTTATCGTCTCCGACGTCAAGCTCGTCAAGGCTGAGTCCGGTGAGCTCTCCGTCGAGGTCACCAAGGCTGAGGGCGAGAAGTGCGACCGCTGCTGGGCATACTCCACCACCGTCGGCTCGTGTGCCGAGCATCCCACCCTCTGCGCCCGCTGCGCCGCGATCCTGAAATAATCAGCGGATTCCTACGGGGATAGATCCCCTCGGAATGACAGTGGTATTGTAACCATTTATGCGGTGTACCGCTCGGTACACCGCATTCTTATAGGAAGTGAAAACATGATCATTCTCTATATCGCGATCATCGTGATCGTTCCGGTGCTCGCCGAGATCATCCGCTCGTTCATCCTAAGCGGCGTCAAGCCTGTCGGTACGGTGACGGTGATCCCCGGGCTCTTCAACCTGACCTATTCCGAGAACCGCGGCGTCGCCTTCGGCTTGTTCCAGGACGGCACCGTGTTCTTCGCAATCACCACCTCGATCGTGATCGTCGCCTTCCTTATTCTTCTGATAAAGAATTATAAGAAAAGCAAGCTGTTCTCCGTTGCCGCCGCGCTGATCATCGGCGGGGGACTGGGCAACCTGTTTGAGCGCGTGTTCTTCGGCTATGTGACCGACTACCTCAGCCTGAGCTTCTTCTCGCCGATCTGCAACTTCGCCGACTACTGCATCACCGCCGGCACGGTCTGTCTGGTCGTCTACCTGCTGTTCTTCTCCGATTTTCTGAAGAACGATAAGAAAAAGACCGATGAACAGGCTTGATTTCACAGTCGGTGAGAATGACGGCGGTATCCGCCTCGATAAATACCTCTGTGATCAGCTCGACGGACTCAGCCGTTCAGCGCTGACCAAGCTGATCGAGGAGGGTAAGGTCACCGTAGGGGAGAGGGCAGTCAAGAAGAATTACAAGACCGCCGTCGGCGACAGCATCGCGGTGCTGATCGACGACCCTCAGCCGGTGGATATCACCCCCGAGGATATCCCGCTCGATATCGTCTATGAGGACGCGCACCTGCTGGTCGTGAATAAGCCGAAGGGCATGGTCGTCCATCCCGCTCCCGGCAACTACAGCGGCACGCTGGTCAACGCTTTGATGTATCACTGCGGCGATGACCTCAGCGGTATCAACGGCGAGCTGCGCCCCGGTATCGTCCACCGTATCGACAAGAACACCAGCGGACTTCTGGCGGTAGCGAAGTCCGATATCGCCCATGCGGGGCTGAGCGAACAGATTAAGGCGCACAGCTTCACCCGCGAATACCTCGCGATCTGCTACGGCAATCTCAGGGAGGATGAGCGCACCGTTGACGCGCCGATCGGTCGGCACAAGATCGACCGCAAGAGGATGTGCGTCACACAGCTTAACAGTAAGCCCGCCGTGACCCATATCCGTGTGATCGAGCGCTACAGCGGCTTTACCTATGTGCGCTGTATCCTCGAGACCGGCAGGACCCACCAGATCCGCGTCCATATGGCGCATATCGGTCATCCCCTCGCGGGCGACGACGTCTACGGCCCCGCGAAGGTGATCAGGGAGCTGGGCGGTCAGTGCCTGCACGCGTACAAGCTCGGCTTCATACATCCCGTGACGGGAGAGTACATGGAGTTTACAGCCGATCCGCCCGAGAGCTTTGTAAGCTTCCGTCAAAAGCTGAGAGATAAAATGAAATGATAGATCAAAAATGATATGAGATGATATGGGATGCAAGAGCCGCCGATCGGCGTTTATCCTTATCATTGCCTTTTTCTTTGTCTTTACTATTTTCTTTTTCTTTCTCTTTCTCTTAGTGCTTTTTGTCACAACTGACCACAATTGTGCTTTTGTGTGATGAAACAGTCATTGCGAGGAATGACCGCAGGTCATGACGCGGCAATCTCAACCGAATTAATAGGGCATATCATCTTGGATGTTATCAACGAAGCTTATTCATCCTCGCTGCTGTTCCGCTTTTTGGCTTCGCGCTCCTTTGCCGCCTTGCTCCTGTTCTCACAGGTCTCGGCATAGCGCTCAAAATTGCGGTCTACCTCGCCCTTGAGGATGATGAAGGCGAGCGCACAGGTCTGATCGTCGTCAAATTCGGTTTCAATGCCCTCTTCTCCGTAGAGCAGCAGTGCCTTGTACAGACGTCCCGCCTGCGCGTCGCTCAGGTGGGCGATCATCGCGCTGTGGTGAAAGTAAGTAAAGAATCCCATCGGCTTTTTCATAAACCATCAACTCCTTCACTACTGCGTGCTCAGGATAAAAAGTTTCATACTTTTATACAACTTTTCGTAAAATTTTAAAAAATACTTGCATTTAACTTGCTTTTGTGGTAATATATTTAGGCATTTGGATACCGTCCTTCCCGGGACGGGGTTCAGATCTGGGCGAAAGCCCAAATTTGAAGCGGATAGTCCTCTGCACGGTACATGGGTACCGGGGTACGAATATCTGAAAAATAACAGGAGGAAACTATGGACGCATTAAAGAAAATCGCAGAAGGCTCCGTAAAGGAGAACGCCCCCGAGTTCCACATCGGTGACACCGTAAAGGTCTCCGTTAACATTCGCGAGGGTGAGAGAGAGAGAATTCAGATGTTCGAGGGTACCGTGATCGCTCGCCGCGGTTCCGGCGTAGCCGAGACCTTCACCGTTCGCCGCCTTTCCTACGGCGTTGGTGTCGAGAGAGTTTTCCCGCTCCACAGCCCGAACGTTGTCGACGTCAAGGTTGTCCGCCGCGGTAAGGTTCGCCGCAGCAAGCTCTACTATCTGCGTGACAGAGTCGGTAAGGCTGCTAAGGTCAAGGAAGAGATTCGTAAATAATTTTTGAATTATTACGCAGGGGGCTTTACAGCCCCCTTTTTCCGTGTTATTCTAAATTAGAAAAATATTTATCGAGGGGCTTTACAGCCCCCGCTTTTCATGGTAGAATAACGGTAATCAACAATGAGTAATTATGTGCTTTCGATCGTGAAGGCACGTTTATGGAGATGAGTGCTTTGGACTCTCAGGATATGAAGAAAAATCAATTGCCCGACGACGTTGAAAAAGATACCCTCGCGGATGAAGGCGTCAGCGCCGACGGCAAAGCTCCCGACGCGGTGCGTCCCAAAGAATATAGCGGCGCCATCAGCTTCCATGATCTTATACATGAAGCGAGTGAGATGGATCGTGACAACGCTGACGATGAGCCGGTCGTTCACATTAACCGCAGCGTCGTGACAGCTACTGTCTATGACTGGATCGGCAGCCTGTTCACCGCTCTGGTGCTGGTGCTGCTGATTATGACCTTCGGCTTCAGGATCATTGACGTTGACGGGCGCAGCATGGAGCCGACCCTGATCGATACCGATAAGGTCGCCATCACCAACCTGTTCTATACGCCTCATCAGGGCGATATCGTCATCATCAGCCACGCCGAGGAGTACCAGAAGCCGCTGGTCAAGCGCGTTATCGCGACAGCCGGCCAGCAGCTAAAGCTCGATTATGAGAACAACGCCGTCTATGTTGACGGCAAGAAGCTCGACGAGCCTTATATCCAGGGCACGACGATCCCGGGCGATATTCCCGAGCAGGAGCTCGACACCGTTGTCCCCGAAGGCAAGGTTTTCGTCATGGGTGACAACCGCAGTATTTCTCTCGACAGCCGCTACCGCCAGATCGGCTATATCGACGAGGATTCGATTATCGGCAAGGCGCAGCTGGACGTTATCCCGCATAAGTATGAGGGTAACTCGCTGAAGTTCGATATCAGCGGCATCCGTTACGTTTACAAATAATCGACAGCCTGCTTCTCAGGGAGCAGGCTTTCTTTCAATTCAAAGGAACAGCGTATGAAACCTACCAAGAAGCCGAATCAGAAGAATAACCGCAGACAGCAGGGCGGGCGCTCCGGCGCGCGGATGAACGCGAAGGCGGCAAAGCCCGCCGCGCAGAAGCCCGCAAAGCCCGTAAAGGCGAAGAAGCCGAAGTCTGCTCCCATATCGAGCGAGCATACCCAGATCATCCAGTGGTACCCCGGTCACATGACCAAGACCAAGCGACGCATTGAAAAGGACTTAAAGCTCGTGGACGCGGTCGCGGAGATCATTGACGCGCGTATTCCGGTGTCGTCCCGCAATCCCGATATCGCCCGATTGACCGCGGGCAAGCCGCGCGTCGTACTGCTGAATAAATGCGACATGGCTGACCGCAGAGCGACCGACCGCTGGGTCACGGTGCTGAGCAGTGAGAACGTCCGCGCCATCCCCGTCGACTGTAAGAGCGGCAGAGGCGTGGATAAGTTCGTCCCCGTCCTCACCGAGCTATTACAGCCCAGGATCGAAGCCTACAAGGCGAAGGGCATGGTGAATCCGTCCTTGCGCGTGATGATCGTCGGCATCCCGAACGTCGGCAAATCCACCTTTATCAACCGCGTCGCGAAGCGTACCAAGGCGGTCTCCGCCGACCGGCCGGGCGTGACGCGCGGCAACCAGTGGTTCACGGTCGGCAAGGGCTTTGAGATGCTCGATACCCCCGGTGTGCTGTGGCCGCGCTTTGACGACCAGACTGTGGGCGAGCACCTCGCCTTCACCGGTGCGATCAAGAGCGACGTCATGGATACCGAGCTGCTGGCGATCCGCCTGATCGACCTGCTTAAGACGCTCGACGTACCCGAATTCAGCGAGCGTTATCAGTTGAGCGCCGAGGAGCTGGAGATGCCGAGCTTCGAGCTGCTCGGCGTGATCGCAAAGCACCGAGGCATGCTGATCGCGGGCGGAGAGCCGGATACCGAACGCGTCGCCTACACCCTGCTCGACGAGTTCCGCGCCGCAAAGCTCGGTAGGATCACGCTGGAAATGCCGTGAACAGTTAGGAATTAGGAGTGAATGGCGGGCGTTGCCCGCACCCGATTGATATTACGTTTGATATAAAAGCAATGTGCAAACCCTTATATAGAGTCGCAGACGTATGAAAAGCAGCTGTTATATCAATCCAAAACGCGAAGCGTTTCCCACAATTCCTCATTCCTCATTCCTCATTAAAATCGGAGGTATCTATGGACTGGTTATATTATGAGAACGAAGCCCGAGAGAGGGGCTTTCAGCATATCTGCGGCGTAGATGAAGCGGGTCGCGGTCCGCTTGCGGGTCCCGTATGCGCCGCCGCTGTCATTCTGCCCGAGGGGTGTATCATCGAGGGCGTCAATGACTCCAAGAAGCTGACCGAGAAGAAGCGCGAGGCGCTTTTTGACGTCATTATCGAGACCGCGATCTCGTGCTCTGTCGCCTTCGGTACGGTGGAGGAGATCGAGCGCGACAATATCCTCGCGGCTACGATGAATACCATGAAGCGCGCGGTCGAAGGGCTGTCCGTCAAGGCGGACTACGCCATGATCGACGGCAACCGTTTGCCGCCTCTTTCTATTCCCGCCGAATATATCGTAAAGGGCGACGCGAAGTCGATGTCCGTCGCCGCGGCGTCTATCCTCGCGAAGGTCAGCAGGGACCGCCTGATGCTCGAATACGCCAAGGAATACCCGCAGTACTGCTTCGAGAAGCACAAGGGCTACGGTACAAAGCTGCACGTTGAGAGGATCCTCGAATACGGCGCGAGCCCCATCCACCGCCCGAGCTTCCTCAAGAAGATATACGCGAAAAGTAAGTAGGCTCCGTTGTTAAGAATCATGAAACCATTATCAAATCAGGAATTTGGCGCCTTGGGTGAACGGTTCGCCGCGGGCTACTTACGGAAGATCGGATATAAAATTCTTGAAAAGAATTATAAAACCGACTTGGGAGAGATCGATCTGATCGCGGAGGATAGGGGAGAGCTGGTGTTTGTTGAGGTCAAGACCCGTACCCCGGATCCGTATCTCAGCGGCTCATATGCCGTTGACCGAAAGAAGCAGTACCATATCATGCGCTCCGCCGTGACGTATATGCAGCGTTGTCCCGGCTTGCAGCCGCGCTTCGATATCATTGAGCTCGAGCTCGACCGCAGCAGCGGCAGACTCACCGATATCAACCACATCAAAAATGCCTTTTGGCAGAATGAGGACTACGCCCGGTTTTAAATATATATGCTCGGAGAACGGAGAACGGAGAACGGAGAACAGAGAACGGAGAACAGAGAACGGTGTTGGGAAAGCCTGACGGCTTTTGGATTGGTATAACGACTGCTTTTCATACGTTTGCGACTCTATGCAGGGTCGCAGACGTTGTTTCTTTATCAAACGGATATAAATCGGGTGCGGGCGCAGCCCGCCCTTCACCGTTAACCGTTCTCCGTTCTCTGTTCACCATTCCTCTATTCACCGTCCATCTTGCAGAATCGCTGTTTTAGCTGAAAATCCGGCTGAAACAGCGGCTTTTTTGTTCCTTTACCTATTGCTTAAACGCGCGTTTTATGTTATGATACTAAAGATAAAATGGGTTAGGAGGGTCTATATGTACTATAACTCTACTCAGGATAAGAGTAAATCCGTCGCGTCTGCTCAGGCGATCGCCCAGGGCATCTCTCAGGACGGCGGTTTATTTGTGCCCGAGAGCTTCCCGCAGCTCACAGCCGACGAGCTGAAGGGAATGCTCAAAATGTCCTATCGGGACAGGGCGAAGCTGATTATCTCTAAATATCTCACCGACTTTACACAGGAGGAGATCGCCGACTGCGTAGACAGCGCTTATACCGTTGAGAAGTTCGGCTCCGCGAATCCCGCGCCTCTCGCTCCGGTGAGCTACAACGGCGCCGAGCTGAACCTTCTGGAGCTGTGGCATGGTCCGACCTGCGCCTTCAAGGATATGGCATTACAGATTCTGCCGCATTTCCTCACGAAGTCGCTGAAGAAGGTCGGCGGCGGTAAGGACGCGGTCATCCTCGTAGCGACCTCCGGCGATACCGGCAAGGCGGCTCTCGAGGGTTTCAGGGACGTCGAGCATACCAAGATCATCGTGTTCTATCCCGTGGACGGCGTGTCCGCGATGCAGAAGCACCAGATGAACACCCAGCAGGGCGACAACGTCTATGTCTGCGCCATCCGCGGCAACTTCGACGACGCGCAGACCGCGGTCAAGAGGATCTTTACCGATCCCGCGACGGCGCAGATACTCGATGAGCACAACATGATGTTCTCGTCGGCAAACTCCATCAACTGGGGCCGTCTGCTGCCGCAGATTGTCTACTATATCTCCGCTTACTGCGACATGGTAAACATGGGTAAGACAGCCCTCGGCGAGAAGATCAATATCACCGTACCGACCGGCAACTTCGGCAATATCCTCGCCGCTTACTACGCGTATGAGATGGGCTTGCCCGTCAACCGCTTCATCTGCGCGTCCAACTCCAACAACGTGCTCACCGACTTCATCCGCACCGGTGTTTACAATAAGAACCGCGACTTCTACACCACCGTATCGCCCTCGATGGATATTCTCGTATCCTCGAACCTCGAGCGCCTGCTCTATACCCTCTCGGGCAACAACGACGCCGAGACCAAGGGCTATATGGACGCTTTAAAGAGCGAGGGTCGGTACGAGGTCAGCGACAGTATCAAGACGAAGATCCAAGCGCTGTTTTGGGGTGGTTACGCCGACGAGAATTCGACCCGCGCGACCATCCACGACCTCTTCGAGCAGCAGAACTACCTCTGCGATACGCATACGGCGGTCGCTGTGTCCGTCTGTGACGCCTATATCCGCGAGACCGGCGACAACACCCCGGTGGTGATCGCCTCTACCGCGAGCCCCTACAAGTTCTCCAAGGCTGTCCTCGGCGCGCTCAACAGGGGCGAGATGCCCGAGAGCGAGTTCGACATGGTTGATCGGCTGCATGAGATCACCGGCGCTGAGGTACCCGCTCCGCTGGCGTCCCTCAAGGGCAAGACCGCCCGCTTCGGCGACGTGACCGACAAGGAGGATATGCAGGGCGTGGTGCTCCGCGCGCTGGGTATTGAAGCATGAGCCTGTTCGCGATAGCGGATCTGCACCTCTCGCTCGGTACCGACAAGCCGATGGATGTGTTCCGCGGCTGGTCGGATTACGTCGAGCGGCTGAAAACGAACTGGGAGCACCTCGTTACCGACAACGATACCGTCGTTATCGCGGGAGATATCTCGTGGGCGATGAAGCTGGAGGAATGTTACGAGGATTTCTCGTTCATCCACTCTCTGCCGGGTAAAAAGCTACTTTTAAAGGGCAACCATGATTACTGGTGGCAGACAAAGAAGAAGATCGACGAGTACCTCTTCAAAAACGGCTTTGACTCCATGCAGGTGCTGTTCAACAATTCGTATGAGATCGAGGGACGTACCGTCTGCGGCACGCGCGGCTGGTATTATGACAAAGAGGGCGAGCACGATATGAAGGTCATCAACCGTGAGATCGGCCGCCTAAAGATGTCCTATGACGCCGCGAAGAAGCTCAGCGATACCACCCCGATCGCCTTTCTGCATTACCCGCCCGTTTACGGCGAGGTCGAGTGCGAGGAGATCATGCAGGCGCTGCTTGATTTAGGCATCAGGGAGTGCTGGTACGGTCATCTGCACGGCGAGCGAACCCATCAGAACGCCGTCACCGGCATGTACCGGGGGATCAATTTCCACCTGATCGCGTGCGATTTTACGCGATTTACCCCTATTTTAGTGCGATAAGCGCCAAACTTTTTACAAATTATACATAGTAATTTTTTGCAATGTATGTTATATTATTAACTAATTTGAAGATCATTAGGAGGAATATGAAATGGCTTTAAAATCATCCACTCTGAAAGAGTCCAATACTTATGAGGTAGAAGTTACCGTAGACGGCGAGACCTTTATGGCGGCTGTCGATAAGATTTTCAAGAAAGAGTCGAAGAAGATTCAGGTTCACGGCTTCCGCAAGGGCAAGGCTCCCCGCGCTATCATCGAGAAGATGTACGGCGAGGATATGTTCTATGACGACGCGATGCAGGAATGCTATCCCGAGGCGCTGGACGACGCCTGCAAGGCTGCCGACATCAAGGTCGTTACCGTGACCGCTCTCGAGGCTACCGAGGTCTCTAAGGAAGGCTTCACCTTCAAGGCGACCGTGATCGCCGAGCCCGAGATCGACATTAAGGACTACAAGGGCATCGAGGTCGAGAAGCTCTCTACCGAGGTCACCGAGGAGATGATCGACGAGGAGCTCGACCGTGTTCGCGACCGCAACAGCCGTATGGTTACCGTTGAGGATCGTGCCGCTGAGAACGGCGACACTGTCGTCATCGACTTTGAGGGCTTCTGCGACGGCGAGGCTTTCGACGGCGGCAAGGCTGAGAACTATAACCTCGAGCTGGGCTCCGGCAACTTCATCCCCGGCTTTGAGGAGCAGCTGATCGGTCACAGCACCGGCGAGGAGTTCACCATCGACGTGAAGTTCCCCGACGAGTACCAGTCCGAGAAGCTCGCGGGTAAGGACGCTCAGTTCAAGATCAAGCTCCATGAGATCAAGTGCAAGGAGCTGCCCGAGGTCGACGACGACTTCGTCAAGGACGTCTCCGAGAAGGATACCGTTGCCGAGTACCGCGACGAGCTCAAGGAGCAGATCCAGAAGCGCCTCGACGGCGAGTCCGAGCGCGATCTCGACGACAAGCTGACCAACGCCATCATCGAGAAGATCGAGGGCGACATCCCCGAGCAGATGTTTGACAACGAAGCGAACCAGATGCTCCGCGAGATGGATATGCGCCTGCGCCAGCAGGGCATGGACCTCGACACCTATATGAAGTACACCGGCATGAACTCCGAGTCCATCCACGAGATGTATAAGCCCGAGGCTTCCCGCCGCGTCAAGATGCGCTTAGCGCTCGAGAAGATCGCGAAGCTTGAGAACATTCAGCCCACCGCTGAGGATATCGAGGCGGAGTACGGCAAGATGGCTGAGATCTATAAAATGGACGTTGAGAAGGTCAAGGAGATCATTCCCGAGTCCGGCATCACCGCCGATCTGGGCGTACAGAAGGCGATGGATCTCGTCAAGGAGAACGCTGTCATCAAGTAAGAGTCCGACTGCGTTGCCGTAACCGCGTCGCTGCGAGGAGGGACACAGTCCCGGCGCGGCAATCTCAATCGATTTGCCGCCTGTATCGCAATCTCACATATTAATAATTTCACATTTTTGTATCATACTATAATACTGCGAAAGGATGATCAATATGGCATTAGTACCTTATGTAGTAGAACAAACCAGCCGAGGCGAGCGCTCCTACGATATTTTCTCCCGCCTCCTGAACGATAGAATCATCATGCTCAACGAAGAGGTCAACGCGACTACCGCGAGCCTGGTCGTAGCCCAGCTGCTGTTTTTGGAGGGTCAGGATCCCAACAAGGATATCAGCCTGTATATCAACTCTCCCGGCGGCTCCGTGACCGACGGCATGGCGATCTATGACACCATGCAGTATATCAAGTGCGACGTTTCCACCATCTGCATGGGCATGGCGGCGTCTATGGGCGCGTTTCTGCTCGCGGCAGGCACCAAGGGCAAGCGCTACGCCCTGCCGAACGCCGACATCATGATCCACCAGCCCTCCGGCGGCGCTCAGGGTCAGGCGACCGATATCGAGATCCACACCAAGCATATCCTGCACACCAAGCAGAAGCTCAACGAGATCCTCGCTAAGAACACCGGTCAGCCCCTCGACGTCATCAAGGCGGACACCGAGCGCGACAACTTCATGACCGCGCAGCAGGCGTTGGAGTACGGCCTGATCGACAAGGTGATCGAGCACAGATAATCAATCAGTCATCGCGAAGGTAATGTAATTGTCATTGCGAAGCCTCGCAAGAGGCTGTGGCAATCTCAACCGATGTAATTGTCATCGCGAAGCCTCGCTAGAGGCTACGGCAGTCTCAACCGATTGCCAAAAGCACCCAAGGAGATAAGTTATGGCAGGAAAGAAGCAAAATGACAGCGTCTACTGTTCCTTCTGCGGTAAGCCGCAGGAGATGGTCGGGCGGCTGATCGCCGGCAACGGCGTGTATATCTGCGACCAGTGCGTCGATCTGTGTATGTCGATCCTTGAGGACGGCGAGTACAATACCCCCGACGTGACGGAGGAATTCACAGCGCCTAAGAACGATCATCTCTTGAAGCCCGCTGAGATCAAGGCGATCCTTGACGAATATGTCATCGGTCAGGACAACGCGAAGAAAACCCTCGCCGTAGCGGTGTATAACCACTACAAGCGCGTTTTCAAGCGCGACGAGAACATCGAGTTCCAGAAGTCCAACGTGCTGATGCTCGGACCTACCGGCGTGGGTAAGACCCTGCTCGCTCAGACGCTCGCGAAGGCGCTCGACGTGCCCTTCGCTATCGCGGACGCGACCACCCTCACCGAGGCGGGCTACGTCGGCGAGGACGTCGAGAACATTCTGCTCAAGCTGATCCAGGCTGCCGACTATGATATTGAGAAGGCGGAGCGCGGCATCATCTATATCGACGAGATCGATAAGATCGCCCGCAAGTCCGAGAACCCCTCCATCACCCGCGACGTCAGCGGCGAGGGCGTTCAGCAGGCGCTCTTGAAGATCGTTGAGGGTACGGTGGCGAACGTTCCCCCTCAGGGCGGCAGAAAGCACCCTCAGCAGGAATTTTTACAGATCGACACCAAGAACATCCTGTTCATCTGTGCCGGCGCGTTCGACGGTCTGGATAAGGTCGTCAAGAAGCGCCTCGGCTCCTCTGTGCTCGGCTTTGAGGCGGACGTCTCCGCGACGAATGAGGAGCTCGAGCGCGACTGGATGAAGCGCGTCACCGGTCACGACCTGATCAAGTTCGGTATCATCCCCGAGCTGATCGGACGACTGCCGGTCATCGCGGCGCTGTCCGACCTCTCCGAGGACGACATGGTGCGCGTGCTGACGGAGCCGAAGAACTCGGTCATCGCCCAGTATAAGCACCTGTTCAAGCTCGATAACGTCGAGCTGCTCTTTGAGAAAGAGGCGCTGTATGCCATCGCGAAAACCGCAAAGGAGCAGAACACCGGCGCCCGCGGACTGCGCGGCATCATTGAGGGACTCCTGACCGATCTGATGTTTGAGACCCCCTCGGATGACTCCATCCGCAAGATCATCATTACCCGCGGCGTGGTAGAGAACGGCGACGAGCCGCAGATCTTCCGCGACGATTCCGCCTTTCCGGCGGCTCACGACAATGACGTCGGGAGCGAAACACGCGCGTCCTGAGTCTGTCTGTAACTGAACCCGAATTGCATATTAAGGCTGTATGTAAACGCATACAGCCTTATGCTGATTTTATATGCTATGGGGGCTAATCGTAGGGGCGACCACTGGTCGCCCGACATCGTGGTGCTTTGTATATCCTATCTTACGTTTTCGATGATTATAACGCTCGTCATTCTGCGGGCGGTCAATGACCGCCCCTACGGATGGGCTTTTCCTGCGTCGAACGGGGTGTCAAGGCATTTCGCGTAAATTATCCACTATAATTCCAAAGGAGAATTATGAAAGAAGTTAATCCGAATCTGAATCTACCGGTTCTGCCGCTTCGGGGCGTTGTGATGTTCCCGAAGATGATGCTGAACTTTGAGGTCAATCGTCTGCGCTCCAAGCGTGCCGTCGATCTCGCGGTCGAGAACGATCAACTGATCTTCCTGACCGCCCAGATGGATCCCGGCGTCAACGAGCCGACGATCGACGATATTTACAAGGTCGGCGTCGTCGCCCGTATCAAGCAGGTCGTCAAGGAGGAGTCTAAGCCCTCCCGCGTCGTGGTCGAGGGACTGTGGCGCGCGGCGATCATCGAGAGCGTGCCGAACGACGGCTGCCTCTACGCCGCCGTAGAACCTTACGGCAATGCGCGTAACCATACGCTGACCACCCGCGATATCGCCCTCATGCGTTCGCTGAAGGCGACCTTCGAGCGGTATTTGGAGCTCTCTCCGAAGCTGCCGCCCGACATCCTCTTCAAGATCGGAATGGCGAGCGAGCCCGGGGAGCTGGCGGACTACGTCGCCTCCAATGTCATGCTCGACGCCGAGATCAAGCAGATCATCCTGGAGACCGTCGATCTCTCCGACCGTCTCGAGGTGCTGATCGACGCGATGCAGAACGAGATCTTCATCATGACCGTCGAACAGGACATCATGGACAAGGCGCGCTCCCGCATCGACCAGAGCCAGCGCGACTACTTCCTGCGTGAGCAGATGAACGTCATCCGCGACGAGCTGGGCGAGAACGGCGAGTTCAACGATATCGACGAGCTGCGCAAGAAGATCGCCGACCAAAAGCTGCCCGAGGAAGTGGAGAAAGCTCTCTTGAAGGAGTGTTCCCGCCTCGAGCGCCTGCCCATCGGTACGAACGAATCCAGCGTGATCGAGACCTACATAGACACCGTCCTTGAGCTGCCGTGGAATACCGCGACCGAGGAGAATATCGACCTTGAAGCCGTAAGACAGAAGCTTGACAGTGACCACTACGGGCTGGATAAGGTCAAGAAGCGCATCATCGAGCAGCTTGCCGTACGTAAGCTCAGCGATCGGTCGAAGGGACAGATTATATGTCTGGTGGGTCCTCCCGGTATCGGCAAGACCTCCATCGCGACCTCGATCGGCGACGCCATCGGACGCAAGAGCTATCGCGTGGCGCTGGGCGGCGTGCGTGATGAAGCCGAGATCCGCGGCCACCGCCGTACCTATATCGCCTCGATGCCCGGACGTATCATCAACGCCCTGCGCAAGTGCGGCTCACGCAACCCCTTACTGATCCTCGACGAGGTGGATAAGCTCTCTGCCGACTACAAGGGCGATCCGTCCTCCGCACTGCTGGAGGTGCTCGACAGCGAGCAGAATTTCGCCTTCGTCGACCATTATATCGATCTGCCGTTCGACCTTTCGGACGTGATGTTCATCACCACGGCGAACGATCCCGACGCCATCCCCGCGCCGCTGCGCGACCGTATGGACGTGATCGAGCTGCCGTCCTATACCCGTGTGGAGAAGTTCCATATTGCCAAGGAGCACCTGCTCCCGAAGCAGATGAAGCTCAGCGGGATCAGGAAGAAAAACTTCCGCATGACCGACAAGGCGATCTATGCCGTGATCGACTTCTATACCCGCGAGGCGGGCGTGCGTAACCTCGAGCGCGAGCTCTCCGCGATCCTGCGCAAGGCGGCTGTTACGATCCTCTCCGATCCCGACGCTGTTGTGCGCGTCAGCGATAAGAACCTCGACGCCTTCCTCGGCGTGAAGAAATATCTCGACGATATCTCGGCGAAGAAGGACGAGGTCGGCATGGTCAACGGACTGGCGTGGACCGCTGTCGGCGGTACGCTCCTGCCGCTCGAATGCGTCGTGATGCACGGTACAGGTAAGCTCGAGCTGACCGGCTCTCTCGGCGACGTGATGCAGGAGAGCGCCAAGGCGGCTGTTACCGCGATCCGTACCCGCTGTGACCGCTGGCATATCGACCCCGATTTCTATAAGAACAACGATATCCATATCCATGCCTTGGAGGGCGCGATCCCGAAGGACGGCCCCTCCGCGGGCGTGACTATCGCCACCGCGCTGTGTTCCGCTCTGACCGGTATTCCCGTGCGTGCCGACTTCGCCATGACCGGCGAGATCAGCATCAGCGGTAAGGTGCTCCCGATCGGCGGCTTGAAGGAAAAGAGCATGGCGGCTTATAAGGCGGGCGTGCGCAACGTCATCATCCCTAAGGAGAATGAGCGCGACCTCGCCGAGTTCGACCCCGAGCTTAGGGAGAACATCACCTATCATCCCGTATCCACTGTCGACGAGGTGCTGAGATTAGCTCTCGCGGGGGAGGAGAAGGCTGTCGCGAGAAAGTCTTCTTCCGCACGCAAAAAGCCGATGAAACAGGACAACAAACGCCGTGAGGCGAACGCATAATTAGTGAGAAGTGAGAAGTTAGGAGTTTTAATCCCATATCATTCGGGTGCGGGTGTCCCGCCGATAACTTCTCACTCCTATCTCCTAACTTCTAACTGAAACGGAGTTCCTATGCTGAATGTAGAATTTACCTATTCCGCGGGACTTAGCTCTCAGCTGCGCCCGGATGACCGCCCCGACGTGGTCTTTTCCGGCCGCTCCAACGTGGGCAAGTCCTCGCTGATCAATAAGCTGTGCAACCGAAAATCGCTCGCGCGCGTCAGCTCAAAGCCCGGAAAAACCGCGACCATCAACTTCTTTGACGCGGGCTCGTTCAACCTCGTCGATCTGCCGGGCTACGGCTACGCCAAGGTCAGCAAGGTCGAGAAGCTTCGCTGGGCGGAGCTGGTCGAGGGTTACTTCGCCGCCGGCAGAAGGATCGCGCTGGTGGTGCAGATCATCGATATGCGCCATAAGCCCTCCGCCGACGATATGAACATGATCCGCTTCCTCTACGACAGCGGTATCCCGTTCATCATCGTGATGACCAAGTCGGACAAGCTCAATAAGGGCGAGTATCAGAAGCAGCTTGACTTTTTCAACGAGCTTTTCTCGGAGTTCGAGGGCGTGGCGCTGTATCCGTTCTCAGCTCTTAAGGGCGACGGCGCACAGCAGATCGAAGAAGCGATCACCGGCTCTCTTTCCTAAGGGAGCTGTCGCGAAGCAACTGAGGGTTTCCGCCGCTGTCTCACATATAAATCAAAATGAAACGGCAACCCTCCGACCTCGCCTTGCGGCGAGCCCACCTCCCTTAGGAAAGGGAGGCTTTGGCAATACAAGGAATACTTGGGAGGTATGAGTATATGAAAAAAACACCGTTTTTGACCAAGGAGATCGCTCAGGATATCATCAAGGATATCCCGACGCCGTTCCACGTTTACGATGAAAAAGGTATCCGCGAGAACTGCCGCCGTCTGTACAAGGCGTTCAGCTGGAACAAGGGCTTCAAGGAGTATTTCGCCGTCAAGGCGACCCCGAACCCCTACCTGCTCTCGATCCTCAAGGAAGAGGGCTGCGGCGTAGACTGCTCCTCGCTGACCGAGCTGGTCATGAGCGAAGCCTGCGGCTTCAAGGGCGAGGACATCATGTTCTCCTCCAACGTGACCCCCGAGGAGGATATGAAGAAGGCGTATGAGCTGGGCGCGTACATCAACCTCGACGACCTCAACTTTGTCCCCTTCATCGAGCGCGTCTGCGGCGTGCCCGAGACCGTATGCTGCCGCTATAATCCCGGCGGTACCTTCGAGCTTGCGGCGTCCCGTACCGGCGTTCAGGTCATGGACAACCCGGGTGAGGCGAAGTACGGCATGAGCGAGGATCAGATGGCTGAGGCGTTCACCCGACTCAAGGCTGACGGTGCGAAGCACTTCGGCATCCATGCGTTCTTAGCCTCCAACACCGTTTCCAACGATTATTACGCCGAGCTTGCCGCGATCCTCTTCAAGCTTGCGGTACGTCTGCGCGACCGCTGCGGCGTGCATATCAGCTTCATCAACCTGTCGGGCGGCATCGGCGTGGATTACCGTCCCGAGGAGCCCTGCGGCGATATTATGCTGATCGGCGAGCTGGTTCGCCGAAAGTACGAGGAGATCCTCGTACCCGAGGGCATGGATGACGTCGCGATCTTCTCGGAGCTCGGCCGCTACATGATGGCGCCCTACGGCGCCTTGATCGCGACCTGCCTGCATACCAAGCACATCTACAAGGACTACATCGGTCTCGACGCCTGCGCCGCGAACCTGATGCGCCCCGCGATGTACGGCTCCTACCATCACATCACCGTGCTGGGTAAGGAGAACGAGCCGTGTACCTTCAAGTATGATGTGACCGGCGGTCTGTGCGAGAACAACGATAAGTTTGCTGTCGACCGTATGCTGCCGGAGATCCTGCCCGGCGACCTGATCTATATCCACGATACGGGCGCTCACGGCTTCGCGATGGGTTATAACTATAACGGTAAGCTCAGATCAGCGGAGGTTCTCTTAAAGGAGGACGGCACCCATCAGCTGATCCGCCGCGCCGAGACGATGGACGATTACTTCGCGACCTTCGACTTTTCTCCCTACCGCTTCAAGACAAAATGATAAAACAAAAAATTCCCCCTTATGCTCCGCATTAAATGGAGCGTAAGGGGGATTTTTAGGAATGAGGAATTAGGAATTGTATAAACGTTGCATAGAGTTGTAGGGCGGGGGCTTGCTCCCGCCGTAGGGGCGACCATCGGTCGCCCGCGAATGACGGACGTTATTGATATCGAAAACGTTAGATATGCTTCACAACTCCCTGCGACAGCGGGCGGTCAATGACCGATCCTACGATGGCTGTACCGTGTATTATTTTTTCGGTATTTTCGGGATCACTGACTCCGGTTATCGGCGGGAGCAGCGTGCGGTATCCTTTCGGATACGAACCGGCACGTCCTGTTCTAATTAAAACCAGCTGCCGGGAACCCTTGTGCTGCTGCTGCTCAGGCTGTCCAGTGCTTTGTAGGCGTTGTTCCTGTCGATCTCAGAGGTCGCGATGACGTCATCGCTGTCGAAGTGCGTGACCGTCAAGGTAAGCTTTTCATATTGTTCTTTCATCTGTTACCTCCTGTTACGCATCCGGATTGTTTTTGCTATAGCTATAGCTGGTATAGCAGCCGCCGAGGGTGTTGGAATTACCGCGGTATTCGCTGTATGCGACGCGATCCAAGCCGTTGGCGTCTTTATATCGGATGTACGGACGAGCCAGTACATTCTTTTCGTAGCCTGTTCCGTCGTCGCCCTCATAGGTAACGACGAGGGTGTAGAGCAGATAGTCGCCGTAGCTGCGATGATCCTCCCTGACGACGCCGCCTGTACCGTTGGACTGTTTTGATGTGCAGACAACGTTCGTAGCAAAGCCGAAGTAATTCTCGTCGGTTGCGGTCTCGGAGGTATTGATTCCGTTGTCGCCGTCGCTGACATACTGCAGCTTTCTTCCAACGTTGTTGTGATAATTGATCCAGCCCTCTTTATCCTGATTCGTTGCAACGTAGCCGTATTCGATGTTGTTCGGCTTGATCGCGTTGATCTTGTTGACAACGTCCTTGCTCAGTGAGGTGACGAAGCGTAAGCCTCCGGGCATACTCTCGCCGCCGAAGTTTGAATCAATCGTGCGCTCCTTGCGTACCTGCACGCCGCAGAGGTCAAAGCCGCCGTATTTGGTATATCCCGCGGGAAGCTCGTTGGTATCCTCCGCGTCCTTGTCAACGTCATCGACCTTGATCCAGTGGGCGTAGATATCCTTTGCGTATTTGTCGGTACCGAACTTCACGGGATGGGTATCGTTGTCGTTCTCCTGATCGTAGTACCAGCCCTTGAAGATGTAGGGGCAGCTGTTGTTTTTGTCTGCCTTGACCTCGGGGATGGTGTAACACCTCCTGATCGTATCGCCGACCTTTATCTCTTCTCCGGTTGCCGCTTCCACATAGGAGGTGAAAATATCGTCGCCGCCGTATGTAGTAGTATTGGCGATATCTGTATTGTTGATGTGATAGTTAGGCTTGTCAATGCGAACAAGCCGGACTTCATCATCGGTTCCGGTCTCAGAAATAGTGTTTTGAGTATATATCGTTTCGGTCTTTACAATTGTAAGCTTCGCGGCTACATCGCCGTATTCATCATACTCATATAAAACACCTCCCGGAGGATCTGCGTTTATATAATTGATTTTTTCCTCGGTGGAAGATTCCGAAAAAGTGGAATTGATCTCTGAGGTGGATCTGGTTATCTTTAACACCAATTCTTCTGAATACGGGTATGCTGACTGGATGCTTGGAGACGCTGTATAAACAACGGTACTACCTTGCGGTTGCTTTCCGTAATATGTTAATGTTACTTCATTCTTATTGGGTGCTTTTTGAAGTACAATTAAAGATAACGGACTGTCAGAAGTTTTAGGCGTGTACTTAATATATGTTGACCCTACGCTCGGGTAGCTTAGATCGTTAATTGTATACTTGTTCGAGCTTTCAAAACGGTATTTCAGCTCACTGATAATATCATTATTAGTTGAAAGAGTAGTTAAGTTAGGGTTCTGAATATCTGTTATTATATATTGATTCTTCAAACCTGCGTAATTGCCTTTGGTTATCACCGGATACCTTTTAACTGTGTATACAAGATACTCCGATCCTGGAACACCTACTTCTGTTGTTGTTTTCACGGTTCTTTCCACGATCCAAGTTTCGTGGTCGGAGGTGAAGTACTCGTTCGGGTGAGCTTCGGGATTATACGTTTTGTAGCCGTTTGTCAAAAGCTCCGCCGCGCCGTCGTCGGGCGCTTCGATATCGCTCTTGCCGTCGTCCCAGAGCCTCGGGTCGGAGAGACCGATCTGCGAGCCGGTAAGGTCGCCGTCTACATACACGGGCTTTTCAACGCTGAATACATTGAGGTTGTTCAAGGCGTCGTTGTAGGTGTTGTTTTGGATGATGTCCGCGCCCGAGATGTGCAGAGGTGAATCCTCGTCGTAGTATACGCCCGCGCCGCGGTCGCCGGAGGTGTTGCCGGTGATGGTGGTGTTCTTTAATACAGTGCCGCCTTTATCGTTCCTTATCATCGCGATACCGCCGCCGTTTCTTACGGCTGTATTGCCGGTGATCGTGCAGTTGTCAATGTCGGGCTTTGTTGTGAAATGGAATACCGCGACGCCTGCACCTATATCCGCACGGTTGCCGGTGATCTCGGCGTTATGGATCTGAGCTGTGTATGTTCCCAGATTTGCGACGAGAATACCGCCGCCTAAGCCGTTTGCATATCGCTTGTTGGCATTTTTAACATATGTGCCGTCGGCATGGTTGTTCTTGATCAAAATTGAATCCGAATCCGAATTTGTGTCGATATAGAGACCGGGCTCGCTCGGAGCGTCGCCCTGCAAACCGTCCGTTGAGCCGCTGCTGCCCGCGCTCGTTGAGCCGGCTAACGCTGCGCTTACCGCAATCGGGTCGGCTTTTGCATAGAGAAAGCGGGAGACAAAAACACCCGCGCCGCCTGCCGCTGTATTATCGCTGATCGTACCGCTGTTGATGTTAACGATACTGTTATAATGCGAGTTATCAACGGCACCGACCGCCGCCACACCGCCGCCGCAAACCGAGGCAGTACACTCGCTGATCGTACCGCCGTTCATCGTGAATACGGAACCGGAGGTGACAAAGACGCCGCCGCCTAAAGCGGTCAGGTGGTTAGGATCGAGTTCGCTGTCATAGGTCGAAATAGCATAGCAGTTGGAGATCGTGCCGCCGTTCATGGTGAAGGTGCCTCTGTTGAATACCGCAACGCCGCCGCCGTAGCAGACGGAACCGCCGTCGATACCGCAGTTTTCGATGGTACCGCCGTTCATGATGAAGCTGCCGCCCTGTACGGTAACGCCGCCGCCGAGGTAGTTGTTTCCTTTTCTGTCTTTGAGGGTGACGTTCTCATTCATCTCGCAAGTCGAGCCGGGCAAAATATAAATCAAGCCCGGATCATCGTTACCCTCACCGGTATTATGAGGTTGATCGTTGCCCTGCAAGGTCAATTTTGTGTTACCGTTACCGCCGAGCTTTACTGTCGCACCGTTTTCCACATAAACTGCCGTTGTGGGGTTGGTAAGAGTTTTCCCTTTACTGCTGATCACGGTGACTACGGCAGCTTCGTTAGTGATATTGACTTGACCTTCAAAGCTATCGGTCAAATCAATGGTGTATATGCCGCCGTTTTCATTGATACTATCACATGCGGTATTGAGTTCCTCTGCCGTTTTGACGGTGATGACGGTACCCTCGCCGATCGCCGCCGTGTGGATATCCACTGCGCTCGCTGTGATCGGGAGCGATGTGATCATCGTGCCGATCATGATGACAGCAAGCAGCATACTCAAACATTTTTTGACTCTCATGATTTCCTCCTAAATGAAAGAGCGTTTTGCCTGAAAAATACCGGATCGTATTTCTCAAAAACTTCCCACCTATATTATAATACATTATTAATTAAATATCAAGCAAATAAGGAGAAATTATGTTCAGTTTCACTACACCTTTGTAATATCTATCGCGTAAATTTCATATAATGCGGCGTAAGGGGACTTTTGTGTTAGTGAGGAGTTAGGAGTGAGGAGTGAGGAATTGTAGGGGCGACCATCGGTCGCTCGCAAATGACGGACGTTATTGATATCGAAAACGTCGGATAGGGCTTACAATATTCTGTCACAGCGGGCGGTCAATGACCGCCCCTACGATGTCGCTGTGCGAATGTCCCTCGTATGATCGTGCCGTAGGGGCGACCATCGGTCGCCCGCG